>NZ_CP141048.1:608333-912500 GCF_034627025.1 Microvirga lotononidis | reverse complement strand
GTTGAAGGCGCGCTGGCCCGAGATCGAGGAGGCGGCGCGCCGCAATGAGCCCGAGGCCCGCAGGAAACGCCGGGAGGCGCAAAAGGCCGAAGCCTCGGATGAGGCCAATCTGATTCAGACGGAGCGGCGGCGCAGACGCTATCCGGTTCCATCGAGCGACCTGCCTCCTCTCGGATGCCCGGTTGCGACGGCAAACTGGGGCGTCGTGGTGTTCGAGGCCATTGATGTCGCCCCCCTCGCCGCACAGCCTGCCGTTGGGCTGTACCCGCACGTGCAGGGCGATGTGTCCCGCTATGTCTGGGCCCATTGGCGCATGCCGACCTTGCAGGAAATCTACCGCACGAGACCGCCTCGAAAGGACGAGGAGCCGGGAGGCAAATCCACGAGCGGCTGGTGGTGGGCGAGCCGTGAGGACCTTCAGGAAAGGGCGCGCAAGTTGCGCGAGGTGGAACGGGTGCAGCGCTCGCGTCAGCTGGCAAGACAGACATCGCCCCGGATTTAGAGCGCTTCCACAGCGTGCCGTTACGAATGTCCCGGCGCGAAGGCCTGAATTTATTATCGCCGGTTCGGTATATTCCGGAGCATTGAACGCAAAAGCGGGAAGAGTTCTCGCGTGAAGAGTGCGTTAAACGAGAGCCTGGAGCATCGGCCCGTGCTTCAGGACACCGTGTCTATGGGCCCACTGTCGAACTGTTAGGGCTGCGACGACCATTCCTGTGGGAACTCCGTTCCGTTCACATGAACACTGAGTGGACGGTGCTTCTGTCCCGAACTGCCAAGCACTCGTCCCGAAGTGTCAAGCATGGAGGCGTCGAGCGACCTAGCTTGCCCATTCCCGAGCGAAAAAGCCCGGGATGAGCAAGGGATACCAGGCATCGCCGAAGAGACCGCCCAAACGTGGCGCGCAAGCGCAGGGGCCTCATCTGCGTGATCTGCCGGCATGATGACGGGGAACGGGACATGCCATCTCGAAAACCGGGCGACGAAGCATTGCTCGAAGAGGCCGAATATCGGCGCGGCCTGCTCGGCGTTGTCTTCCAGCGCAAATCCCCACGAAACAGAATCCGGGTTGAATGTGCCGTTGCTGTCGCCGTCGCTCTGACAGGCGCTGGCTGTACCCTTACATCCGACAATGAAACATCGCCTGTTGTCGCTGCGGCTCCTGCAGCCTTCGGGCGGGAGCGCCTGATTGGCCGATGGGGTACCGCGTCCTTTCACACCGAGAAGGATCGGCAAAGGACAGAACGTGAGGCGAGGGCCCAGTGCAGCCAGCCTTACAGAATTGTCGAAGGTCCGACCGACGGTGTGATGATGCATGTCGCGGATGATCCGCAGCTTTACGAGCTCAGGCTCAAGGGCGATACCGCGGGCAGGACGTATCTCGGGTTTGAAGCTCCTCCGGGCCATCCGCAGGACCGCGAGATTCTCTCCGCGACCAACAATCTGATGACCATGCGGTTCGTCGATCCGGATGCGAACCAGCGTTACGGCACGTTCGTATACGTGCGCTGCGGCACCTGACGGTCGAACCCCGTCGAGCGGAGGAAGGCACCTTGCGGCATCTGCGAACGAACCAACACGGGACTTCAGCTGCGCGCCAAGCGCTTGTGATCGTTGCGGGGCTTATACTGACAACCGGCCTTGCCGACCGAGCCGCGGCCCAGTCTGGAACCAAGCCACCGGAGACGCTGGAAATCGGTGACGAGCCGGGCCGCATCTCGACCGAGGAGGTCGTCATTCCGGATGGCCCCTTTGCCCGGCAGATGGTCTTCTTCAGATCGAGCGAGGCACCCGGCACCGTGGTCATCCATACGTCGGAACGATTTCTCTATGTCGTCCAGGGCAACAACCGCGCCCTGCGCTACGGGATCGGCGTCGGGCGCGAAGGGTTTCAATGGTCCGGACTGGTGCAGGTGAGCCGCAAGGCCGAGTGGCCGGATTGGCGGCCGCCGCCCGAGATGATTGCGCGCCAGCCCTATCTCCCACGCTTCATGGCCGGAGGGCCGGGAAATCCGATGGGGGCCCGCGCACTCTATCTCGGCTCGACCGTGTTTCGGATCCACGGAACCAATCAGCCGGAGACCATCGGCCATGCGATCTCGTCCGGGTGTTTCAGGCTCGCCAACGGCGACGTCATCGATCTTTACGCACGCGTGCCGCTCGGCACGAAGGTGGTCGTCCGCCATGGCGCCAGCCTATGAGCGGCAGATTCCGTTCAGTCTTGCAAACCAGAAATGGGGTGCACCGGTTACGTATCGGAGAACAAGGACCATGTTGAGCGCGGCCCAAACCTTTCTCTTCGCTGGCCTGATGACCGTTCTGGCAGTCCCTGCCGGGGCAGGAACCCTGGAAAGCGTGAAGCAACGCGGCACTCTGCAATGCGGCGTCAGCGATGGTCTGTTCGGGTTCTCCGAGCGCAATGATCAGGGGGAGTGGTCCGGCTTCGATGTCGATTTCTGCCGTGCCGTCGCCGGTGCCGTTTTCAGAGATCGCGCCAAGGTTACGTTCGTGCCGCTCTCCGCCGGGGAGCGCTTCGATGCCCTGCGCACAGGTCGCGTGGACTTGCTGTCGCGGAACTCGACCTGGACCCTGGAGCGGGAGGCAGGTCTCGGACTTGCGTTCGCCGGCATCACCTATCATGACGGACAAGGCTTCATGGTGATGCGGGATCGCGCCGTCGCCTCGGCGCTCGAACTCGACCGCGCCAAGGTGTGCGTGGAGACGGGGACCACGAGCCAGCTCAATCTGGCCGACTTTTTCCGTGCGAACTCGATGACCTTCGAGGAACGCGCCTTTCCCAGTGCCGCCGAGGCGCTCGCGGCCTTTCAATCGGGCCAGTGCAACGTGCTGACGCGCGATCAGTCCGCGCTCTTCGCCGAGCGTCTGAAGCTCCGGCGTGCCAGCGATGCGGTCATTCTTCCGGACATCATCTCAAAAGAACCCCTTGGTCCTGTAACGCGCGCGGACGATTTCGCGTGGTTCACGATCGTGAAATGGGTGAATTTCGCCCTCGTGAACGCCGAGGAACTCGGCATTTCGTCAGCGAACGCAGACGAGACGGCGAAGTCGCACAAACCCGATGTGCGCCGCTTCGCCGGCCTGGAAGGGGAATCCGGCAGGATGCTGGGCCTAGAGGGGACTTGGGCGCTGGACGCCGTCCGAGCGGCGGGCAATTACGCTGAAATCTACGAGCGGAATCTCGGGGTCGAGTCGCGCCTTGGCATCCCGCGCGGCCTGAATCAGCTCTGGAGTATGGGCGGCATCCTCTACGCCCCGCCGGTCCGATAACGGCATGGTCTCAGGTCCATCATGGCATATCACGCACGAGCCCGCCCGCGTCTGGCGATGAGCAAGGCCGGCGATCACAGACCTGTCACGGCTCTATATGTCGAGCTGGTTGGACCGGTCCGCAAATACCTCGCGGGCCTTCTTATCGCCGTCACGGCAGAGCTGTGCAAAGAGGCCCGGCCTCGATCATTACAACTCGACCTCCCAAAGATGGGTTCATGACCTGCCGATCTAGCTCTGGCTCTGCTTGCGAGGGCGCAAGGCCGGCAGGATGGGGGGGACCGCTGCACAACCACCTTCACGTTGAGCATCCTTGATGCCATCGAGACGACACCATTCACGCTCGCGGGCACAGTCGGTGCTGACAGGCTCGAAGGCGAGGCTGGCAACGACGTTCTCTCCGGCTTGTCGGGCAACGACATACTCGGGGGGCGAGGCTGGCAACGACAGGCTCTACGGCGGGGCCGGCAAGGACACGCTGGAGGGCGGTGATGGTCAGGATATCTTCGTGCTTGACACCAAGCTGTCGAAGTCGGCGAAGGTCAACAAGGCCAATCAGGACCGGATCGTGGACTTCAGTGTCACGGACGACACGATCCACCTGAAGAAGAGCGTGTTCACCAAAATGGCCAAGAAGGGTGTGGTCAAGAAGGGAGAGTTCTACCAGGGTGTGAAGGCGCATGACCGGGACGATCATGTCATCTACAACAGGAAGACGGGGGCGCTCTACTACGACGCCGACGGCTCGGGCTCACAGGCTCAGATCCAGATTGCCACTCTCTCCAAAAACCTCAAGATGACCTACAAGGACTTCTTTGTTACGTGAGTCGTCATTCGCTCCGCTCTTTAGGCAGTCAGTTCCGATCGCGTGCGTTCGATCATAAGCTCCGTCTGTGGGACATAGATGAGAGCGTCGGCGACGCGGTCGTCAGAGGTGCTGGGCTATTCTGCCGGTGCCGATCCTGGCCCGGGTTTGCCTGACGGCGTCCCATCGGGATTCATGCCATATTTCCGGTATGCTGACTGAATGTCCTCTTCTGCGGCAGCCTCCATCTTTGCGTGGTTCTTGGCGAGCCAGGCTTTATGTGCAATTCCGCCGCCGACCGTGAGAGGGATCACCGATAGCCCGGTCGGATCCATCGCTGCTGCAAGGCCCGCCGCTCCTTGAGCGGCCCCGAATGCTCTCGCCTCTGCGTCAAGTTCAGCGTTGACTCTGGCAGAGGCAGAACCTGGCGCATTGTACTGGAAACCTGCCGGATCACCGACAGGCGCCGACCCACCACCCTGGCAGCCGGCTACGCTGACGGCGCAGATGGCGAGAACGATCTCCTTGATGGTTTGAAAGCGCATCGACTGGGCTCGAATGGACGTTGAACGGAAAACCCAAGCCTATCATGTCGTTTGCACCTCCAACCTATTTGAACAGCGAGGATCGTAGGGCGCGACAACGATGTGGCCATGGCGAGTTTCATCGCTTTCCTCCCTGACCATCATTAGGTCAAAGCCTGTTGCTTCATTTAATCCAAGCTGCTCTCACTCGGAACGAGGCTACACCTCAGCGCATGTGTGCTACCGCACCGTCCATCAAAGTGCTGTAAGAACCTATTTGTTTGCATAGGGAACCCCAGGGAGCCATATGCCATATCCGGACCTCGACTCATCCTGTGGAGATCGAGTTTATGCCAGGTTCCAGGCGATCTAAGCAGACCGGTTCACCCAGGTCTGTGTCGTCCAATCTCAGCACCCGGGTCCGAAGTTCCGATGTTGATACTCTCGATCCAGCCTGCCTCAGCCAGGAGCAGATTGCGGCGCTCGAGATGGAGATTGCGTGGCTTGCCTTCCGATCCGACTTTGAGAAGCGCATGGCGGGGAATGTCATGGTCCGGAACCGCAGCCGCAACGTATTCGAAAGCGACATGGTGTGCGCCATGGTGCTGATACGCTACCTTGATGGACGTCCTATCACGCTGAAAGAAATGATGACTTACTTCATGCAGTTCAGCACGGAGGCAACTCTGTCTCGCCATTTGGACGACATGGAAGCCGCAGGCGCGCTGATGAGGAAGCCCGATCCCCAGGACCGCCGGCGGTTGCTCCTTCTGCCTACGGAGAAAGAGGCTGTCCCTGCGCAGATGTATTTGCAGGGTCGGCTCGACGTCCTGCTCAGCAGCGGGTTCGTATATGATCCGGAGGAGGCCAGGAAAAAGCTCGCACAGGCCGCTGAGTGAAGCAGGTTCATTCGCCCCGATGAAGTCCTTCGTCCGCCTGCATCAAATTCGGGCTGTAAACCAGCCGCACCAAATCCGCCTGTCGTGACACCCCGGTTTTTTGGAAAAGAGCTTGGAGTTGGGACCTGGTGGTATTGCGGCTCAGGTGATTTTCCTGACTGTATTCCGAAATCGTTTTTCCATCCGCAAGCGCTCCTAGGAGCTTGGTCTCTGCCTGGGTCAGCCGGAGTGCTTTGCCGAGTGCGTCTACGGATTGCCCCGGGCTGGCATGTTTGAACTTGATGAGAAGCAATGCGTGAACGCCAGTGACGGTCGGTCCGAAATGATGATGCGTCGGAACAATGACAGCGTCGAGACGCTCTCCGTTCCTGAGGGAGATCTCAAGAGGCTGAGCTATGCGTTCATCAATGACCTTGGCCACGAGTCCTCGGAAGTGGCGATCATGATCGGGGGAAACGAGAGAAAGCCGGCCAAAGCGCAGGCTCATGCCGAGATCACGCTTGATGAGCTCTTCGGCATTCGGATTGATGTCGTAGATCGAGCATCGTCGATCGAGCCGGACGATGCCGAAACCAAGCTGATCCAGCCCACGGATCTGGGCGATCTCCAAAGCGTCCTGGAGACGGAAGCGGTTGCCGATGGAGAGCGCTCTTTCAAAATGCGGGACCATTCGTCCGAGGAATTCGATTGTTTCGTCGCTATAGTCTTTGGCCCCCTGATGCCGATGGAATGCGACGAACATGGATGTGCTTGTGCCGAGGGTGAGATGAGTTCCGATGGCAAATTTCAGGCGTTGCGGCATCAACCAGTCATTATAGTATTCCGTTCGCTCGAACCTGTCCTTCGGGACGGCTTCAAACATACGCGCCACTTTTCCTGTGGGGAGGGCGAGCGTACCAGGTATCAACGGATTAATTCTTACATAATGCTGCTTGTAGCTCTCGATGTAAGGCTTTTCGAACCCTTTGCTCATATCGACCACGACCGACTTCGATCGTGCATCATGAATGAATATCGAACTCGTGCTGTGAAATAGTTCGCCGAGACTTGCGGCAAGGCTTTCCCATGCGCCAGCCTCGGATGGCGTTTGATAAATCAACTCAATAATATCTGCGAACTGCGCTGCGGTTATCACTTTATCAGCCCGCATTCCAAGATTTGCCGGTACTGTCTACGATCGCAACTAGCTTATCGAAAGCTCGCTTAATCTTGCATATCCTCACAGGAGGTACAATGCAGACAGCTCATCTATGCTTTGATTTTATATATATCATTATATCGTAATAATATCGGATCTCGCATATGACAGGGGCGAGTTGAAGCTCCGATGCATAGGTAAGTCTGATTCGAGCCGTGGCGACGAGTGCATGCGCAAGTGGACTGAGCGGCGCATCGGTCCAAGCTTTACAGATGGCGCGATACGGCGTGAGGCCGCGCAGCGTCTTCGGACAACGGGCGAAGCTTTAGGCGGCGAGATGCCGACAGAGCTGATCGTGGCCTCCGTGGTGGAAGCGCTTGTCAGTGGCTTCCTTGATCGTCCGGTTCATGCGCCCGACCGGGCCATTCGTCCAAGGATGGCGCAGCTTGGTCCGCCGCTGTTCGATGGCGAGTTCGGCGCAGGCGAAATGGCAACCCGGCTCCACGATGAGGCCAGTCACAAAAACCTGATTACAGATAGAAGTCGCCCTTCGACAGCGCGGAGAGACCCGCGACTTTGACCTTGAAATCGACGAGCGAGTCGCCGTTCACGTCGGCCGACAGGATCCCGTCGGAAAAGCGCAACTCCCCGGCCTTGTGGTGGAACGCGGACTTTCCGATGAAGGTGAAGGCCTGATTGCCCGCGACCTTCGTGTTGGCATCGATGCTACGCAGGTCGATGCGGTCCGACCCTCGGCGGAAATCCTGGATCGTGTCGAAGGACGATCCACGGGAATCGCTCAGGGCCTGAAAGACGAACGTATCCGCTCCGCTCCCGCCGACGAGGATGTCCTTGCCGGCCTGACCATAAAGTTTGTCGTTGCCCGCGCCGCCCTCGAGCCTGTCACTGCCGCTTCCACCGAACAGCGCGTCGCCGCCGCCGAGCCCGTAAAGCTTGTCATTGCCGCCGTTGCCGCGAAGCGTGTTGATGGCCGCGTTGCCTTTGATGACGTCGCCTGCGGAGCCGCCGGAGGCGTTCTCGACGAGAGAGCGCGTATCGCCTTGATAGAGAAGGGCGTTGGCAATGTTGCCGACGGCGAGCTTGGAGCCGTCCCAGTTCAACTTGGCGCGCTGCTCCTGGGACGTGATCGTCCACGCTCCGGGTTGCAGGTCGATCGTGAGAGAGGTGGTATAGTTGGTGAAGCTGTAGGTATCGACGCCGCCGCCATCCCAGATGGTCAGCAGGATTCGATTGCCGCCGGGAGCGCCCTGTCCGACGCCGTCGATGAACATCTCGCCCGTGGTCGGGCTCCACGTATATGTCGTGTTGCCGCTGTTGGTGGCGTAGTTCGCGCCGTAGATGTGCTGGATGGCTGCGATATCGTACATCATGAGAGACTGGGCGTAGCCCCAATTCTCGTTGGCATAGCCCGTGCTGACGGAAGCGCCCGCGTAAGAGCGGTAGCTCATCACGGTATATTCCATGCTGTCCCGATCGAGCGGCATGCCGTTCTCGTGGGAGTGCTCGAGCCCCAGGGCATGGCCGATTTCATGCACGATGGTGAAATAGGCGTAGTTGCCCTTCATCGGGCTCGCATAGCTCAGACTGGAATTGTTGACCCAGACGTCGCCGCCTGCCGCATTCGTGCTCGGAAAGTAAGCCCACGCCGTATTGGGCAGGTCCGATTGCGCGAAGCGCAGATCGGCCGATGGGCCGCTTGTTCCGCCCAGTTCCATGAATGTCAGGTTGCTGACGGCGGAATAGAGATTCAATGCCGTGCGCGCGATGGCCTGCTGCGTCCCGTTGAAGGCGCCAAATCCCTTCGCGGCCTCACCGTCGCCATAAGATGAGCCGTAGGAGGCGGCCGTCGTGGGAAAGCTGTAGGTCAGGTTGCTCGGCACCCATCGGGTGGAGCCGAGAACGGCATCGATGTAGATGTTACCAGTGGAAGAATATGTTTCGACAGCAGGCATGGTTCTTCAATCGAATAGTTATGTTGATACCGCGAAGGTTCGTGCGAGCCGTCGCCCGCAAACAGCAGTCAGCTTTGCGACGAGAGAGTAAAACCCGCCGCTTTCGAAAAGCTTAATCTTGCAGCTTTGCCGCGCTTCCAAACCTATTGTTACAATGAAACGAAAGTCTCTGGCGGATTCAGTATCCGGCAAGCACTTTTACTTGAATTGAACTCGCGAGCTTTCGCGTCGGAGCGTCTAAACGATTTGCAATAGGATTAAAAGGGGATCCGGCTTGGGATCCGGCCCAATCGACAACATGCCGCACGTCGCCTGTCCGCGGGCTCAGGGTGCGAGCGTTGGTCCGCCCAGTGCACCGTTGTTGGCGGAAAGCCGGAGCCACGTTGCGGCTGCGGCCTTTCGGGTTCGCAGGATGCGCTAGGAAGGGCGGCGCTCGCTCCGCTTGGCGGGCGTGAGCGGAAGATCCGGGTTGAAATGAAGTTGCGGCGTGAGAGGGGTTGCAACGCCTGCGGCGCCTTTCCCGCTCGCTCTCTTCCCGCGGGTCGCCACCTTTCCGCGAGATCCAATGGCTTCCTGAGCGAGGAGGCGAATGTCCTCAAGGCGCCATTCCTCGCTCAGCCACGTTCTGCCGATGACCTTCAGAATTTTCTCGAGCGCCGCATACGGATCCGTGATCTCGGGCGCGTTGGCCACGTTCTTCATGAAATCCCCCATATGCCGAAGGTTGTCCCCCGGTCATTTTGGCGGGAACATCTGCCTTGAAGGCAGATGTTCCACATGCGCAAGTATTGCAAAGGCGCAGCTTAAAGGAAACTGCACTTTCGGACAGGTTTCGATGCGGCGAGATCGTCTGGGCATGCCGCGGATGCCTGACCCGAGGCAGGATCGGAACCGCTTCTGTCCCGGCTGTCCCCGCGCGCTTCGACATGGTCGTGTCAGGGCCGCCTGACGCCGCTCGCCTTTCCCTGAATCGCAGCAACGAGCCGTTCGGCAGCCACCGCCGCTCCGTCGCGACGGATCGTCTTGGCGATGGCGGCCGCTCGCTCACGGGTGCCCGGGACCAGCGCTATCTGCAGCGGGATCGGAAGCGACTCGGCTCTCGGCACCGGGCCGTCATGCGCCGCACCGATGCCCAATTCGGTGACCCGGCGGGCCCAGTAGGGCTGGTCGGCGCACTGGGGCACAATCACCTGGGGTGCGCCGGCGCATGCGGCCGCAGTGGTCGTGCCGGCTCCGCCATGATGCACGACGGCCGCGACCCGGGTGAACAGGGCCTGCTGGTTGACGTCGCCGACGGCGAAGCAGTCGTTCCGGTCGTCGATCGGCATGAGATTGGCCCAGCCCTGAGCGACGATCACGCGGCGGCCCTGTGCGCGGACCGCCTCGATGGCGGTGCGGGCGGAGTCGCCCGAAGCATGCATGGTCATGCTGCCGAATCCCACATAAACCGGGGGAGCGCCGGCATCGAGGAAGGTCTCCAGATCGGCCGGGAGCGGGCGCGCGTCCGGCAGGATCCAGGCGCCGGTCTGTACAGCGTCGGTCATCTCGGTCGGCTGCCAGGGACTGAGGACCGGGTCCGATGCCAGCCACGGTCGGAGCGTGAAGACGTGGTCGCGAATATTCGCGTGTGTCGGCAGGCCGACCGAGGCGCGGTGGGTGTTCACCGCCGCGCCGAAGAGTGCGTCTTTCGCCTGGGCGTTGAACGCCCACAGCGCCCGGTTATCGGTCATTTCCGGCGGATGCGGCCAGCCTGGGTATTCCATCGGCGGGTGGTGAGGTGAAGGCAGGGCGATCGGGTAAAAGACCGCGCAGATAAAATCGATGCCCAGCTTCTCGGCTACGGCCTGAGCGGCCGCCACGGACGGGAACAGGCCCGTTGCGACGATGGCATCGCAGCCTTCGGCCGCTGCGGCAATCGCATCGAATTGGGCCGGAACCATCCTGGCTGCGAGCTGCGGCAGGCTCAAGCCTAATTGTCTCGCCGTCGCGATCCATTGGCGCACGGGCATGAAGGCTGGCGCCAGCGGCAGGCCGGCTCGGTCCAGCAACGCCACGAATTCCGCATCGGACGGAGCGCTGATCAGTGCCTCCGCACCGAGCTTCTGCAAAGCAAGGCCAAGCCCCGCCATCGGCTGGACGTCTCCGCGTGATCCATAGGTCGACAACAGCACACGCATCTTCACGGCTCCCTCAGGTTCGAAACGAGGGGAGCGTTTATGGGGCATGGCGAGGGGCTTGCCGCAAGCCGGGGGAACGCTACAAATGATTAATGAGGGAGGTGATCGCTCTTCCGTGACAGTTCCAGCTCCCAGGATCGTCCCAGACACCATCGACCCGGACGCATACAGCGCGTCTCAGGGGATCATCACGTCTGCCGAAGCAAGGACGCGCTTCTCCGAACCAGCAAGCGCAGCTCTCCGACGAGTGCTCTCAAGACGTCCAGGGCGGCGGCAAATTCGGCGCTCCCAAGTGCCCTCCATATGGCATCGGCCCGTTCCGCCAACAGCAATGGTTCGACAGCGGGCATTCTTTCGAGAGTCTATCCTGCATCCGTCTTGCGGCTGACAAACAGCCCGGTCTGCTTCTCGACCTCCATCACGCCATGCCCCTCCTCGAATGCAGCGGCAATGGCTGCGCGGAATTCGAGGAGCTGAGTCTCACCGGCTCGATCTCCGGGCGGATAGGACGTGAGAGCCAGGAAAACATCTTCCGGATCCGTGATCCGAAGTCTCGCCGGATGTCGTGCCACGGTGACGTTCCCGAACTGTGCCTGCATTAACCTTTCGGTTTTGTCGAAGCCGAAAGCGACGGCCGCGGGATCGCAGGGTTGACTGCCGAAGATCGTGGTCAATTCGTACATCCTGCGCATGTTGTCGGTGCCATTGGTCGTGACCGCGAGGAAGCCGCCGGGCTTCAGAACGCGATGCATCTCCGCGATGCCCTTGGCCGGGTCCGGAAGATGATAGAGCATGTGCATGGCGATCACCGCGTCGAAGGCGTTGTCCTCGAAGGGCAGGGCGGAGGCGTCGGCCTGCTCGCCCCGAACCGATCCGAACGGCAACGGCCCGCAACGTTCGACAGCCTCCTGGGTCATTCCAGGTGAGAGATCGGAAAGGGTCAGATTGAGCTTTTCAGGCAGCGTGCTTGCCGTTGCCGCCCAGAACCAACCCGGGCCGCAGCCTGCGTCCAGGACATGATTGCCGGAATTCAAAGGCAAATGTCTCGCAACCCAAGGAAACCAGCCGATCTCGGCGATTGTGTACCTGGAATTGATGCGCGCCCGTGCCGCCAGCTTTTGGCTGTCGCTGTATTGTTGGGCCAAGCCTGAGGTTATGGAGGACATGGTGCCTTCTCCTGCGCGAACCACAACGAGCGGCTCGTATCGCGAAGCGAAAACCCTCGTGGAGCTTTCCCGCGCAGAAATATGCAGCAATTCCGTTCTTGTGTGAAAGCGTGCTGCGAAGGCAGCACGATGAACGGAATACGAGAGTACGCGCCGTACCTTGCCGACGAAGGCTCAGGGCCGGCTCATCGCCGGAGTCCCTCGAGCCTTCATCGCCCGTTTGGCGGCGTGTTCGCCGAGGCGTTCGATTTGAAGCTCTGTGCCAGTTCGTCGGCACCTTTGACCAGAAGCCCGAGATCCGACCCGACGGCAATGAAGCCATAGCCCCATTCGATGTAGCGGCGGGCATCCGTCTCCCGTGGGGCAAGGATGCCGGCAGGCTTTCCAACAGCCTGAAGCCGCCGCACGGCATCTTGAATGGCGGCCTGGACCTCCGGGTGCTGCGGGTTTCCGATATGGCCCAAGGATGCGGACAGATCCGCGGGGCCGATGAACACGCCATCGACACCGTCGACACGCGCGATTGCCTCCAGTTCAGCAAGAGCCGCTGCGGTCTCGATCTGCACGAGGACGCAGGTCTCCCGGTCGGCCTGCTTGAGGTAGGCGGGCAAGCGTCCGTAGCCGCTGGGCCGGCCGACCGACGTAATGCCGCGAATGCCTGCCGGAGGATAGCGGCAGGCGGCCACGGCCAGTTCTGCTTCCCGGGCGTTTTGAACGAATGGGATCAGAACCGCCGGCGCCCCGATGTCCAGGAGACGCTTGATGAGGACAGGATCATTCCAGGCCGGACGCACGATGGGAGTGGCCGTCCCGCCCGTGAGAGCCTGGAGCTGGCTCAGAATCCCTGGAACTTCGTTGGGCGAATGTTCCATGTCGAGCAGAATCCAGTCATACCCGCTGTGAGCAATGATTTCCGCGACGATGTTGCTGCAGAGGCTGCTCCAGAGGCCGATCTGCGGCTGTCCCGCCTTGAGGGCAGCTTTGAAGGCGTTGCGCTGAATGTCCATCGTCGATCACCCTTGTGTTTGGATCATTGCTTCGGCTGGAGTACCAGGAGGGAGCGGGCCATCGCCCAGGGCGAGCCTACGAGATTTCATGAGGAGAGTCTTGGCTCGTTTCTCGTCTCTCATCTTCATACCCAACGAATGGCGCAATCTGTCATCGCGTTTCCATCCTGCAAAGCGTCGACCGGGAATCTCGAACATCCGCACGACCGTCTGGCGGTTCTAAGCCGGCCGATGCAAAGAAACCGGCCGCGTGCATCCGTTCGACCTCATGCTTCGAGCCGGTATGAAGCGCGGGGTCAACGTCGGCTCTTGCGCAGGTAATCGATCAGGGCACGCAGTCTGAGGGGGACGTTCCTGCGGCTCGGGTAATAGAGATAGAAGCCGGGGAACGGCGGGCAGAACTCTTCGAGAAGCGGCACGAGTTCGGCGCGGGCAAGATAGGGGCGGAAGGTCTCCTCCATGCCGAAAGTCAGGCCCGCTCCCGCGCAGGCCAGTTGGAGCATCACCCTCATGTCGTTGGTGGTCACGCGAGGGTTCACGTCGACGGTGAAGTCGCGCCCGTCTTCGGTGAACTCCCATCGGTAGGGAGCGACCTGCGGGCTGGGCCGCCAGCCGATGCAACGATGCTTGGGCAGGTCGCGGGGATGGGCGGGAGCGCCATGCCGGGCCAGATACGCGGGAGACGCCGTCACCAATTGGCGCTGCTCGTCCGAGACCGGAATCGCGATCATGTCCTGCTCGATGACCTCGCCGAGCCGCACGCCTGCATCGAAGCCCTCGGACACGATGTCGAACTCCTCGTCCGTCACGGTAATATCGAGACGGATGTCGGGATAGGCTTCGAGGAACCCGGCGAGAAGCGATCCGCTCAGGAACCTCTCGGCGATCGAGGAAACCGTCAGGCGCACCATGCCGCTGGGCTGCTCGCGCATCTCGCCCACGGCCTCCATCGCGGCGGCGAGATCGTCGAGAGCCGGGCGCACGGATTGGTAGAGCCGCTCTCCTGCTTCCGTCAGGCGGACGCTTCGGGTGGTCCGCTGAACCAGGGCCACACCCATCCGCTCCTCGAGCCGTCGAATGGCCTGGCTGATGGCAGAACGGGTCACGCCCAGGCGTTCGCTGGCTGCGCGGAAGCTGCGTGCGTCCGCGACGGTCACGAAGACGGCGATGCCGGAAAGGTCTGGGCTCATTGGTGACAAATACTGACCAACCTATTCATGATTGGCAAGTCGATCAGGTCGATAGGACGAATTATCTTTCGCTCATCGGCTCGGTACCGTCACGCAATGACGGGTCCGGGCATGGATTGGACGAAAGGAAGAAGCCATGTCCGAGAGGAAAGTTGTTCTGATTACCGGTGCCTCCAGCGGGATCGGCGAGGCGACAGCCCTGGAGCTTTCGAAGGCCGGTCACGCGATCATCCTGGGCGCGCGCCGGACGGACCGTCTGCATGCTCTCGTCGGCCGCATCGAGGCATCCCACGGGGTCGCACGGGCCCATCGGCTCGACGTCACCTCCCGGGACGACTTCGCCCGGGTCGTATCGGCAACCCTTGAGGAGTTCGGACGCATCGATGCGATCGTCAACAATGCGGGCGTCATGCCCTTGTCCCCGCTCAAGGCCCTCAAAGTGGAGGAATGGGACCGGATGGTGGACGTCAATATCAAGGGTGTCCTGAACGGCATCGCGGCCGTGCTGCCTATCATGGAAGCCAGAGGTGATGGCCATGTGATCAACATCGCGTCCATCGGGGCGCACCGGGTCTCTCCCACGGCCGCGGTCTATTGCGCCACCAAGTATGCCGTCTGGGCGATCTCCGACGGGCTTCGCCAGGAGACTGACCAACTGCGGGTCACGGTGATCTCTCCCGGCGTCGTCACGAGCGAACTGGCGGAGACCATCTCGGACGATACGGCGCGCGAGGCGATGAGGGAGTTCCGCAGGATCGCTATCGAACCGGATGCGATCGCTCGCGCGGTCCGCTACGCGATCGAACAACCCTCCGATGTGGACGTGAGCGAAATTATCGTTCGCCCGACCGCAAGCCCGCACTGAAGAAGGGAACCCTCGATGCTGCGCGTGGAGCCCGCTCTCGCCTTTGCCGTCGCCATGGCGCTCGCACCAGGTGCGCATGGGCAATCCGCGAGGACCGATCAACCCCTATCCAAGGATGCAACAGGCATGACAAATCACCCCTATCTCGGCATGTGGGTCACCGAGGATGGCCGCATTCGCCAGGAGCTACTCCCGAACGGCCGCTACGACGAGGCGCGGGGCACCCGCAGGAGCGCCTATCAGGGACGCTATGAAATCCGCGGCACCCGGATCGACTACTGGGACGATGCCGGGTTCACGGCCGACGGCGAGTTCATCGGCGATGTCCTCCACCACGGAGGAATGCTGTTCTACCGCGAAGGACAGAGGAAGCCGCGTCCCTGACGCCTGCTGGAAACCGTGCTTGCCAGCGCCTCCTGAGCGGCCCGACAGCAGGCTTTCGATGGCCTGCTGGATCCGTCTTCCATCTTGGCCGCAACCTTCCGGTAAACTTCGCGTTGGGTGTTGACCAATAAGCATCACCTCAGGGGCATCTGATCGCAAGGAGATCCCCATGCGTCGTATTCTGTTGGGCACTGTGACGATCGCCACCATCGTTCTGGGCGCGGCCACCGCGATGGCCCAGAACCCGCCACCGCCGGTTCCGGGCGGAAGCGGATCCCAGACGACAAATCCGTCGACGTACCGGGACACGGCGAGGCGAGACCGCGAGCGTTCGATGCTGCTTCAGCAGAAGCAGCTCGGAATGACCACGGGCAGCGTCAGCAAGCATCACACCACCAAGAAGCACCACCGCTCGACCCATCACAGCATGTGAGCCAGTCGGCTTGTGCGACGTCGAAGCCTCGGGGCCCCGGCCATCGGCCGGGGCCTTTCGTCTGCGCGCGTCCGATGCTTTAGGGCGCCGCGAGAACGTTGCGGCACTCGTTGGGTAATTGCGCCAGGGTCAAGGGCGGGCGGGGTTTGCCGGGTTTCGGATGCAGCATCTGCGGCGTGAACCACGCATTGAGCTCCGCGCCGCATCCGTCGCCGTTCGGCGGCGGATCCTGATCGGCACAGCCCGCATCGCCGGCCGGACAGGCGAGGCGGATATGGAAATGGTAGTTGTGGCCCCAGATGGGCCGAACCTTCGTCAGCCAGGAGCGGTCGTCCCCCGCCTCTCGACAGAGGGCTTTCTTGATCGCCGGGTTCACGAAGACCCGGGCCACGCTGCGTTCCTGGGCGGCCGCGCGGATGAGCGCGGTGTGCTGAGGCGTCCATCGGGCCGGATCGATGTCGAGCAGGTCGTCGCGGACCACGTTGGTGGCCGACATCTCTTCTCGCTCGGCCCGCGAGAGGCGGCGGTTCGGCATGGGCGTGAGCCAGATATCCGCATCGAGGCCGATCTGATGCGAGGCGTGACCCGTGATCATCGGACCGCCGCGCGGCTGCGAGATGTCGCCGACGAGAAGGCCCGGCCACCCGTTGATGCTGGGCAGGCGGGTCGCAAACCGCTGCAGGAATGCGATCATCTGCGGATGCCCCCAGTTGCGGTTGCGGGACAGGCGCATGACCTGCCAGTTGTCGCCGTCGATCGGGATCGCGGCAGCGCCCGCCACGCATCCCCGGGCATAACCGCCGATGGAGCGGGAGCGCAGATCGGCCGGCGTCGTACGCCGCCCGAAGAGTTCCTTCGCGGCGAGCTTGGGATCGTCGGGGTTGGCGAGCGGCGGCAGCGGCTTCGGGTCAAGAGTGCCTTTGTCCTGGGCGACGGCGGAGCCGCCGGCGAGGAGAGCGAGCGCGAGGGCGAGAGAGCGAATCGGAATCATGCGGCAAGGCTAGCCTGCGGGCGTGGAGTTCGGAACGTGCCGGATGCGGCCATCTTGTCGCTCTTTCGAAGGTGTGGGGAGCTTGACGAACGTCAGGTCATGGCCAGGCCCGTCCCGGCAAGGTGGGACCCAGCGCTTCCTGCAAGTCGTGATCACCGGCACAAGGCCGGTCATCACGCCGGAGACTTGATCCTCAATGCCTCGGCTGCGGGCGGCCTTCGCCGGGGCCGCGCTGGCTGATGTGGCCGGGGCCGAAGGTGCGCTTGTCGTGTCCGTTGCCGGTGCGGCGCATGGTGGGCTGGTAGCGCGGCGTCGGTCGCTTGGACCGCTTCGGGCGGCGGCTCCCTGCCAGGGGCGGCAGGAAGAGGGCCGCGATGCCGGCCGCGACGGTGGCCAGCACGGCGGCCGTCGCGAAGGGATGGAGCTGTGCTTCGAGAAGCAGGCTCGTCTGGCGCGGCTCGCCGGGCAGGGACGAATACATGTCGCCATCTTGCCGGGCACGATAGAGGTTGTCGCGCATTCCCGGGCGCTCGGGCTGGTCCGTGGTCTGCGAGGCATAGCCCGTCCATTCCATCGCCTTGTCGATGAGGTGCGGCGCGACCTTGCCCATGGCGCCGATGACCCACCCGCCGAACCCGATGGTGATCTCGCGGCGCTGGTGTTCGGCCGCGTGTACGATCGCCTTGGCGACGAGATGCGGGTCGTAGGATGGCGGCGGAACGGCATTGCCCCGGTCGAGATAATTGCGGGCATGCTCGACGTAAGGCGTATCGATGGAGGATGGTTTGATGAGCGTGACCGAGATCGGCGCATCCTGGTTGGCAAGCTCCATGCGCAATCCGTCCGTGAAGGCCTTCACCGCATGCTTGGCCGCCGAATACTGGGTCTGCAGGATCATGGCCCGCTCGGACAGCACGCTGCCGACATTGATGATGGTGCCGCCGCGACGGCGCAGGTGATCCGCCGCGATCATCGAGCCGTTGACGACGCCCCAGTAGTTCACGTCGAAGAGCTGACGCTGGTCTTCCATCGGGATGTCGGTGAGATTGCCGTAGATGGCCACAGCGGCATCGTTCACCCAGGTGTCGAAGCCCCCGAAGGTCTCGATGGCGGTGCGCGACACCCGCTCCAAGTCTTCGCGCTTGCTGACATCGGCAGTGACCGCGATGGCGCGTGTTCTTCCGTGGCTGAGCTCATCGGCGATCTTGCGCAGGGCGTCCTCGTTGCGGGCGACCAGAACGAGACCCTTCACGCCGCGTTCCGCGAACAGATGGGCCGTCGCAAGTCCGATGCCGCTCGACGCGCCGGTGATGACGACGATCTGGCCCTCGACCGGCTTCTGGCGAACCGCCATGGCACTCTCCTTCAAATCCTCATGGTCCATGAACGTGGGTCAACGTGAGGTCGGAAACGGGGTTCCTAAGGCAACGCTTGCTGTCCGGCGCAGGTCTCGACCCAGCTTCCCCATAGGCAAGTGAGGGGCCCGCAGGTGCAGGGAAGATCCTCCCCGAACGGGTGGATGCCGGCATTCCCCTTCGCCCTGAACGTTGAACCCGTCGCGAGCGGGGCATCGGGGAGATCCCGGCACAGGAAGCCCGCTCGTGCCCAGATGATCCCGCAAAACTCTTGGAAAGCTTGGACTTTCGGACCCGAACCGGAACCTGCTTTTCGACCTGAGCGTTGCCTTGGAGCATCGTGCGGAAAGATGGATCCTTTTTCCGCATCGACGATGCCCCGATTGAAGGATGACACATCGGATCTGACCCATAAGCCGGGTCCGCTTTTCGATCCGGTGCCCTGGATCTCACACAGAAGGGAGCGCAGTGATGGAGACAACGGCACAGAGCAGCGACGTTCGCGAAACGCACAGCCTGATCGCCAGCGACAAGGTCGAAGGGACGCCGGTGCGCCGTACGGACGGCGAGAAGATCGGAACCATCGAACGGGTGATGATCGAGAAGAGGTCCGGCAAGGTTGCCTATGCGGTCATGAGTTTCGGTGGCTTCATGGGTCTCGGCGAGGAATACTACACGCTTCCCTGGAGCGTCCTGAAGTACAATACGGAGCTCGATGCCTATGAGCTGAACCTCTCCGAGGATCAGCTGCGTGGAGCGCCCCGCCGCAGCGCGGAGGGCCACGACGCGTCGTACGATCGCGAATGGGAGGAGCACGTCCACCGCTACTACAACGCCACGCCTTATTGGGGCGGCAGCGACCCGATGAGCACGGGCCGGTAAGCCCGATCGGCACCCCGGTCAAACAAAATCGCCCGGCTTTCGCCGGGCGATTTTTTATGCGCAGGCGCCGGGCGATAGGAGAGGTCCTATCCCGGCGCTTGCGGCATGAGCGTCTTAGCGCTTGCGCGACTTCGACGGGCTCTTGCGAGCGCTCGAAGACCGCTTCGCGACCTTGGCCGACTTCTTCGTGGCAGAGGTGCGGCTCGAAGCGGCAGCGGCGCGCTTCGTGGTAGACTTGGAGGCGCTGCGCGACTTCGCAGGCGACTTCACCGCGCTGCGGCTGGTGCTGCGAGCAGCCGTCTTCCGGGCCGAGGTCGAGCGGGCCGAAGTCGAACGAGCCGTAGACTTCTTGGCGGCCGACTTGGCCGGAGCCTTCCGAGCGGTGGTCTTCTTGGCAGTGGTCTTCTTCGCTGCCGACTTGGCCGACGAACGAGCCGTGGTCTTCTTGGCAGCGGTCTTGGCGGTGGTCTTCTTGGCGACTGCCTTCTTGGCAGTGGTCTTCTTCGCGCCGGACTTGGCGGAAGATTTCGCCGCAGACCGCGAGGTCGACTTCGCAGCCGTCTTCTTGGCCGTGGTCTTCTTGGCCGTGGCCTTCTTGGCAGCGGTCTTCGTGCCAGCTTTCTTGGCGGTGCTCGTCGAGCTGCGGCGTGCGCTGCTCTTCTTCGCGGTCTTCTTGGTGCTGGTCGCACCGGTGTCACCCGTGAACAGCATCGTCAGCGGGTTCTTGGTATCTGTCGGCATTGCCGCCTCCTTCAAGGGCCTTCGCGTGCAACCGTCACGCTTGCAAGGCAACGTCGTTATACCAACGCGGTTCCGATAATCGAAAAGTGTAGACAGTAGAACGCTCACTTTTTCTGTGGATATTTCGACCGGCAGGTTTCTCTGCTCTTGCGGATCAAAGACTCAATATCGGGTTGAAGATGAGACAGTTAGAGACACTTCCTCAGCGCCGCCGGCATTGCTCTTCATGATCGATCACAATCGTTACGGTCAAAAAAATCCTTTAAAATCAGTTACTTATCTCAATGATAAAGAAGATGTTAAGCCTCAGCAGAGTATTCGAACGTGTTCATGCACGTTCAACGTCGTGGCCGAAAACCTCTTCACTTGGAGGGGGACGAAACCGGCTCTCGTGCCGATCGGATTCGTCGCGCATGCGTGATCGAAAAAATTGTCGCGCGGAGTCGAAAACGGGTCCGCATGTCGCCGCACGAGTCGAGAATCACATGTCGCGATGCGCGCCTCGGGAGCTGCGCGCATTCCTCGTCGAGATCGGTACGCACATCCATCCGTCGTGTGCGCCTTGGTCGCTGCAGGTCGCATGACGATGGAGGCTTCACGCGATCGCCGAGGCAGGTTAAGCGAAAAGGGCCTCACATCGGTTGGACCGCCTTGCCCCATCGCAGCATCCTCGCCGTCGTCCTCTGGATGAGCGGCGCGCTTCTCTCCTTCTCCGCAACCGCCATCGCGGTCCGCACCCTTGCGCCGAACTTCTCGATCTTCGAGATGCTGGCCGTGCGCAACGCCGCCGGCGTCCTGATCCTGCTCGCGCTCGCGCTTCTCAAGCCGGACCTGCGGCCCGGTCTGAGGCCCCGCCGCTTCCCGCTGCACCTGGCGCGCAACGTCCTCCATTTCCTCGGCACGGACGGGTGGGCTTTCGCGCTCACGCTCCTCCCGCTCGCGACGGTCTTCGCAATCGAATTCACCACGCCGGCCTGGGTCGCGCTTTTGGCGATCCCGCTGCTCAAGGAACAGATGACGCGTGGCCGTCTCGTGGCCATCGTGCTCGGTTTCGTGGGCATTCTCGTGATCCTGCGTCCGGGGGTGGAAACCTTGCAGCCGGCCAGTTTCCTCATGCTCGGCGTGGCGTTCAGCTTCGCCCTCGTGGCGATCATGACCAAGCGCCTCACGATGACGGAGAGCACCTTCTCGATCCTGTTCTTCATGAACCTGCTGCAGCTGCCCATGAACCTCGCAGGCGTGAGCCGGGCCTTCTGGCTCCAGGTGCAGCCGTCTCACGCGCTCGGCCTCACCGGCATCAGCGTCGGCGGCCTGCTCTCGCATTACTGCCTGACCAATGCCTACCGGCGCGGCGACGCCACCATGGTGGTGCCGCTCGACTTCATGCGCATCCCGCTGATCGCCTTCGTCGGCTGGCAGTTCTATGGCGAGGCGCTCGATCCGTACGTCTTCCTCGGGAGCGGCATCATCATCATGGGTCTTCTCTACTCCCTGCATCGCGAGGCGAAATCCGCATGACCTGGTCGCCGCAACAGGACGCCGCCCTGAAAGCCGTCGCCGAGTGGCTCCGCCGTGGCGACCGTCCGGTGTTTCGTCTCTTCGGTTATGCCGGCACGGGCAAGACGACGCTCGCCAAGCACATCGCCGAGAACGTGGACGGCGACGTGGCGTTCGGCGCCTATACGGGCAAGGCCGCGCTCGTGCTGCGCACCAAGGGCTGCACCGATGCGTCGACGATTCACTCGATGATCTACCGCTCACGGGAATCCGACGAGAACGGCCCGCAATTCGTGCTCAACCGCCAGAGCCCGGTTTCCAAGGTCGACCTCATCATCATCGATGAATGCTCCATGGTGGACGAGGAGCTGGGGCGCGATCTCCTGTCCTTCGGTCAACCCGTTCTCGTGCTCGGCGACCCGGCGCAGCTGCCGCCGGTGAGGGGCGGCGGATTCTTCACGGAAGGCGAGCCCGACGTGATGCTCACGGAGGTCCACCGGCAGGCCAAGGACAATCCCATCATCCACCTGTCGATGCAGGTGAGGGAAGGCGGGCGGCTCGAGCCGGGCTCCTATGGCGAGAGCCGCATCATCCGCCGCCGCGAGATCGATGCCGCCGCCGTCATGGCGGCCGACCAGGTGCTGGTCGGCCTCAACAAGACCCGGCGCCTCTACAACACGCGCCTGCGCGAATTGAACGGCTACCGCGATCCCATGCCGGCGGCTGGCGAGAAGCTCGTCTGCCTGCGCAACGACAAGACCAAGGGTCTTCTCAACGGCGGCACCTGGAGCATCCAGGCTTTGCGCGGCATCCGGAACGACTTCATCCGCATGGACGTGCTACCCGACGACGATGCCCGCCGCCGCTCCGTGGAAGTCGCCGTGCACAAGGCCTTCTTCGAGGGGATGGAGGAGGAGGTGCCGTTCGTCCTGCGCAAGGAGTCCGACGAGTTCACCTACGGTTATGCCCTGACGGTGCACAAGGCCCAGGGCTCGCAATGGGACGACCTCGTGCTCTTCGACGAGTCCTATGCCTTCCGCGAGCATCGCAGCCGGTGGCTCTACACGGCGCTCACCCGCGCGGCCGAGAAGGTGACAGTCGTCATTTGACGGGAGATGCTAGGCATCTATCGGAGGGCTGCCCGGAACCGGATCGACCGTCGGCGCTTAATGTCTTCAGCTGAGCAGTATGAAGTCGAGGTGCCGATATGCTGAAATGGGCTCTTATCTTTCTCGTCGTGTCTCTGGTGGCCGGCGCGCTCGGATTCACGGGCGTCGCGTCCGGTGCCAAGACCGTCGCCAAGGTTCTGTTCGGCCTGTTCCTCCTCGGCTTCATCATCCTGATCCTGATCGCATGGGGCGCAGGCGAGCTGATCTTCTGACGACCTGTCCGTTCGCGCGGCCGCAGGTTCCAAGCCTTGCTCTGGAACCTGCCCACGCATGCACTGAATGCATGAAGTCCCTGCTTCGGAAGCCCTCCCTTCTTTCCCTTGGGGCGTTATAGGGGCGTCTCAACTATTCGTTTGAGTGCGTCGCGTTGAAACTTTCTGTCCCGTGTGCGCCCTGAAACGGAAACGAATGAAAGGGACGCTCATGAAACGTCGTGCATTCCTCCAGGCCGCCACCATCGGTGCCGCCGCCGGAGCCGTCGCGAAGCCCGCCATCGCCCAGTCGAACCCGGAAGTTCGCTGGCGCCTGACCTCGGCCTTCCCGAAATCCCTCGACACCCTGTTCGGGGGCGGCGAGACCTTCGCCAAGCTCGTGGCGGAAGCCACCGACGGCAAGTTCATCATCCAGACCTTCGCGCCCGGCGAGATCGTCGGTGCGCCGCAGGCGCTCGACGCCATCGGCGGCGGAACGGTGGAGATGGGCCACACCTGCTCCTACTACTACGTGGGCAAGGACCCGACCTTCGCCATCGGCACCACGCTGCCCTTCGGCCTCAACTCCCGCCAGACCAACGCGTGGCTCTATCACGGCAACGGCAACGCGCTGCTGAACGATTTCTACGCCAAGCACAATGTCTACGCTCTGCCTGCGGGCAACACGGGCGTGCAGATGGGCGGCTGGTTCCGCAAGGAGATCAAGACGGTTCAGGACCTTCAGGGCCTGAAGATGCGCATTGCCGGCCTCGCCGGTCAGATCATGGGCAAGCTCGGCGTCGTGCCGCAGCAGATCGCCGGCGGCGATCTCTATCCGTCCCTGGAGCGCGGCACCATCGATGCCGCCGAGTGGGTCGCGCCTTACGACGACGAGAAGCTCGGCCTCAACAAGGTGGCGCCGTACTACTATTATCCGGGCTTCTGGGAAGGCGGTCCCGCCATCCACTTCTACATCAACCTGCAGAAGTGGAACGAGCTGCCGAAGAACTACCAGGCTGCCGTCCAGGCGGCTGCGGGCTACGTGAACGTCGACACGCAGGCCAAGTACGACGCCAAGAATCCGGCCGCCCTGCGCAGCCTGATCGGCAACGGCGCACAGCTGCGTCCCTTCTCGCAGGAGATCATGGAAGCGGCCTACAAGGCCGCCAACGAGGTCTACGACGAAATCTCGGCCAAGAACCCGGATTTCAAGAAGATCTACGACAGCTACAAGGCGTTCCGCGGTGAGGAATATCTCTGGTTCCAGGTGGCCGAATACGCCTTCGACACCTTCATGATCCGCGCCCGCGCCCGCGGCTGATCGCCAACAGGGCAGAAAAGGGAAGGCGGGTTTCGATCCGCCTTTCTTCCCGGAAGAAGACCGGTGCATCGGTCCTGATGTCTCGCCGCCGGATTTTGAGGCAACCGTTGCAGTTCCAGGGCGTTTCCTATGACGTGAGGGTCTGTGCCCCTGGAGGGTTTCAGTGGCTAGCATGATGTGGCGGGGAGCAGGGACGCGCGCGATCGTTCTCGTGGCAGGACTTGCCGTTGCTCCCATGGTGCATGCCGCCAACGACCCGCTCGACAGGATCGACGGGACCGAGGCGATCCAGGCGCGCTTCGACGCCGCCGCGCACCAGACGCAGGTTTCCGGCAAAGTCGCGTCCGATCTCTGCTACTCCTTCGCGCTGCCGGAAGAGTGGCGTCTCACTGAGGCGGGCCTGAAGGCCGTCGCATCGAATGCGCATCTCTCCATCGGCCTCCGGTCGGCCGAGGAACTTCGCGACATGCCCCAGCCCGATCTCGCGATCCGCGATGCGGCAGCCCTGCAGAGGGACTACGAGGAGCTGTTGGGGCAGCCGGCGCAATCCGTGTCCCTGTCCTCGGAGGCAGGGGCGACCCGCTGGTCTGCCACATGGATCGACGTCAATCTGCCGACGACTTCGCGTGCCATGACGGTCGAGACCCTGATCGTGCCGCTCTCGAGCGAATGGGTGCTTGAATTGTCCCTCTCCGGTGTGGAAAGCCGCGAGGCCTACGAGGCTCTCGCATGGCGCCTCCTGGCACGATTGAAGGTCGAGGGGCGGGCGGCCTGCCGGAACTGACCTGTCGTGCCTTGAACCGATTGCCCGTCAGCCTTGACATGGGTTGTCCTGACGAGGGACGGATTCACGCAGTAAGAAGGATCGGCCATGGACGTGATCATCTACCACAATCCGCAATGCGGGACCTCGCGCAATACCTTGGGGCTGATCCGCAATGCCGGGATCGAGCCGCATATCATCGAGTATCTGAAGACCCCGCCGACGCGCCTGCTCCTGCGCCAGCTGATCGACCGCATGGGAGGAAGCGTCCGCGATGTGATCCGCGAAAAGGGAACGCCCTATTCGGAGCTCGGGCTCGGTGATCCCTCCTTGAGCGACGACCAGCTCCTCGATGCGATGATGGCGCATCCGATCCTGATCAACCGGCCCATCGTGGTCACGCCCCTGGGCGTCAGGCTATGCCGCCCGTCCGAGACGGTGATCGACATCCTGCCGCCGCAGCAGGGCGAGTTCGTCAAGGAAGACGGCGAGCCGGTGATCGATGCCTCCGGGCGCCGCGTCGGCGTGGCCTAGATAAGAACGAAGGGAGCTGCCATGCTGCGGTTCGATGGAGGCGCTCAATGCGCCTCCAGCCGCGTTCCGACGGGAACGACCGGTTCGGGAACGAAGGTTTCCTTTTCTTCCGTCGCCGGTGCGGCGCGCTGCAGGCTGCGATAGGCGCCCCAGATCGCCATGAGGGCCTGGGCGATGATGACGACATAGAGCAGGCCCAGCCGCCCGAACTCCGTCATGGCCATGCCCGAGATCACCGGGCCGATGGCCGCGCCGATGCCTTGCAGGATGAGGAGGCCGCCGGCGGCGGCCACGAACTCGCCGGGCTTCACCATGTCGTTCACATGCGCCGTCACGATGCTGTAGGTCGGGATCACGCTGCCGCCGAAGATGGCGACATAGAAGAAAAGCAGCCAAACGGGCACCGTGAGCGGCACGAAGTGGATGAGCGCGAGAAGGATCGCCGCAGCCATGCCCGACGCGCCGATGATCACATGGCGCCGGTCCATGCGGTCCGAGAGCCAGCCGAGCGGGTATGTGGTGGCGAAGCCGCCCAGGGTGCCGCAGGCCATGAAGATGGCGATCTCCGCCGTATCGAGCCCTCGCTCCTGCGCCCAGATCGGGCCGAGCGCGAAGAACGAACTCGTGGTGATGCCGCACAGGACCGCAGCCACCACGCCGAAGGGCGATTGCCTGTAGAGCTGCCTGAGATTGATCTTCGTGTCGCTGACCGCGTGGGCCGGGGCGGAGGCCCGCGACAGGGCCGTCGGCACGAGAGCGAGGCAGATGAGGATGGCGACGAAGCAGAACAGCCGGTAGCCGTTCGGATCGCCCGCGGGCAGGAGCATCTGCCCGCCGATCCCGGCGATCAGGCCCGTCATTCCGTAAACGCTGAGAACCTGCCCGCGGGTCTGCGCGTCGGCGGAGGCGTTGAGCCAGCTTTCGACCACGATGAACAATCCGGCGAAGCAGAAGCCCGTCACCGCGCGGGCGGCGATCCAGACGGGCGGATTGATGACAAGAAGATGCAGCAGCGCCGTCGAGGCGGCGATGGCCGCCAATGCGGCAAAGGCCCGCGTGTGGCCGACCTGCTGGATCACGCGCCCGGCGTAAAGCGAGCCCACCACGATCCCGCCCCAGAAGGCGGATCCGACGGCGCCGATTTCCGTCGGCGTGAACTGAGCGATGCTCCCGCGCACGCTGAGCAGCGTGCCCTGCAAGGTGTTGCCGATCTGCATGAGAGCGTAGCCGAAGAGAAGGGCGAAAAGCGTCGGCAGCGTGGCCCGCAGGGATGAAGGCATTGGCGCTCCTCTGTAAAGCGAGGTCCTGTGGCTTGGATGTGCGGTTTGCGAAAGGTCCAGCCGGCATGGACGTGCCGAAGCCCGGCGTCCGAAGACTCCGTTCCTTCAGCATCGACCCTTTGGAGAGACCTTGGCCCCGTACGGGGGTTGAACTCAGGCTGCCGGATCAGGTTCCCGGCTGCGCCGATGAGCCGCTCGAACAAAAAGCGCGCCGGTTGATGGCCGGCACGCTTTTCGACGCGTCACGTTTGATGTGAAGTCGGAGATCAGTTGTCCATCTTCAGCGCGGCGATGAAGGCTTCCTGCGGGATGTCGACCTTGCCGTATTGGCGCATCCGCTTCTTGCCTTCCTTCTGCTTGTCGAGAAGCTTGCGTTTGCGGGAGGCGTCGCCGCCGTAGCACTTGGCGGTCACGTCCTTGCGCAGGGCGCGGATGGTCTCGCGGGCGATGATCTTGCCGCCGATGGCCGCCTGCACCGGGATCTGGAACATGTGCGGCGGGATGAGCTCTTTCAGCTTCTCGCACATGGCTCGGCCGCGGCCTTCGGCGCGGGTGCGGTGCACGAGCATGGACAGCGCGTCCACCGGCTCGCCGTTGACCAGAACCGACATCTTCACGAGGTCGCCCTCGCGATAATCGGAGATGTGGTAGTCGAAGGAAGCGTAGCCCTTCGAGACCGATTTCAGGCGGTCGTAGAAATCGAACACCACCTCGTTCAGCGGCAGGTCGTAGACCACCATGGCGCGCTTGCCGACATAGTTGAGGTCTATCTGCACGCCGCGGCGGTCCTGGCAGAGCTTGAGCACGGCGCCGAGGTATTCGTCGGGCGTGAGGATCGTGGCGCGGATCCACGGCTCCTCGATGGACTCGATCTGCATGACGTCCGGCATGTCGGCCGGGTTGTGCAGCTCCTTCACCGAGCCGTCGCGCATGCGCAGGTGATAGACCACGGACGGCGCGGTGGAGATGAGGTCGAGGTTGAACTCGCGCTCCAGGCGCTCCTGGATGATCTCGAGGTGGAGAAGCCCGAGGAAGCCGCAGCGGAAGCCGAAGCCCAGCGCGGCCGAGGTCTCCATTTCATAGGAGAAGCTCGCGTCGTTGAGGCGCAGCTTGCCCATGGCGCCGCGCAGGTTCTCGAAATCGGCCGCATCGACGGGGAAGAGGCCGCAGAACACCACCGGCTGCACGGGCTTGAAGCCCGGAAGCGCTTCCGCCGTCGGCTTGCGCTCGTCCGTGATGGTGTCGCCGACGCGGGTATCGGCCACTTCCTTGATCGAGGCGGTGAAGAAACCGACCTCACCGGGGCCGAGCTGCGCCAGCTCGGTCATCTTCGGGTTGAACACGCCGACGCGGTCGAGGCCATAGGTCGCGCCCGTTCCCATCATCTTGATGGTCTGGCCCTTCTTCATGGTGCCGTCGACGATGCGCACGAGCACGACCACACCGAGATAGGCATCGTACCAGGAATCGACCAGGAGAGCCTTGAGCGGCGCATCCGGGTCGCCCTTCGGCGGCGGCAGCTTCTGGACGATGGCTTCCAGCACGCCCTCGATGTTGAGGCCGGTCTTGGCCGAGATCGGCACCGCGTCCGAGGCGTCGATGCCGATCACTTCCTCGATCTGCTCCTTGATCCGGTCCGGATCGGCGGCCGGAAGGTCGATCTTGTTGAGGACGGGAACGATCTCGTGATTGGCGTCGATGGCCTGATAGACATTGGCGAGCGTCTGCGCCTCCACGCCCTGGGAGGCGTCCACCACCAGGAGCGAGCCCTCGCAGGCTGCGAGCGACCGGGAAACCTCGTAGGCGAAGTCCACGTGGCCGGGGGTGTCCATGAGGTTCAGGATGTAGGTCCTGCCGTCCTGAGCCTTGTATTCGAGGCGGACGGTCTGAGCCTTGATGGTGATGCCGCGCTCGCGCTCGATATCCATGTTATCGAGCACCTGTTCCGTCATCTCACGGGCCGTCAGCGCCCCCGTGGCCTGGATCAGGCGGTCGGCGAGAGTCGACTTGCCGTGGTCGATATGGGCCACGATGGAGAAGTTGCGGATGTTGTCGAAGGTGCGAGCGGTCATAATACTGCAAATATAAGAATGTTCAGGCCGCAATAGCAGGGGCGGCCCTCAAAGCCAAGGGAGGCCGGGCGTATCGGGGCCGGTGCAGGCCGAAAGCCAAGGTTCGTCGGAGAAGGACTGCGGCCCTGCGAGGGAAGGGCTATCGCCAGGAAGAAGCGGGCGCGGGCGCACAACCCCATGCTTTTGGAAAAACAGGAGACAGGATCAGCGCACGCACTCGACAGGGAGGTGCTCTCCCGTCTCCTCGATGAACTCGGTGCGGCACTTGAACCCGTTGATGATCTGAATGTCGCTCTGGGCGCGCTCGGGAAAGGCGTAAGGCGGTGCGCCAAGACCCGGAACCCCATAGGGCGGCGGGGCGAAAACGTTGCCGGTCGCGGTCGGATCCACGCCGATCACCCCGTCCGGACCGGCGCACTGGACCGGGAGCCGGACCCCGCTGGCCCGGTCGAGAATCGTGCGGCAGGGTATCCCGTTGTAAATCCGGATCTCATGGGGAGCGGCATCCGGGAAGGGCGAATAGGGCGTCCCGCTGACCTGGGCCTGGGCAAAGCCGATGTTGCCGAGCCCCATGAGGCCGGTGATCGCGACAACCGAGAGCGTCTTCACGGAAACCTCCACGGAAACCTCCTGGGGCCAGGGCGAATGAGCAACTCTTAAGGCAGAGGTTATGGCTCTGGAGATAGGAGGGTTTCCGCCCGGGGCAACATGCCTCGAATGGGCGATCCGGCGGCTATGCAGGAATGGGAGCGAGGGTGTTGCAGACGCGGAGCAGGGCATCCGCGCCTGTCAGGGGAAACGGAGCGATTATCGCGCGGCGCACTCGACGGGAACGCGCTGGTCGGTGCCCTGGACCAGGACGGTCCGGCAGGGAATGCCGTTGATGACCCGGATTTCATGAGGGGCGGCCGTGGGGAAGGCGGAAGCAGGCGTTCCGGACACCGGAGCCTGGCCGGCCGGCGC
Source organism: Microvirga lotononidis (assembly GCF_034627025.1). Lineage (NCBI taxonomy): Bacteria > Pseudomonadati > Pseudomonadota > Alphaproteobacteria > Hyphomicrobiales > Methylobacteriaceae > Microvirga > Microvirga lotononidis. Next base: position 882,892 of record NZ_CP141048.1, on the reverse strand, counting down.
CACGAGAACGCTGCCGGTGGTCGTCGGGTCCATGCCGATCATGCCGGCCTGGCTGGCGCACTGAACCGGGATGCGCGTGTTGCTCTCGCGGTCGAGAATGGTGCGGCACGGCACGCCGTTGATCGTCTGGATTTCGTGCGGGGCGGCCGTCGGGAACGGAGAGCCGGGGGTACCGCTGGCCTGAGCCTGAGCCTGACCGAGGGTGCCGAGCATCATGAGACCGGCGCCGGCGATGATCGCTGCTGTCTTCAAGGAAACCTCCTCCATCGATGGGAACATAGGCCGCATTCGCGGACAGGAGGTTTAACGCTTCAGGCCAGGATGGTTCCCTATAACGCAACGATATGTGGGACAGGAAAGAGGCTTACCGTCCCCGTTCCAGGATGCGCGAGATCACCTTGGCGGTGTAATCCACCATCGGGACGATGCGCGCGTAGTTGAGGCGCGTCGGGCCGATGACGCCGAGGACCCCGACGATCTTCTGGCTGCCGTCACGGAAGGGGGCGGCGATCATCGAGGAGCCGGAGAGCGAAAAGAGCTTGTTCTCCGAGCCGATGAAGATGCGTACGCCTTCGCCGCCTTCGGCACGGCTGAGCAGGTCGATGACATCGGTCTGGGTTTCCAGGTCCGAAAAGAGCAGGCGGATGCGTTCCAGGTCCTCCGCAGCCTTCAGGTCGTCGAGGAGGTTGGCCTGGCCGCGCACGATGAGCTGGCGCGAATCCGCCGGTCCCACCGTGGTGGCAAGTCCCGCCTCGACGAGCCGGGCGGTGAGGACGTCGAGCTCGCGCTCCATGTCCTCTCGGCGGGTCTGGATCTCGCGCTTGATGTCGCCGAGCGTCTTGCCCTGGATGCGCGCGTTGAGGAAGTTGCCCGCCTCCACCAGGGCGCCGGCGGGCAGGCCTGCGGGCAGATCGAGGAGGCGGTTTTCCACCGAGCCGTCCTCGGAGACGAGCACCACCAGGGCGCGGGTGGGGTCGAGGCGGACGAATTCGATGTGCCTGAGACGGGCATTGGACTTCGAGGTCACCACGACGCCGGCCCCGCGCGAGACGCCCGACAGCAGAGCCGAGGCCTCGGCAAGGGCCGTTTCCAGAGTATGGCCGGAGGCGGCGGCCCGCATCTGCGCCTCGATGCGCGAGCGCTCCTCGGAGGTGACGTCGCCGATCTCCATCATGGCATCGACGAAGAAGCGCAGGCCCGTTTCCGTCGGCAGGCGGCCGGCGCTGGTATGGGGAGCGAAGATCAGGCCTGCGGCTTCCAGATCCGCCATCACGTTGCGGATCGAGGCCGGCGAAAGCGTCATCGGCAGGATGCGCGAGAGATGGCGCGAGCCCACGGGCTCCCCGGTCATCAGGTAGCTTTCGACGATCTGGCGAAAGATCTCGCGAGAACGGTCGTTCAGCTCCGCGATGGCGCGGCTTTCCGAGAGATGGGAAAAGGGACCGGTGGGATGCATCCGAAGGGTTCTACGCTCTCACAATTCCGCCCTGCAAGCCGATATTATGTGCGGATCGGAAGCCCCTTCGGCAAGCCTTGCGCTTGCCTAATCGTCCTGGCCGCTTCAAACAGGCGGGAATCGCCAGATCTTTCAGGAGAAACCGCCATGCGTCCTTCCAACCGCGCGCCCGACGAACTGCGCCCCGTCACCCTGGAGCGCGGCGTCGCGCGCTACGCGGAAGGCTCCTGCCTCGTCACCTTTGGCAACACGAAGGTCATCTGCACCGCGTCGCTCGAGGAGAAGGGGCCGCCGTGGCTGCGCGGCACCGGGCGCGGCTGGGTGACGGCGGAATATTCGATGCTGCCCCGCGCGACCCACGAGCGCACCCGCCGCGAGGTCAATTCCGGCAAGCCTTCGGGCCGCACCCAGGAGATCCAGCGCCTCATCGGCCGCTCGCTGCGCGCCGTCGTCAACCTGCCGGCCATCGGCGAGAAGCAGATCGTCGTCGATTGCGACGTGATCCAGGCCGATGGAGGCACCCGCACGGCGTCCATCACCGGCGCCTGGGTGGCGCTGCACGAATGCTTCGCCTGGATGCAGAACCGCTCGATCATCTCGATCAACCCCCTGCGCGAGCCCGTGGCCGCCATCTCCTGCGGCATCTACAAGGGCCAGCCGGTCCTCGATCTCGACTATGCGGAGGATTCCGCAGCCGAGACCGACGCCAATTTCGTGATCACCGGCTCCGGCGGGATCGTCGAGGTGCAGGGCACGGCCGAAGGCAAGCCCTTCTCCGAGGAGGAATTCCTGAGCCTGCTACGGCTCGCCAAGACCGGCGTGGCGCAGCTCGTGGACCTGCAGAAGAAGGCCGTCGCATGAGCCCCCATCGCCTCCTGACCGGCAAGGTCGTCATCGCCACCCACAACGCGGGCAAGCTGCGGGAGATGCAGGAACTGCTCGCTCCCTTCGGCGTCGAGGCCGTTTCTGCGGGCGAGCTCGGCCTCCCCGTTCCCGACGAGACCGGGCACATGTTCGCCGAGAACGCTGCAATCAAGGCCCATGCGGCCGCCACGGCCACCGGCCTGCCGGCGCTTTCGGACGATTCCGGCCTGTGCGTGCACGCCCTGGATGGGGCGCCCGGCTTGTTCACGGCCGATTGGGCCGGCCCGAAGCGGGACTTTTCCGCCGCCATGGAGCGGGTGATGCGCGAATTGCAGAAGCGCGAAGCCACGGATAGGCGAGCCCATTTCGTCTCCGCTCTCGTGATCGCCTGGCCCGATGGGCATGAGGAACTGTTCGAGGGGCGCGTCTTCGGTCAGGTCGTGTGGCCGCCGCGCGGGACGAAGGGTTTCGGCTACGACCCCATGTTCCAGCCGGATGGCTTGGCCGAGACCTTCGGAGAGATCTCGTCGGAGGAGAAGCACGGCATCGACTGGTCGAAGCCGGAGCCGGACGGCCTCTCCCATCGGGCCCGCGCCTTCGTCAAACTGGCGGCGGGATGCCTGCACAGGGCATAGGGGACTTTTGCCTGTCATGCTGACGGTGGTCCACATCAACGGTCCCATCAACAGCGGAAAAACCACCCTTGGTCGGGCCTTGTCGGAGGCTTTGCCGAGGGCCTTTTTCATTGACGGGGACGATCACGATGCTCCGGACGATGCACCTCTCGGCGTCCGGATCGAGGCTGCCCTCGGCCGCATCGAAACAGAGATCGCGAGGGCGCAGGGGTGCTACCTTGTCGTCGCGTATCCCCTTGATGAGGCTGACCACCGGCGGCTGAAGGAAGCGGCTGATAGGAAAGGGGCCCGTTTCCTGGTTTTGACGCTCGCGCCGCCGCTTGAGGTGGCGTTGGCGGACCGCGGGGCTCGAACGCTCTCACGCGAAGAGAAGAACCGCATCGTCGAGATGTACGACGAAGGATACCACGCGCGCCCGTTCAGCGATCTCATCCTCGACACGTCCGTGTCCAGCCTGCCCGGGACCATTGAGGCCGCACGCGCGATGATCCTCGCAATCAACCTCTGAAACAGAAAGAGCGCCCCGAAGGGCGCTCCATTGACTTCACTCAGGCCGATCAGACGTTCGTCGTGCCGTTGCCGCGGCGCTTGGCCATGTAGGCGTCGAACTCCTCGCGGTCCTTGGCCCGCTTCAACTCCTCGACGAAGTTGCGGAAGTCCCTGGCCTCCTCGTCGAGCTTGCGGCGCTCCGCTTCGAGGCGCTCGAGTTCGCTGCGGCGATAATCGTCGAAGGCCGCATTGCCCGTGCTCGCGAAACCGCCGAAACCGGCCGGACCGCGCGAAGCGAAGAAGTCGTCCTTGGCGCGGCCGAGGGTGTCGCGGAAGAAGGCCTTGGCCTCATCGTATTTCGGATATCCACACATTTTCCATACCAGATAGGCCAGCGCGAGCGGCCAGACGAAGATGAAACCCAGAATGATGCCGGCGATCTCCAGGCCACGTCCGGGCCTGCGCCCGCAGCGGCGGTGTTGAGTGCCGTTGTTCCAGGGGCCCGCATGCGGGCCCGCGTTCCAGGCGGCGGAGGCAGAGTCAGACATTGGAGGTCCCTATGTTAATGCTAACAACATTAACATGCGACTTGATCTCGGCGCTTTCAAGAGCGCTTCTTTCGATTATTTCTTCGGCGTGTTGGCGTGTTCCTTGAGGGCGCCGTGGACCAGGGCCAGGACGCCGGCGCGGAGCAATTCGTACTTGTCCGGCAGTCCAGGGCCCTTGGGAAGCTGACCGGCTGCGTCGAGCGTGGCGATGCCATGGGAGAGCGCCCAGACTTCGATGGCGATGAAGCGGACGTCGACGCTCTGGAAACCCTCGGGAAATGTCTGCGACAGGGCCTGGACCAGGAAATCGAAGGCGTTCCCGACGGGCTTGCCGCCGCTCTGGATGCTTTTGGCCCAGAAGGGGCCGCACGAGGCATCGCCATCGGCCGGCTTGGCCGAGAACATGGCCGTGTAGAATCCCGGTTCCTGCTCGGCGAAGGCGAGATAGGCCTCGCCCATGCGGGTGAAGCGCTCCAGGGCCGTTCCCTCGCTCTGCAGCGCCCGTCCGAGCCGTTTCGCCAGCTCGTCGTAGCCGCGGAAGGCGACCTCGGCCACCAGGGCGTCCCGGCCTCGGAAATGGCGGTAGAGGGCGGCCGGCGTGACACCCACGAGCTTGGCCGCATCGGCGAGCGTAAACCCGCCGATCCCACGCTCGGCAATGAAGCGCTGCGCCGCCTCGATGAGCGCTTCCTTCAGATTGCCGTGGTGATAGCCCTGCCGGTCGAACGGGCCGCGCCAATGCCGCATGGTGGGTTCCTGACTCTTTACCTGCCGATCATAGGGCTCCGCAGCGCCGGAGGCCAGAACGGAAGGCTCTGTAGGAGAGAACAACCTTGTGAGTGAACAGGTTCAGAAAACTTTCCGCAGCGTATGGCCTTGTCATCCCCGTCGAGACGTAGGCGAGGGAGGGGGATCCACTCTTGAATGCTGAGCTATGGGTTTCCTTCCCCTTCGCTGCGCTCCGGCCGGGAATGACACCGAGAGCCTGTCCTGCGCGACACCGCCACCCGTGACGTACGCTCTCCGACCTGCCATATACGCTCCATGATCGATCATCCGACGCGCGATGTGGGCTTTGGCGTCTATGTCCATTGGCCCTTCTGCGCCTCCAAATGCCCCTATTGCGACTTCAACAGCCATGTCCGCCACCAGCCGGTGGATCAGGAGCGGTTCCTGGCGGCCTTCCGTCGCGAGATCGCCCACACGGCGGCGCGCATTCCCGGCCGGGCCGTCACGAGCGTCTTCTTCGGCGGCGGCACGCCCTCGCTCATGAAGCCGGAAACCGTGGGGGCGATCCTCGATGCCATCGGCGGGGCCTGGGCGATCGATCCAGGAGCCGAGGTGACGCTCGAGGCCAACCCCACCAGCGTCGAGGCGGAACGCTTCCGCGGCTACCGTCACGCGGGCATCAACCGGGTCTCTCTCGGCGTCCAGGCGCTCAACGATCCCGATCTGAAACGCCTGGGCCGCATGCATTCGGTCGACGAGGCTCTGGGCGCCGTGAAGATCGCAGCCTCCATCTTCGAGCGCTATTCCTTCGACCTCATCTATGCGCGGCCCGGCCAGACGCCGCAGGCCTGGGGATCGGAGCTGGAGCAGGCCATCTCCCATGCGGTCGAGCACCTGTCGCTCTATCAACTCACCATCGAGCCCGGCACCTGGTTCCAGCGCCTCTACGATGCGGGCAAGATCACGGTGCCCGACGAGGAGACCGGCCGCGCGCTCTACGACATCACCCAGGATGTGTGCGCGAAGCATGGGCTGCCGGCCTACGAGATCTCGAACCATGCGCGACCTGGCGCGGAATCCCGCCACAACCTGCTCTATTGGCGCTATGGCGAATATGCGGGCATCGGCCCCGGTGCGCATGGACGTTTGGTGACCGGCAATGCGCGGCTTGCGACCGCCACGGAGAAGCATCCCGAGACCTGGCTGGAACGCGTCGAGCGCGAAGGCCACGGCGTCATCGACGAGGAGGTTCTGACCTCCGAGGCCGAGGGCGACGAATTCCTGCTCATGGGCCTCCGGTTGAAGGAGGGCGTCGATTCCCGGCGTTTCGAGGCATTCACGGGCAAGACGCTCAATCAACGCGGCCTGCGGATCCTCGAAGAGGAAGGCCTGATCCAGGTCGACGGCTCTCGCCTCGCCGTGACGCCGAAGGGCTTTCCGGTGCTCAATGCGGTGATTGCGGAACTGGCCGCCTAGGCACCCACTCACACGTCATCACCGGCCTTGTGCCGGTGATCTCGATGAAGAAGAGCGCTGCGCTTCACGGGATCGGGACGGCCGGGACAGGCGCGGCCATGACGGCGAAGGATGTCAGGCCTTCACCTTGCTCTCGATCACATCCCATACCGTCACGGCGAGATCCGGCCCGCCGAGGCGCTTGATGGCGCGGATGCCCGTGGGGGCCGTCACGTTGATCTCGGTCAGGTTGCCGTCGATCACGTCGATGCCGACGAGGATGAGGCCCATGCGCTTGAGGTCCGGGCCGATGGTTTCGCAGATCTCGCGCTCGCGCGCCGTCAGGTCCGTGGGCTTGGCCGCGCCGCCGCGCACCATGTTGGAACGGATGTCGTTGGCCGCCGGAACCCGGTTGATTGCGCCCGCGGCCTCGCCGTCGATGAGGATGATGCGCTTGTCGCCTTCGGTGATCTTGGGCAGGAAGCGCTGGATCACCCAGGGTTCGCGGAACAGGTTGGAGAACAGGTCGTAGAGCGATCCGAAGTTCGGATCCTCGCGCCCGACCTTGAACACGCTCGCGCCGCCATGGCCGTAGAGCGGCTTCATCACCACGTCGCCATGCTCGCGTCGGAACTCCTCGATCTCCTGCCTGTCGCGGGAGATGAGGGTCGGCGGCATCAGGTGCGGAAAATGCGTGACGAAGATCTTCTCCGGCGCATTGCGCACATGGGTCGGATCGTTGACCACCAGGGTCTTGGGATGGATGCGCTCGAGGAAATGAGTGGCGGTGATGTAGGCGAGGTCGAAGGGCGGGTCCTGGCGCATGAGCACCGCGTCGACCGTCGACAGATCGACCCTCTCGGGCGTTCCCAGGGTGAAATGATCGCCTTCCACGTCGCGCGCTTCGATGGTTTCCGCCATGGCGATGACGGCGCCGTCGCGCAGGGACAGGCGGTCGGGCGTGTAGTGCAGGACCCGGTGCCCGCGCCGTTGGGCTTCGAGCATCAGCGCAAAGCCGGTATCGCCTGCGATCTTGATGCTGCGGATGTGATCCATCTGGAACGCAACGGTGAGGGTCATGCGTCAGGCCTCCTTGGGAAGCAGGGTTATTGGGCCAAATGTCGAGGATGGCAACTCTTGATCTGCGGCTCGTGAACGAAATCGGGGGAGGCGGGTTATTCAACGGCTCCGCTTCGATGAACCCTTGCGGATCCGCTCAAGCTTTTCCATGTGACAGACCATGCCCCGCCGCGCCCTTCTGATCGTGAATACCAAGAGCCGCAGCGGCGCCGCCCAGTGCGAGATGGCTGTCGAGCGCCTGAAGGATCATGGCATCGAGCCCGTTCATCTGGAATGCGGCCGCCGGGAGGACCTGTCGCCGCTCATCGTCAGACATGCCCATGACGTGGATTGCGCCATCGTCGGCGGCGGCGACGGCACCATCAATGCCGCGGCCCTCGGGGTGATCGAGGCCCGGCTGCCCTTGGGCATTCTCCCGATGGGGACGGCCAACGATCTCGCCCGGACCCTCGACATACCCTTCGATGTCGATGCCGCCGCCGACATCATCGCCCAGGGGGTGACGCGCAAGATCGATCTCGGCCTGGTCAACGGCGAACCCTTCTTCAACGTGGCAAGTCTCGGATTGTCGGCGGAGTTGGCGCAGAAACTGACGCGCGACATCAAGCGCCGCTGGGGCCGCCTCGGCTATGCGCTGGTGGCCCTGAAGGTCCTGGCGCAGGCCAAGCCGTTCCGGGCCACCATCACCAGCGAGAACGAATCCGTGCGCGTGAAGACGCTGCAGATCGCCGTCGGCAACGGGCGTTTCTACGGCGGCGGGAATGCGGTGGAAAAGGATGCGGCCATCGACGACCAGCATCTCGATCTCTACAGCCTGGAACTGGAACGGGCCTGGAAGCTCGCTCTCATGGCGCGCTCGTTCCGTTACGGGCAGCACGGCGCCTGGGAGGAGGTGAGGGCCGTCAGGGCCAAGGAGTTCGACATCCGCACCCGCAAGCCGAGGCCCATCAATGCGGATGGCGAGATCGTGACCCAGACGCCCGCCCATTTCTCGATCCGGCCGGCGGCCGTGACGGTATTCGCGCCCAAACAGGGAGATTAATGCCGCCCGCACCGAACGGCGTCCTCGATGCTGCCCGGCGTGAGGCCGATATCGTGCAGCATCGCATCATCGAGGCTGTTGACGTGGCGCAGGGCGCGGCGAATCTCGATCTCATGCATGAGGGCCGCGAAGAGGCCCTTGATCCTCGAAGGCTTCGAGGCCGGCTGCTCGGCGGTCCAATCGTAGGATGGGGCATGGACTGTCATGGCTGTCTCCTCAGGTTCGATGAGGAGATGATGCTCTTTCTCCTTGCATAAGAGAAACGAATGTTCATTATATTGATGATAATGAATCTTTATTGAGAGAGGCCATGGCCCGGAATCTCGATGTCAGCCTGCTCAGGGCCTTCGTCGCGGTGGTGGATGCAGGCGGGATGACCGCCGCCACCGGGGTTCTCAACCTGACCCAGGCGGCGGTGAGCCAGCAGATCAAGCGCCTGGAAGAAGCCCTGGGCGAGGAGCTTATCACCCGCGACCGGCGCGCCATGAAGCTCACGACCGCCGGCGAGCGCCTGTTCGGACGGGCGAAGCGCATGCTGGCCCTCAACGATGAAATCTGGACCGAGATGACGACGCCGGAATTCGAGGGCGAGGTTCGGCTCGGCATCCCGAGCGACATCATCACCACGTATCTTCCGACCTTCCTGAAGGATTTCGCGCGCCGCTATCCGCGCGTGCAGATCTCGCTCAACAGCGGCTCCAGCGTGTCGCTTCGCTCGAAGCTCTATGCCGGCCAGGTCGACGTGGTGCTCGCCACCGAAATGGCCTGCGATCCCGATGGCCGAAACCTCGTGATGGACCGCCTCGTCTGGGTCGGCGCCCGCGGCGGCGATGCGGCGCGCCAGCGTCCGCTGCCGGTTTCCATCGGTTGCTCCGATTGCGCCTTCCGGGCGCCGATCCGCGAGGCGCTGCAGAAGGCCGGCATCGAATGGCGTTCCGTCTCGGAGGTAACGAACACCTCGGCCCAGGTGGCCACGGTGGCGGCCGACATCGCCGTCATGGCCTGGATGGCTTCGACCGTGCCGATCGGTTTCGACGTACTGGGGCCTGAATCGGGACTGCCTGCCTTGCCGCCTTTCATGGTCAATCTCTACCTGCCGCGCGACGGCGGCAATCATGTCGTGCAGGAACTGGCGCGACATATCCGCGAGGCGGTGGCGGACCGGCACCGGATGGCAGCGTAGACGACACCGTCGTTGCGCTCGTTCAACTCATCTCCAGCTCGAAAGCCGACACGATGTGCTGCGGCCATCGTTTGGGTGCGATGAACACCGCATCGGCGCGCCATGTCTTGCCTTGCGCCCAGACGTTGCGCGAGAGCCATGTGCGCACCGCACGCGAGAAGCGCTGGCGCTTGCGGGCGGTGATGGCCGCGAGGGCATCGTCCATGAGCCCGCGCGCCTTCACTTCGACGAACGCGATGGTGTCGCCACGCATCACGATCAGGTCGATCTCGCCGCCCGAGGCCGCATAACGGCGTGCGAGTGGGCGATAGCCTTTCATCATGAGAAACAGCAACGCGATCCACTCGGCGCGGTGGCCGCGCAGGAAAGTGGCGCGGCGCCGTTCGAGAGCGCTCGTCATGCGTCCTTCTTGGCGAGCGCCAGGGCGCGGGCATAGACCTCGCGCTTGGGCAGATCGAGCTCCGCCGCGACGAGTGCCGCGGCATCCTTGATCGAGTGGTTCTTCAGCGCCGCTTCGAGCTTGCCGTCGAGCGCCGCATCGGCCTCGGCCGCATGCATCTCTTTGGTCGCCTCGCCGATCAGCACCACGATCTCGCCCTTGGGCGGGCCTTCCTCGGCGAATTGCCGGGCGAGGTCCGGCAGGGTGCCGCGCCGGATCGTCTCGAACATCTTGGTCAGCTCGCGCGCCACCACGGCTTGCCGCTCGCCGAGCACCTCCGCCGCATCGGCGAGCATCTCGGGCAGGCGATGCGGTCCCTCGAAGAGCATGAGCGTGCCGGGAATCGTGCCGATCTCGGCAAGCCTCGCGCGGCGCGCGGCGCTCTTCGGCGGCAGGAAACCCTCGAAGAAGAAGCGGTCGGTCGGCAGGCCCGAGGCCACGAGGGCGGTGAGGACGGCGGAGGGCCCGGGGATCGGGGTGACGGGCAGTCCTTCCTCGATGGCCGCCTGCACGAGCTTGTAGCCCGGATCCGACACCAGGGGCGTGCCCGCGTCCGACACCAGGGCCAGCGCCTGGCCCTCGCGGATGCGGTGGACCATGCGCTCGCGCACCGCATCGTTGGAATGCTCGTGATAGGCCACCAGCGGCGTCGTGATGCCGTAATGGGCGAGCAGCGTCTTCGTCACCCGCGTATCCTCGGCGAGGATCGCATCCGCGGCGGCGAGCACGTTCAAGGCGCGGAAGGACACGTCCTGCAGATTGCCGATGGGCGTCGCGACCACATAGAGCCCCGGCGACAGAGGCTTTGCCTCGGCGGCGAGGCCGAAGGCGGTGAAGGTGGCAACCCGTTCGTTCGGCTCGCGCCGTTTGGTTCGATTATCGATTCTCTGGCTCATCGTCGTCACTGTCGCATGAAGGGGCGTCGTCGCGAAAGCGGGGTCGTCAATCCATCAACCGGCATTGGAAACAATGTTTACCTTTTGCTGCCACGCTTTGCTCCTCGCTTGAGCTGTTTCCAAAGGGGGTGGAGATGGCGCGCTTCATCGAACGGGCAGCCGGTCCTTCCAGCCGCGCCGCCTGGGCTTTCGTTCTCTCCACATCGCTGGTGTTGTCCGGATGTGTCGGGTCCGGCAGCCGGACCTCGTCCCGCAAGCCGGCCCGGCCTGTCGCCGCCAAGCCGTCCGAACCTGTCTACGCGGCCGACCTCGCGGCGGGCGGCGTCCCCGCGTCGGGCGTTTCGCCGGCGCCCGGACAGGAAGGGACGACCATCGGCCGGGGCCCCGTCAGGGTCGCGCTGATCCTGCCCATGTCGGAACCGGGCCAGGGGGCCATCGTGGCGCAGAGCATGCGCAACGCCGCGGAACTGGCCCTTGAAGAATTCCAGGGCTCCGATCTCACTCTGCTCGTGAAGGACGATGCCGGCACACCGGAGGGCGCGCAGACGGCGGCGCAGCAGGCTTTGGGCGAGGGCGCCGAACTCATCCTCGGTCCGCTTTACGCAGGCTCCGTGCAGGCGGCGGGACAGGCGGCCCGTCAGCGCGGAAAAGCCGTCATCGGATTCTCGACGGATGCGAGCGTCGCCAGCCAGGGCGTCTATCTTCTCAGCTTCATGGTGCAGGAGGAGGTCGACCGTATCGTATCCTTCGCCGCCAGCCAGGGACGCCGCTCGATCGCGGCTCTGATCCCGGACACGCAATATGGCCGCGTGGCCGCGTCGCGGCTGCAGCAGGCGGCGGCCCGGCAGGGCCTCCGCATCGCGACGCTCGACTATTATCCGCCGGGCCGGCCTCATGACGCCGTGCGGCGGATGGCGCCCATCGTCGCCGGCGCCGCGCCGCAGGCCGATGCGCTGTTCATGCCGGAGAACGGCGATGGCCTGCCGGCCATCTCCCAGGCGCTGCAGATGGAAGGCTTCGATCCGTTGCGGGTTAAGCCGCTCGGCACGGGCTTGTGGGACGAGCCTCGCGTAGCTGCTCTCCCGGCTCTGCAAGGGGGCTGGTTCGCGGCCCCCGATAAACGTGGTTTCACGGCTTTCGCCGAGCGGTATCGCGCGCGGTTCAATGTCGATCCGATCCGGCTGGCGACCCTGTCCTACGACGCCGTGACGCTCGCCGCCGCGCTTGCCAGGATGCAGGGTGCTCAGGCCTTCACCGATGCCATGCTGACGAGCCCGGCCGGCTTCGCGGGTGCCGACGGCGTGTTCCGCTTCAACCCGGACGGCACCAACGAGCGTGGATTGACCGTGCAGGAAATCCGCGGCGGCACCGCGATCGCAATCAGCGGCGCGCCGCGAACTCTGGTGGCTGGGAATTGACATGATTTTGCAACCCGCCACATCATCACCGGCCTTGTGCCGGTGATCCCGATTGGAAAACACAGCGCTTCACAGCATCGAGATGGCCGGCACAAGGCCGGCCATGACGGGGAGGCGCACTTTGTCGATGGGAACAGCCAGCCTTATGTCCGCGCGAGCGTAGCGCTCAGTTCGGGCTTGTTGTTGAGGGTCTGGAAGACGACGCAATAGCGCTCGGTGAGCTTGAGCAGCTGGTCGATCTTCTCCTGAGGCGCGTCCGTGTCGACCTCGAAGGACAGGCGGATATTCTTGAAGCCGACCGGTGCCGTCTTGTCGACCCCGAGCGTGCCACGGAAATCGAGATCGCCTTCGGCCTTCACCGACCCATGGCGCAGATCGATTTCGAGAGCGGTCGCCACCGCCTTCAGCGTCACGCCCGCGCAGGCGACGAGGGCTTCGAGGAGCATGTCGCCCGAGCACAGTTCGGCGCCGGAGCCGCCGGTGGCCGGATGGAGGCCCGCAATGGCCAGCGCGCGGCCGGTCTCGACCTTGCAGGCGATGTGCTGGTCGTCGAGCGTACCCTGGGCCTTCAGAGTGATCACGGCCTTGTCGGGATCGTTGCGGTATTGATCCTTCAACGGCGCCTGAAGGGCGCGAAGGGCGGTCGCATCCATGATGAAGTCCTTTTCGTTCCTACCACCACAACGCAGCGGCCTGACGGTCGCGTTCACGCTGGGGCTGCGATTGCGGTGCTTTGAGGGAATGGTCCAAGGCCGTCAAGATGCGGCGCACGGAAGTCTCGAAGGGAAGGCCCGCCTTGTCGCGCGGCCGCGCAAGCGTCAGCGGCAATTCGTCGAAGATTCGGCCGGGCTTCGGCTGCATCACGACGGCCCGATCGGCGAGCGTCACCGCTTCCTGCACGTCGTGGGTCACGAGCACGACGGTCGGGCGCGTCTCTTCCCAAAGCCCAAGCAGATGATCGTGCAGGCTCGCGCGGGTAAAGGCATCGAGCGCCGAGAAGGGCTCGTCGAGGAGCAGCACCTTCGGGTTCGTCACGAAGGCGCGGGCGATGGAGACGCGCTGCTGTTGCCCGCCTGACAAGTCGCGCGGCCAACGGTCGGCGTGTTCGGCCAGGCCGATCTTGTCCAGGGCGTGCGCGACGCGCGCCTTCTTCTCGGCGGCAGTCAGTCCGTCGAGCCCGAAGGCGATGTTGTCGGCCACCGACAGCCAGGGCAAAAGGCGTGGCTCCTGGAACACGATGCCGACGGCCGGATGAGGGCCCGAGAGGACTTCGTCGTCGAGACTGATCCGGCCGGCGCTCGCCGGGTCGAGACCCGCGACGAGACGCAGCAACGTGGTCTTGCCGCAGCCCGAGCCGCCGATCAGCGAGACGATCTCGCCTTCCTGCACGACGAGATTGATGTCGGACAGCGCGCGCGTACCGTCGGCATAGGTCTTGGAAAGATGTTCGAGGTTCAGCATCACAGCCTCTCCCGCACGGTGTCCTGCCAGCGCACGAGCGGCTTGGTGCCGGCGACGAGCAGGCTGTCGGCGATCTTGCCGAGGAGCGCGAAGGCGATGATGGCCGCGAGGATCTGGTCGGGCTTGCCCATCTGCTGGCCGTCGACGAGCAGATAGCCGAGGCCTTCCGATGCGCCCATGAATTCCGCCGCGACCACGAACATGAAGCCGAGGCCGAGGCCCGAGCGGAGCGCGATCACGGCTTCGGGCAGGACCGCCGGCAGCAGGATGCGGCGCGCCAGCTGCACGCGCGAGAGGCGGAACACATGACCGACTTCCACGAGCTTGCGGTCGACGGACAGGATGGCGCCGGCGATGCCAAGATAAACCGGGAAGAACACGCCAACGGCGATCAACGCGACTTTCGAGGCCTCGAAGATGCCGAGCCACAGAATGAAGAGCGGCACCCAGGCGATGGACGGAATCGCACGCAGGGCCTGCAGGGTCGGGTCGAGCAGCTGGCGGATGGTCTTGCTCGAGCCGGAAAGTGCGCCGAGCACGATCCCCGCGGCGGCCCCGATCACGAAGCCGACGAGAACGCGCCACAGCGTCATCCAGGTGTGGGTCCACAATTCGCCGCTCTGGGCCAAGCCCCAGAGCGTCGCGAGAATGCGGCTCGGCGGGGGAACGAGGCGTCCCTGCGCGAGGCCGAGACGAACGGCGCCTTCCCAAAGGACAGCGACCGCGATGGGCAAGAAAAAGCCGAGAAGGATGCGCCAGTCGAAGGCGCGTCGCTTCTCGGCGGAGGTTGGGGCCGCGAGAGCGGCGGCACCCTCATGGGAGGACCAGGCTTGGCTTGCAGCGTTGCCTGTCACGGCGCTCTCCCGCGATGAAGTCATCAGCGCGACGCAGTGGCGAAGCGGCGGTCGATGAGGGAATCGACGGCGGCCTGCACGTTCGTGTCGGCGGGGATCACGCCGGCCTGCTGCAGGGCAAGACCCGCGGCAAGGATCGTATCGACCTGAGGCTGGCCGATGTTGGAATGGGTCAGCTCCGTGCGCTCGAGCTGGCGTTCGATCACCGCGTCGGACAGCTTGGTGTAGGTGACGAGGGTCTTCTTCAGCTCGTCCTTGTTGGCGAGCGCATATTTGCGGGCTTCCTCATAGGCCTTGAGCACGCGCTGCACGAGAGCAGGATTGTCCTTGGCGAACGACTCGGAGACGTTCAGTACGCCCCAGGTGTTGGCGCCGGCGTTGCGGTAGAAGAGCTGGGCGCCGCTTTCCACTTCGGCCGCCGCCATCAGCGGGTCGAGGCCGGCCCAGGCATCCACGTCGCCGCGCTCGAGCGCAGTGCGGCCATCCGGATGCTGGAGCAGAACGAGCTTCACGTCCTTCTCGGTGAGCTTGGCTTCCTGCAAGGCGCGCACGAGGAAGATGTGCGGATCGGTGCCGCGGGTCACGGCGACACGCTTGCCCTTCAGGTCCTCGACCTTCGTGATGCCCGTATCCTTGCGGGTGACGAGGGCGGTCCATTCGGGCCGGGAATAGACGTAGATCGACTTGATCGGGTTGCCGTTGATCTTGCCGATCAGGGCGGCTGCGCCGGCTGTGGAGCCGAAATCGATCGACCCGGCATTGAGGAATTCGAGCGCCTTGTTGGAGCCGAGCGACTGCACCCAGCGCACGCTGATGCCGTCCTTCTCCAGCTCCTTCTCGAGGAAGCCCTTGTCCTTCAGAACGAGGCTGACCGGGTTGTAGGTGGCATAGTCGATGCGGATTTCCTTCACCTGCGCGGAAGCGACGGTGGCGAAGGAGGCAAGGCCTGTGGCGAGGGAGGCGGCGATCAGGAGGCGGCGCGTCAGGCTCATCGTGTTCTTCCCATGTTTTGCGCATGGGAGCTTCTTCGAGGCACCCGGCGCTTTAGCTGCACTTGTTTCGCGCCCGCAATCTGCATGCTCAAATCGGCGCGTGTCCGGTTTATAGAACTCGTCGTTTTTTATGTCAAACGTTATCTCTTATAAAGAACAAACTATCCGTTCGGTCGGATAGTTCCAGCCCTCCCTTTGGCGGAGGCCTTTCAGGTGTTAAGTCAGACACGTCCCCGTATGCGGTTGCCCCATGACCCTTCACACCCCCAAGAGCATCCTGAAAACCCTCGGCGGCGAGTCGATCCGCGATGCGGCGGAGCTGCGCGCCAGGCTCGTGCCCGAGTTGAGGAGGCTGCTCGACGAAGGTCACGAGGAGGCTCAGGCCAAGCTCCAGGAGAGCCAGAACGGGTTCATCTGCGCCCGTTATCTCTGCGAGCGGATGGATGAGCTGGTGCGCATCGTCCACGATGCCGTGGTCCAGCATCTCTATCCAGCGGCCAATCCTTCAGCGGGGGAGCGCCTCGCCGTGGTGGCGACCGGCGGATACGGGCGGGGAACCCTGGCGCCGGGCTCGGACGTCGATCTCCTGTTCCTGCTGCCGTACAAGCAGACCGCCTGGAGCGAGAGCGTCGTCGAGGCGATGCTGTACGTGTTCTGGGACCTGAAGCTGAAGGTCGGGCACGCGACCCGCTCGGTCGAGGAATGTCTGCGCGAGGCCCATGCGGACATGACGATCCGCACATCCCTGCTCGAAGCCCGTTTCCTCTTCGGCGACCGGGAACTCTTCGACAACCTGGAAAAGCGCTTCGATCAGGAGATCGTCGCGACATCGGCGGCGGAATTTGTCGATGCCAAGCTCAAGGAACGCGATGCCCGCGTGACCAAGGCCGGCGCGTCGCGCTACCTCGTCGAGCCGAACGTCAAGGACGGGAAGGGGGGCCTGCGCGATCTCAACACGCTCTTCTGGATCGCCAAATACGTCTACCGGGTGAAGGAGCCCAAGGAACTGGTGAAGGCCAGGCTCTTCACGCAGGCTGAGTTCAATCTCTTCTCGCGCTGCGAGGAATTCCTGTGGCGCGTGCGCTGCCACATGCACTTCGCCACCGGCCGCGCCGAGGAGCGCCTGACCTTCGACCTGCAGCGCACCATCGCGGAGCGGATCGGCTTCGCGCCGCGCGGCGGCCTGTCGGCGGTCGAACGCTTCATGAAGGCCTATTTCCTCATCGCCAAGGACGTGGGCGATCTCACGGCGATCGTCTGCGCGGAGCTGGAGGCGCGCCAGACCAAGCGCCGCCCCATGCTCGACCGGATGTTCGGCCGCTTCCGCCGCCGCAGCGGCGGCGCGCTGGTGAGCGAAGGCTTCATCATCGACAACAACCGCCTCAACGTGGAGAACGAGGAGGCCTTCGAGCGCGATCCGGTCAACCTGATCCGCCTCTTCTGGCTGGCCGACCGCCGCAACCTCGCCATTCATCCCGACGCGACGCGCCTTGCGACCCGCTCGCTCAGGCTCATCGGGCACAACCTGCGCACCGACCCCGAGGCCAACAAGCTGTTCCTGGAGATCATCACCTCCAAGAACGCCCCCGAGGTGGTGCTGCGGCGCATGAACGAGGCGGGCGTGCTGGGGCGCTTCGTTCCCGATTTCGGCCGCATCGTCGCGATGATGCAGTTCAACATGTATCACCATTACACGGTGGACGAGCACCTGATCCGCTCAGTGGGCGTGCTCACCGAGATCGAGGCGGGACAGCTCGGCAGCGAGCATCCGCTCGCCAATCAGATCTTTCCCTCCATCCGCAACCGCCGCGCCCTCTACGTGGCGGTGTTCCTGCACGACATCGCCAAGGGCCGGCCGGAGGATCATTCCGAGGCCGGAGCCGTGATCGCCCGCAAGCTCGGGCCGCGCTTCGGGCTTACCGAGGCGGAGACCGAGACGGTGGCGTGGCTGGTCGAGCACCATCTTCTCATGTCGAACACGGCCCAGAGCCGCGACCTGTCGGATCCCGCCACCATCAAGAGCTTCGCCGAGGTGGTGCAGACCATGGAGCGCCTGAAGCTGCTCCTCGTGCTCACCATCGCGGACATCAAGGCGGTGGGTCCGGGCACCTGGACCGGCTGGAAGGGGCAGCTCCTGCGCAACCTCTACCAGGAGACGGAGGTGATCCTCGGAGGCGGCGCGGTGGACCTCGCCCGGTCGGAGCGCGTCCGCCTGGCGCAGGAGCGGCTGCGTTCCGAACTGCCCGACTGGACCGATGCGGAGTTCGAGGCCTTCGCCGCGCGGCATACGCCTGGATACTGGCTGAAGACTGACGAGACCCGGCGGGCCAAGCAGGCAAGGCTCCTGCGCGAGGCCGAAAAGGGCGGGCGCACGGTGACCACGGCTTATGAGACGGACCAGTTCCGGGGCGTGACGGAGCTGACGATCCTGTCGCCAGACCATCCGCGCCTGCTCGCCATCGTGACAGGCGCCTGTGCGGCGGCGGGCGGCAACATCGTGGACGCGCAGATCTTCACCACCACGGACGGCATGGCGCTGGACACCATCGTGCTCTCCCGCGCCTTCGACCGGGACGAGGACGAGCTGCGCCGGGCCGAGCGGGTCGCCAAGGCCATCGAACGGGCCCTGAAGGGAGAGGTGAAGATCGCCGACCTCGTGGACGGCAAGCGCCCGGCCAAGGAACGCTCCAAGGCGTTCCACGTGCCGCCGGAGGTCAATATCGACAATTCCCTGTCGAGCCGCCAGACGGTGATCGAGATTTCAGGCCTCGACCGGCCGGGCCTGCTCTACGACCTCACGACGGCCCTGGGGAAGCTCAACCTGAACATCGCCTCGGCCCACATCGTCACCTTTGGCGAGAAGGCCGTGGACGTGTTCTACGTCACCGACCTGACGGGCACGAAGATCACCCATGCGGGGCGCCAGGCCACCATCACCCGCACCCTGCTCGAGGTGTTCAAGGCCGAGGAATCGGAGCCTCTCCACAGGCGAAGCGCTTGATTTGTGGGGCCAGGGACCTGATATGTGGCCCGAACCTTTCTTTCTCCCACCTTAGTTGATCGACCATGAATCCGAACGACACGGAAAACCACAATGCGGCCCCCCAGGCCGAGCCCGCCACTGACGCCGCTGCCGAAGCGGCTTCCGCGCCCGAGGCCGATCCGATTACCGTTCTCGAGGCCGAGAAGGCGGACCTGAAGGACAAGCTTCTGCGCCTGATGGCCGACATGGAGAACCTGCGCCGCCGCACGGAACGCGAGGTGGCGGACGCTCGCACCTACGCGGTGGCGAACTTCGCCCGCGACATGCTCAACGTGGCCGACAACATCCACCGGGCCATCGAAAGCGTCCCGGACGAGGCCCGCAGCACCGCCGAGGGCGCCTTCAAGGGCCTCATCGAGGGGATCGACCTCACCGAGCGCGACCTCCTGAAGACCCTCGAGCGCCACGGCGTCAAGAAACTCGACCCGCAGGGCCAGAAGTTCGACCCCAACGTGCATCAGGCCATGTTCGAGATCCCCAATGCGGAGGTCCCGAACGGCACGGTCCTGCAGGTGGTCCAGTCCGGCTACGTCATCGGCGAGCGCGTCCTGCGCCCGGCCCTGGTCGGCGTTTCCAAGGGCGGCCCGAAGGCATCCGCCAACGGGGCCGAGACGACGGACAATTCCTCGACGGCTCAGTAAACGGAGCCACGCCCCGGTTTTCGGGCGGAGCGGTAGCCGTTTCGCCCGAAAATGCCGTAAGCGGACATCCGTGATGGCCCTCCCGCGAGGCTGGTCCCTGCCGACCTTCCCGAAGCGGGGTTAGAGACTCATATCGACCCCGTCGATGATCGTCCGGAAGCGGGGCAGGTTCTGGTCCCGCTGCTCAACCCGGGTGAGGCCGATCATGCGCACGTATCGGTCGGACTCGAAGCGGATCGTCTGCATCACCACGATCGGCTGGCCGGATTCGGCTTCCACGGCCGTGGCGACGATCTCGTGCCAGTCCTGACCCTTGAACCGGAAGGACTCGGACCGCTCGATCTTGATGTCCTTGAGGATCTGGTTGGAATTCAGGGCCGCGCGAGCAAACTGGCTGCGCCGATCCTGCGGCGGAATGGGCACGTTCAGAGAGGCGGCCACGATGACCATCGGCTGCTCCACCGCCTTGATCGTGTCCTGTGGGCCGTCCGTGAACAGGGCCGAATTGCCGGAGATCACCCGCACCGGTCGGAAACCGGCCTTGTCGCCGAGGCGGAAGGGCAGGGCGGATACCTGCTCGTCGACGGAAACCGGGCCGCGCAGGGCGATGCTCTTCAGAGCGTCCCGCATCTGCGTCTCGCTGTAGCCGTCCTGGCCGCCGCGGACCTGGGCGATCACGAGGGCGGTGAGATCCTCGTCCTTGACGGCCATCACCCATTTGCGGCCCTGCACGGGCCCTGCCATGGTGCCGCCGATGAGCACGCCCGTCCGGGTGCCGAGCTTCAGGCTCTCCCGGGAGGTCTCACTCATGCCCTGACGCTTCAGGGCCTCCTTGGTGAGCCCATTCACCAGCTGTCCGTAGGCGGCCGCGGGCATCTCCACGAAGTTGATGGCGGCGGCCTTCTCCTCGCTCTCGAAGCCGCTGAAGCGCTTCGAGACCAGCATGTCCTCAGGGGGCACGATGCCGATCCGCGAGGCGGGCGGGA
Organism: Microvirga lotononidis; assembly: GCF_034627025.1. Lineage (NCBI taxonomy): Bacteria > Pseudomonadati > Pseudomonadota > Alphaproteobacteria > Hyphomicrobiales > Methylobacteriaceae > Microvirga > Microvirga lotononidis. The sequence continues at coordinate 862,681 of NZ_CP141048.1, read as the reverse complement.
AAACCGGCTCGGCCGCGAGAGCGACGGGAGCCGTCAGGATGAGGGCCAGAGCGGCGGCTGCAAAACCTTTCATGGATGCCTCTTCAAAAGGAAAATTGCAGGTCATTACATCGTCGAAAGCTAAAGCGGCTTTCCCACCTTGCGCAAGGTGAGATTGAGCCGCCCGCCCTGCGGCAGCAGGTCCGAGCTTCCCTCAATCAGCCGGTCGATCCCATGATAGATCAGCCGTGCGGGCCCGCCGAACACGATTGCGTCACCGGAACGCAGCCTGATGGACTTCGTCGGATCCTTCCGCTCCAGGCCGCCGTAGCGGAACAGCGCCGTGTCTCCGAGGGAAAGCGACACGACGGGCGCGGCGAACTCCTCCTCGTCCTTGTCCTGGTGCAGGCCCATCCGGGCCGTGGGCTCGTAGAAGTTGATCAGGCAGGCATCGGGCGGGTGCGGATACGCGCTCAGCTCCTCCCACGACCGCAGCACCTGGTCCGGCATGGCGGGCCACGGGCGGCGGGTTTCAGGATGCACCGGCTGATAGCGATAACCCTCCACGTCCGACACCCAGCCGAGCGGCCCGCAATTGGTCATGCGAACGGAGAAAGGCTTTCCCGTGCGCGGCATGCGTGGGGTGAACAGAGGGGCCTCACGTGTGATCTCCCGCAGGGATTGGAGCAGCCGCTCCTGGGCCGGGCGGTCGAGATAGTCGGGGTAGTAGGTGAGGCCGGGGGCGAGGGTGATGGAGGTCATCTTCTATCCTGACACATGCCACCGTCGTCATCACCGCCCCGGACTTGATCCGGGGATCGGTGCCGATGATCTCGATTGGAAGAGCGCCGAGCCTCACCGACGCGGGATGGCCGGGACTGATCCCCGGATCAAGTCCGGGGACGGCCATGACGTAGAGGGTGTGATCCCTAGCGGAGCGTGTCTCTACCCCTCCAGCACTTTCTTGCTGGCCACGGTCGTGTCGTCGTTGAGGTCATAGACCAGCGGAATGCCCGTCGCGAGTTCGAGGCTCGGGATGGTCTCGGAGGTCAGGCCGTCGAGCACCATCACGAGGGCGCGGAGCGAATTGCCATGGGCGGCAACCAGCACGCGCTCGCCGCGCATGACGCGGGGCAGGATCTCGCGGATGTAGTAGGGCAGGACGCGGGCGACCGTGTCCTTCAGGCTCTCGCCGCCGGGAGGGGGAACGTCATAGGAGCGGCGCCAGATATGGACCTGCTCCTCGCCCCAGCGGGCGCGGGCGTCGTCCTTGTTGAGGCCGGAGAGATCGCCGTAGTCGCGCTCGTTCAGGGCCTGGCTCGCAATGGTTTTCAGGTTGGGCTGGCCGATCTCTTCCAGGATCAGCTTGCAGGTGGCTTGAGCCCGAGACAGGTCCGACGTGAAGGCGATGTCGAACTGGACACCCATCTCCTTCAGGCGACGGCCGGCATTCCGCGCCTCCTCGATGCCGAGTTCGGTCAGCCCCGGATCCTTCCAGCCGGTGAACAGGTTCTTGAGGTTCCATTCGCTCTGGCCGTGGCGTGCAAGGACGAGAAGGCGGTTCATGTCTTGGCGTCTCCGGTAATAACGGGGTGTTGGCGTGTTTTAGAGCTGATCGAGGCCAAGGACATTGGCCATGGTGTAATAGCCGGGCTTCTTGTCGAAGCCCCAGAGCGCGGCCCTCACGGCGCCGCGGGCGAAGATGCTGCGGTCCTCGGCCCGGTGCGACAGTTCCAGGCGCTCGCCGGCGCCCGCGAAGATCACCGAATGCTCGCCGACCACCGTTCCGCCGCGCAGGGTGGCAAAGCCGATATCGCCCGGATTGCGGGCTCCCGTGTGGCCGTCGCGGCTGCGCACGGAGCGTTCCTTCAGCGAGATCTTGCGTCCCTCCGCCGCCGCCTCTCCGAGGAGGAGGGCGGTGCCCGACGGCGCATCCACCTTCATGCGGTGGTGCATTTCGAGGATTTCGATGTCGAAGTCCTCGCCCAGCGTCGCCGCGACCTTGCGCACGAGGCCCGCGAGCAGGTTGACCCCGAGCGACATGTTGCCGGACTGGATGATGCGCGCATGGCGGGCGGCCGCCTCGAGCTTGGTGAAATCGGCCTCCTGCAGGCCGGTGGTTCCGATCACGTGGACGATGCGCGCCTGGGCGGCCAGCGCGGCGAAAGCCGTGGTGGCGGCGGGCGCGGTGAAATCGAGCACGCCGTCGGCCTGAGCGAAGACGGCGAGTGGATCGTCGGTCACGTCCACGTCGAGAAGCCCGGTCCCGGCGAGCAATCCGGCATCCTGCCCGAGCGCGGGGGAGCCTTCCCGCTCGATGGCGCCGACGAGGGTGCAGCCCTCCGTCTCGGCCACGGCCTTGATGAGCATGCGCCCCATGCGTCCGCTGGCACCCACCACGACCAGTCGCATCTCGCTCATGCCGCTCTCCTGTTTTCCGGGCTCAGGGTATAGCCGCTTCGGATGGGGCTGAGAAGCGGCGTGCATTCTTTCCCTCTCCCGCAGAGGGGAGAGGGGAGGTTGCGCATCTCAACCCGGCTGCGCGCCTTCGTATCCCTCGATGATGATGATGTCGGCAACCGCGTGGCCGTCGCGATGCGCCTTGGCCGCCTGGTACTCGGGCGAGTCCCAGCACTCCAGGGCCGCCTGATAGCTCGGAAACTCGATCACCACGTTCCGGGCGCGTGCCTCTCCCTCGGCCACCCGGTACGCGCCGCCGCGCACCAGGAAGCGCGCGCCGTACTTGGCGAACGGGACCGCATTGGCCTTCACGTAGTTCTGGTAGGCGTCGGGGTTCGAGACGTCGACGCGGCCGATCCAATAGCCTTTCATGGCTTCAGGCTCCTTCCACCAGAACGAATTCCGCCACGCAGGCGCCTTCGCGCTTGGCCTTGGCCGCCTGATATTCCGGCGAATGATAATAGGTCCGGGCCTGCTCGACCGAGTCGAACTCGATCACAACGTTGCGGGGCCGGGCATCGCCCTCCAGCGCCTCGTAGGCGCCGCCGCGCACGAGCGGCCGGCCGCCATACTGGCGAATCGCCTCCGTGGCGCCCTTGGCGTATTCCGCGTAGGCTTCGGGGTTCGTGACGGTCACGCGGGCAATGACATAGCCTTTGGGCATGGGGCGCTCCTCTCGATTTCAGGGAGGCGCAGCGAACGCCAGAGACGTCCTATCGTCAAGCCTTCACGTCGGCGATTTCCCGCACAATCGCCTCGGCGACGGCGCGCGGGTCGGACGCCTTCACGATGGGCCGGGCCACCACGAGATGGTCGGCGCCGAGCCGGATGCCTTGCGCCGGCGTCACGACGCGCTTCTGGTCGCCCGCGTCGGATCCGGCGGGCCGGATGCCCGGCGTGACGATGAGCCGGTCGGGGCCGACGACGGTGCGCACGCGCTCGGCTTCCGTGGCCGCGCAGACGATGCCGTCGATGCCGAGGTCGCGGGCCTGCCCGGCGCGGCGGGCGACGAGCTCCGCGGCCGTCACGGGGGCATAGCCCGCCTCGACGAGATCATTGTCGTCGTAGGAGGTGAGCACGGTGACCGCGAGGATCTTCAAGGACGATCCCGCTTTCCCCGCCACGGCCGCGCGCATGGTCTGCGGATAGGCGTGGACCGTCAGGAACGTGGCGCCGAGGCGGGCGACCGAGCGCACGCCTTCCTCAACGGTGTTGCCGATGTCGTGGAGCTTGAGGTCGAGAAAGACCTTCTTGCCCTGGCCGATCAGCTCGCGGGCGAACTCGAAGCCGCCCGCATAGGCGAGCTGGTAACCGATCTTGTAGAAGGTGCCCGCATCCCCGATGCGCGCGATGACGGCGCGTGCCTCCGCGACGGAGGGGACATCGAGGCCGATGATGAGCTTGTCGCGACTGTCTCCTGCGGGAACGGGATTCGGCGGAAGAGACATCGCGGCGCTCATGGATGGTTGACCTTGTTGTAGACCCAGACGCGGGCCGGGGGCAGGTTGCGCCAGATCCGGTTGGAGGCCCTGGCCTTGTAGCTTTGCGAGCGCGCCGGGATCGGCGGCACCACCGCGTAGGTGAACTGGATGAACGGAGCGTTGGGGTTCATCAGTTCCTGGGCGGTTTCCAAGAGCTCCAGGCGCTGATCCATGGGCTTGGTGAAGAGCGGCAGGCTCGACACGGTCGCGGCCGCGGGCTCCTTCAGGATGCCGGAGAGCGTTTCCTTGAGATCGTAGGCATCGCCCTGGATGATCGTAGCCTTCGGGAAGCGGCGCTTCAGGAGCTGGCAGAATTCGGGGTTGAACTCGATCAGGACCAGCCGCTCCTGCGCCACGCCGCGCCGGATCAGGGCATCGGTGACCGGCCCCGTGCCGGGGCCGAGCTCGATGACGGGGCCGGGAATGCGCGGGTCCACATAGGACGCCATGGTCCGGGCCAGGATCTTGCCCGAAGGGGTCACGGCCCCGATGACGAGGGGGCGTTCGAGCCAGGAGCGCAGGAATCGCGCTTCGTCCTGGAAGCGATCCTTCTTGAGGGGACTTTTCCGGGCCGTTGGCCGTTGAAACGACTGAAGCACTAAGCTGTCCCCTCGATCATGCCGATCACACGGGCTGTTTAGAATCCAAAGAAAACGACCGTCAAGTTAGGTTGATCCACCGAGCCCGTCGATAAACTCCCGGAAACGGGAGAAAAAGCCCGAACTCTCCGGATGGTTTTCCTTGGAGCATTCCTGGTCGAACTCCGTCAGCAGCTCGCGCTGCCGCTTGGTGAGCTTCTGCGGAGTTTCCACAACAACCTGGATGTAGAGGTCGCCCACGTCCCGCGAGCGCAGCACCGGCATGCCCTTGCCCCTCAGGCGGAACTGCTTGCCGGTCTGGGTGCCCTCGGGAACCTTCACGAGCGCATCGGTGCCGCCCAGGGTCGGAACGCTGAACTCGCCGCCCAGTGCCGCCGTCACCATGGAAATCGGCACCCGGCAGAACAGGTCGGCCCCGTCGCGCTGGTAGAACGGATGAGGCTTCAGGGACAGGAAGATGTAGAGGTCGCCCGCGGGCCCGCCGCGCAGGCCGGCCTCGCCCTCGCCCGCGAGGCGGATGCGCGTGCCGTCCTCGACGCCCGCCGGGATGTTGACCGAGAGCGTGCGCTCCCGGGTGACGCGGCCCGCGCCGCCGCACTGGCCGCAGGGGTCGTCGATGACCTCGCCGCGCCCGTGGCAGTTGGGGCAGGTGCGCTCGATGGAGAAGAAGCCCTGGGTCGCCCGCACCCGGCCCGCACCGCCGCAGGTGGGGCAGGTCTTGGGCTTGGAGCCCGGCTTCGCGCCGCTCCCCGAACAGGCCTCGCAGGTGATGGAGGTCGGGATCTTCAGCTCGGCGGTCTTGCCGTTGAAGGCCTCGTCGAGGGAGATTTCCAGGTTGTAGCGCATGTCGGCGCCGCGTTCGCGCCCGCCCGTGCCCCGGCCCCGTCCGCCGCCGCGTCCGGTGGCATCGCCGAAGAAGTTCTCGAAGATGTCCGACATGAAGTCGGAGAAGTCGCCGCCGAAGCCCGGGCCGCCGGCCCCGGCGCCGCCGTTGGCGAAGGCCGCATGGCCGTAGCGGTCGTAGGCCGCGCGCTTCTGGCCGTCGGAGAGGGTCTGGTAGGCCTCGTTGATTTCCTTGAACTTGATCTCGGCCTCGTGGTCCCCCGGGTTGCGGTCCGGGTGGTACTGCATCGCGAGCTTGCGGAAGGCGGATTTCATTTCCGCCTCGGTCGCGGTCTTCGCGACGCCGAGAACCTCGTAGTAATCGCGCTTGGACATGTCAGGCGCCCCTCGGAGCGTCTATGGGCTCCATCATTGTGCCGGACCTCTTTGCATGCGCTGCACTGGAAAAGGCTCTGGAAGCCTTTTCCAGAACATCGCGGGAAGCGGTCGGTGGATTGGTCATGGGTGTTTGAAGCTCGTTTCATGAAAACGGCACCCGGTCACGAAACCGGGTGCCGAATTCTTCAGAAGAGGCGCATCGCTTTAGGCGCGCTTCTTCTTGTCGCCTTCGTCGACTTCCTGGAAGTCGGCGTCGATGACATCGTCCTTCTTCGGCTCTTCGGCCGAGGCCTGCTCGCCGCCTTCGCCGGGATTCGCCTGAGCGGCATACATGGCTTCGCCGAGCTTCATCGAAGCCTGCATCAGGTCCGTGGTGCGGGCCTTGATCACCTCGGCGTCCTCGCCGGCCAGGGCCTGGCGCAGCGCGTCGATGGCGGTCGTGATGCCCTGCTTGTCGGATTCGGAGACCTTGTCGCCGTATTCCGTCATGGACTTCTCGGTGGCGTGGATCAGGCTCTCGCCCTGGTTCTTCGCCTCGACGACCTCGCGGCGCTTCTTGTCTTCCTCGGCGTGAGCCTCGGCGTCCTTCACCATCTTCTCGATGTCGGCGTCGGACAGGCCGCCCGAGGCCTGGATGCGGATCTGGTGCTCCTTAGCCGTAGCCTTGTCCTTCGCCGTGACGTTCACGATGCCGTTCGCGTCGATGTCGAAGGTCACCTCGATCTGCGGCACGCCGCGGGGCGCGGGCGGAATGCCCACAAGGTCGAACTGGCCGAGCAGCTTGTTGTCCGCCGCCATCTCACGCTCGCCCTGGAAGACCCGGATGGTGACCGCGTTCTGGTTGTCCTCGGCGGTCGAGAACACCTGGCTCTTCTTCGTCGGGATCGTCGTGTTGCGGTCGATCAGACGGGTGAACACGCCGCCGAGCGTCTCGATGCCGAGCGACAGCGGGGTCACGTCGAGGAGCAGAACGTCCTTCACGTCGCCCTGGAGCACGCCCGCCTGGATTGCCGCGCCGATGGCCACGACCTCGTCCGGGTTCACGCCCTTATGGGGCTCCTTGCCGAAGAACTGCTTCACGACTTCCTGGATCTTCGGCATGCGGGTCATGCCGCCGACCAGGACCACCTCGTCGATGTCGCCCGCCGAGATGCCGGCGTCCTTGAGGGCCTTGCGGCAGGGCTCGATGGTCTTCTGCACGAGATCGTCGACGAGCTGCTCGAACTTGGCGCGCGAGAGCTTGAGGGCGAGGTGCTTCGGCCCGGAGGCGTCCGCCGTGATGTAGGGCAGGTTGATCTCGGTCTGCTGGGCCGAGGAGAGCTCGATCTTGGCCTTCTCGGCGGCTTCCTTCAGGCGCTGCAGGGCGAGCTTGTCCTTGGTCAGGTCGATGCCCTGCTCCTTCTTGAACTCGGCCGCCAGGTACTCGACCAGGCGCATGTCGAAATCTTCACCGCCGAGGAAGGTGTCGCCGTTGGTGGACTTCACCTCGAACACGCCGTCGCCGATCTCGAGGACCGACACGTCGAAGGTGCCGCCGCCGAGGTCGTAGACCGCGATCATGCCGGTCTGCTTCTTGTCCAGGCCGTAGGCCAGGGCCGCAGCGGTCGGCTCGTTGATGATGCGCAGGACCTCGAGGCCGGCGATCTTGCCGGCGTCCTTGGTGGCCTGACGCTGGGCGTCGTTGAAATAGGCCGGAACCGTGATGACCGCCTGGGTGACAGGCTGCCCGAGATAGGACTCGGCCGTCTCCTTCATCTTCTGAAGGGTGAAGGCGGAGATCTGCGAGGGCGAATACTGCTTGCCGTCGGCCTCGACCCAGGCGTCGCCGTTCGGGCCGCGGATGATGTGGTACGGAACGAGGCCCATGTCCTTCTTGGTCATGGGGTCGTCGAAGGTGCGGCCGATCAGGCGCTTGATGGCGAAGAAGGTGCGCGACGGGTTCGTGACCGCCTGGCGCTTGGCCGGCTGGCCGACGAGGCGCTCGCCTTCGTCCGTGAAGGCCACGATGGACGGGGTCGTCCGGGCGCCTTCTGCGTTTTCGATGACTTTGGGCGTCGTGCCTTCCATGACAGCGACGCAGGAATTGGTGGTGCCGAGGTCGATACCGATGACCTTACCCATGGCGGGATCCCTCACTTTCAAGCAGACCGCCGAGCCCTAAAAGCAGCCCGGCCCATGGCTTACATGTTGATGACTGAACGCCGGGACCGGCTCAACCCGAGCCGTGCCCCATGCTGGCGCTGATATAAGAAGGGGCATTCGGGCCTGCAAGACAATCCTGAAGGCTAGAATGCCTCAATTCGTCGGATCCTGCGTCTGTTGCATGGCTGCAATGGAGGAGCGGCCAGGGTTTGCAGCTCGGCAGTTCCTCAAATTCCTGGCGGAACTTGCCGGGTATCCTCGTCTCCGGTCCTGCGGTAGAATCGAGGTTCGTGGCGTTCCCCGACCTTCTCGCGAGCGCCGCGTACCTGCTCCTTGTGGAAGCGGCCGATGGTCCAGATCGTCCTTGCTCTGATCGCAATGGGATTGGCTTCCCCAGCCCAGGCCCACGATATCTATTCCCACCTGCTGGATTCCTGGGGCAACAGCTGCTGCAGCGAACAGGATTGCCGCCCGGCGCCCTACCGGGTGACCCCGACCGGCGTGCAGATGCTCGTCGACGGGGAATGGGTCGAGGTCCCGGGTTACACGATCCAGTACCGGAGCCTGCTCGGAGATGCCGGACAGACGGGCGGCGGGCATTGGTGTGGCCGTGCCTACCAGAGGGTCGACAACAGCGTGTTCCATGTGACGCAATGCGCGGTGCTGCCGCCGAGCACGGCGGGGCTGTCCAGCTCCCCTGCTTGGAGCGACCCGAAGGCCATGGGCGGAGAAGGCCGTTCCGCCGAACCTTAAGCCGCTTTCCCGCCCAGGGTCTGCCCCGCTTCCCACCCCAGGATCGCCTGCTTGCGGGTGAGCCCCCAATGATAGCCCGTGAGCGCCCCGGAACGGCCGAGGACCCGGTGGCAGGGGACCACGAAGGAGACCGGGTTCTTGCCCACGGCCGCGCCGACCGCCCGGCAGGCCGACGGTTTTCCGATATGGCGGGCGATGTCGGAATAGGTGGTGGCCTTGTCGCGGGGGATGCGCAGCAGGGTCTGCCAGACCCGGACCTCGAAATCCGTCCCGATGAGGACCACCCGCAGAGGCTGCTCCGCCTGCCATTGCGTCGGGTTGAAGATGCGCCGCGCCAGCGGGGCGGTGGCGGCCTCGTCCTCCACATAGGTAGCCTTGGGCCAGCGCCGGGTCAGGTCCGATAGCGCCGCCTGGCGGTCGCCGTCATCCACGAAGCCGAGTCCCGCAAGGCCCCTTTCGGTGGCGATCAGAACCGCCTCGCCGAACGGGGAGGGGTGGAAGCCGTAGCGCATGGTCAGGCCCGCGCCGCCCGTCCGGTAATCCCCCGGGGTCATGGCCTCGTGAGTCACGAAGAGATCGTGCAGCCGGGCCGGTCCCGAAAGGCCGACCTCGTAGGTGGCGTCGAGCACGCTGGCGGAATCGGCCAGCAGCGCCTTGGCGTTGTCGAGGGTCAGAGCCTGCAGGAAAGCCTTCGGGCTCAGTCCCGCCCAGCGGCGGAAGAGGTGGTGCACATGGGTGGTGGAGAGGCCCACATGGTCGGCGATCGCCTCCAGGGAGGGCTGATCGCGCCAGCGCTCGGAGATATAGGCGATGATCCGGCGCACCCGCTCGTAATCCGAATGCGGCTCGTCCGGCACGGTGATCGCGCCGGGTTCGATGGTGATGTCGCGTAGCGTATCCAGCATGGCTCTCATCCTGATTGACGCTCATCCTAGCGAGCCGGTGAGGCGGGCGACACCCGATTTCTGTGGCGCCAGGCGCAGGACGCAGGGGAGCCTCGTGGGGGCGATTGGACAGGTGATTTGGTTGCCCTGGAGATGACACCCGCCACGTCATGGTCCGGCTTGTCCCGTCCATCCCGATGCTGTGAAGCGCCGCGCTTGTCCAATCGGGATCGCCGGCGCTGATCCCCGGATCGAGTCCGGGGAGGTGATGACATGAAGAGCATGACTGGGCGAACGTTATGTTCTCACTTTGTTCTTGACGGGGCGGATAGGCTTGGCTATATCGTTGTGCATTCCCGCCCGCCGAGGGGCGCGCTCGCGAGGCGTCAGCCAGTGTGGGGCGGGAAGCGGTCCGGTCGTGGGCTTCGCACCCCTGCGGCCGGAGGCCCTTGGCAGCCCTGTGCTGGTCCAAGTCTCAACGCCTAAAAGAACCGCGTGCGAGGCGCCGTCCGGCTCTTCCACTCTCACACTCACAGCGAGCCGGGCGACACCACGCACCCTCCCTCGAACCAGACGGCTCGCAGCGCAAGCTGCGGGCCCGATGGTGCTGGCTTCATGGTTTAGAACGGAAAACACATTCCCGCCGCGCGTGCGGCCTATCATGTTGGGATCGAGGCTTATTCCGCCTTGACCTGAGGCGCGCGATCCACCATGAGGGTTTGCAAGGTTTTTGACCCAACCCTGGCCTTGCGCCGGGGTTTTTTTATGTGAGGCTTGAACGATGGCGAACGTGGTTGTCGTGGGCGCCCAATGGGGCGACGAGGGCAAGGGCAAGATCGTCGACTGGTTGTCCGAACAGGCGGACGTGGTCGTGCGGTTCCAGGGCGGGCACAATGCCGGCCATACTCTCGTGATCGGCGGCACGGTCTACAAGCTCTCGCTCCTGCCCTCCGGCGTCGTGCGTCCGGGCAAGCTCTCCGTCATCGGCAACGGCGTCGTGCTCGATCCGCATGCCCTGGCGGGCGAAGTGGAGCGCCTCACCGGGCAGGGCGTCTCGATCACCCGCGAGAACCTGCGCGTGGCCGAGAACGCCACGCTGATTCTCTCCGTTCACCGCGAGCTCGACGCGCTGCGGGAAAGCGGCAGCGCCGGCACGAAGATCGGCACCACCAAGCGCGGCATCGGCCCGGCCTACGAGGACAAGGTCGGCCGCCGTGCCATCCGCCTCATGGACCTCGCCGATCTCTCGTCCTTGCCGGAGAAGATCGAGCGCATGCTCACCCATCACAATGCGCTTCGCCGCGGCTTCGGCCTCGACGAGTTCAGCGCCGACGCGATTTACGAGGAACTCGCCTCCGTGGCTCCGAAGGTGCTGCCCTACATGGATGCCGTGTGGCGCCTGCTCGACGACCAGCGCCGCGCCGGCAAGCGCATCCTGTTCGAGGGCGCGCAGGGAGCGCTGCTCGATGTGGATCACGGGACCTATCCCTTCGTCACCTCCTCCAACACGGTGGCCGGACAGGCGGCGACCGGTTCGGGCCTGGGCCCGGGCGGCGTCGGCTACGTGCTCGGCATCGCCAAGGCCTATACGACCCGCGTGGGCGAGGGGCCGTTCCCGACCGAGCTGTTCGACGAGGTCGGCGAACTGATCGGCCAGAAGGGCAAGGAATTCGGCGTGGTCACGGGCCGCAAGCGCCGCTGCGGCTGGTTCGACGCCACGCTCGTGCGCCAGACCGTCAGCACCTCCGGCATCGACGGCATCGCGCTCACCAAGCTCGACATCCTCGACGGCTTCGAGACGATCAAGATCGGCGTCGGCTACAAGCTCGATGGCGAGACCATCGATTACTTCCCGGCCAGCCAGGGCGCCCAGGCGCGCGTCGAGCCGATCTACGAGGAGATCGAGGGCTGGAGCGGCTCGACCGCCGGGGCCCGTTCCTGGGCCGACCTGCCCGCGCAGGCCATCAAATATGTCCGCCGTATCGAGGAACTGATCGGGGCGCCCGTCGCCGTGCTCTCGACCTCGCCGGAGCGTGACGACACAATCCTCATGAAGAACCCCTTTGAGGGTTGACGGCGGAGCCACGGCGGGTCATTCCCAGAGAGAAATGGCAGATTATTACCCTCTCATCGCAAGAGCCGTCGAAGGCTTGCCCGAGCAGAATCCCGATAAGCGGCGCGCCGTCTACGAGCGCGCCCGCACGGCTCTGATCGCGCAGCTGCGTTCCCTCAATCCGCCTCTGAGCGAGGCGGAGATCCAGCGGGAGAGCCGTTCCCTGGACGAGGCGATCACCCGCGTCGAGGCGGATTACAATGCACCGCCGGCCGGTTTCGACGCCGACGCCTTCTCGGACATGCTGGCGGAGGATCAGCCGGCCCCCGCGGGGGCCCGGGGGCCAGGCGCGGTCCACGGCCTGCGTGCGCCCGCTCCCCACGCTGCCGGACAGGAAGAAGCCGAAGAGGCCTATGCCGAGCCTGCGGTGGCGCGTCCCAAAATCGACAGCCGTCCCCATCCGGCCATGCAGAACAAGGGCCGGACGCGGACCATCATCTTCGGGTCGGTGCTGGCGCTTGTGATCGCGGCCATCGCGGCCTTCGCGTTCCTGTGGCGCGACAGACCGGAAAATCTCGCTCCCGAAGCCCCCGTCGCCGAGGCGCCGCAGCAGCCGGCCCCTCCGGCCGATGCCAAGATCAACGAGCGTGTCGGCGGCCAGGCTCCTCCCGCGACCGCTCCCGCCACGGCACCCCGTCAGGAGGCGGGCGCGGTGCAGCGCGCGGTGTTCTATGAAGAGGACCCGACCAATCCGCAGACTCCGAAGGCGCAGGTGGGACGCGTCACGTGGCGTCTGGAGGATGTGAATCCCGGCCAGGGCCAGCCTCTCGAGAAGGCGGTCAGCGCGCTGATCGAGGTGCCCGACGCCGGGTTGACCATGCGCATGGTGCTGAGGCGCAACCTCGACACCACGCTGCCCGCCTCGCACACGGTCGAACTCACCTTCACCACCCGCCAGGGCGATGCGAACCGCGTCATCCGGGACGTGGGATTGCTGCAGTTCAAGGATGAGGAAGCGGCTCGTGGGACGCCCGTGGCCGGGCTGCCGGTGCCGGTGCGCGAGAACCTCTTCCTGATCGGCCTTTCGAACTTGCAGGTCGATATCGCCCGCAACACCCAGCTGTTCGTGCGCCGCAACTGGATCGACCTGCCGGTTCGCATGGCCTCCGGCCAACGCGCCATCCTGAGCTTCGAAAAGGGCGGGTCCGGCACCCAAATCCTCAACGACGCCTTCAATCAATGGCAATAGTCCAGCTCATCTTCGACAACAAAAAAGCCGCGCATCCTGCGCGGCTTTTTTAATGGCTCGAAGGCTCGGCTAAAGCATCGGATGAATCCCAAAAGTGGTGTCCACTTTTGGGTCCGAGGCCCGAGGCTTAAGCCTCGGCCGACGAGGTCTCGATCTGGGTCAGGTTCTTCTTGACCGCTTCCTGCACCTTCTCGAACGCCCGAACCTCGATCTGACGGACCCGTTCACGGGACACGCCGAACTCGGTGGAGAGCTCCTCGAGAGTGATCGGATCGTCCGACAGGCGGCGCGCCTCGAAGATGCGGCGCTCACGCGGATTGAGCACGGAGAGCGCGGAGCGGAGAGCGCTCAGGCGGTTCTGGCCTTCCTCTTCCTCGACGAGCACCTGCTCCTGGCTCTGGCTGTTGTCGACCAGCCAATCCTGCCATTCGCCGCCACCTTCGCCCTCATCGCGCAAAGGCGCGTTGAGGGACGAGTCGCCACCGAGACGGCGGTTCATGTCCACCACGTCCTGCTCGGTGACGCCGAGCTGCGTGGCGATCTGCTTCACGTGCTCGGGGCGCAGATCGCCTTCCTCGAACGCGGAGATCCGGCCCTTCGCCTTGCGCAGGTTGAAGAACAGTTTCTTCTGGTTAGCCGTGGTGCCCATCTTCACGAGGGACCAGGACCGCAGAATGTACTCTTGAATGGCCGCTTTGATCCACCACATGGCATAAGTGGCGAGGCGGAAGCCCTTGTCGGGCTCGAAACGCTTGACGGCCTGCATGAGGCCGACATTGCCTTCCGACACGACCTCGCCGATCGGCAGACCGTAGCCGCGATAGCCCATGGCGATCTTGGCGACGAGGCGCAGATGTGACGTCACGAGCTTATGGGCCGCTTCGCGATCTCCGTGCTCGCGCCAGCGTTTGGCGAGCATGTACTCCTCATGCGGCTCAAGCATGGGGAAGCGACGGATCTCGTCGAGATAGCGCGAAAGGCCCCCTTCATTGGCAAGCACCGGAAGCGCTGTAGCCATCTTTTCTCCTCCTTTGGCTCCCTCACCACGAGGCAAGCCTGGGGCGGCCCCCTCCATGGCCGGCCGCCCTGCCCCCTATATAAGCGGTTCAACCGTGTCCGAATAGAGGCGTCAGGCTTCAAGACGTGGTGAACGCTCCAGACTCGCAAGGGTGCCCGCGTGAGCTGATTTTGCGACCGATTGACGCTAAGTCTCTACCCGCAAGGCTGCGAGAAGCCTGTCCAGATCCGGGGGCAGGGGGCTCTCGAAGCGCAGGAATTCCCCGCTGCGCGGATGCTCGAACCCGAGGATCGCGGCGTGCAGGGCCTGCCGGCCGAGGGCGGTCAGCGCCTCTTTCTGCGGCTCCGAAAGGCGGTTCGCCTTGGTCTTGAAGCCGGACCCGTAGGTCGCATCTCCCAAGAGGGGATGACCGAGATGGGCCATGTGAACCCGGATCTGATGGGTGCGTCCGGTCTCCAGCTCGCATTGGACGAGACTGGCGATCGGCTGGGCCGGGGGCAGGCCCTCCAGAACCTCGTAATGGGTGATGGCATAGCGGCCGCGATCCTCGCCCACCACGACGATCTTTTCCCGGTTGTGCGTGCTTCGGGCGAGCGCCGCCTCCACGGTCCCCCGACGCCGCTCGGGCACGCCCCAGAGGATCGCCAGATAGGCACGTTCCAGGGGGCCGGTCCGGCCATGGTCGGCGAATTGCGCGGCGAGCCCCTGGTGGGCGAGATCGTTCTTGGCAACCACCAGAAGCCCCGACGTGTCCTTGTCGAGGCGATGGACGATGCCGGGCCGCTTCACGCCGCCGATCCCCGACAGGCTCTCCCCGCAATGGGCGATGAGGGCATTCACCAGCGTGCCGGAATCGTGACCCGCCGCCGGGTGCACCACGAGGCCTGCCGGTTTGTCGATGACGATCACATCGTCGTCCTCGTAGACGATGGCGAGCGCCATCGCCTCGCCGGCCGGCTCGGCCGGGACGGGGGCAGGCACGGTCAGGGCGATCCGGGCGCCGCCGCCGACCTTCCGGTTCGGATCAAGGACCGGGACGCCGTCGACGGTGGCCTGCCCGTCGCGAATGAGCGCCTGCAGGCGGCTTCGCGACAGGTCGGCCTGCAATCGTGCCAATACCCGGTCCAGCCGTTCGGCCGGCACATCGTCTTCCAAGAGCCATTCCTGGCGTGTCGCGTCGTTCACCGCATCCTCATTTTACCTGAGCCGTTCGCTTTTTTCAGCAAAAGGACTTGAAGGGATTCGGAAGGGTGGTTATACGAGCGGCCTCCACCTTGCTAGCTCCCTTCGTCTAGCGGTCTAGGACGTCGCCCTCTCACGGCGAAAACAGGGGTTCGAGTCCCCTAGGGAGCGCCAAAGGTTCGATAGGCAGATTGCCTTAATATCCTCAGCTATCAGGCATTCTCGGCTCAACTTGTCACACAACGGTGTCAGACCTGAGCGGGGTCCTCATGCCAAAAGACGCAGACCTTTGCCGGCGGGGAAAGGGCGGCAACTACTATCTCAACATCCGGATTACAACGGACATCGTTGCAGCCTACGGCAGCGATAAGGTCTTCGTGAGCCTTGGCACCCGCAATCGGAATGAAGCGCGGAGGTTGCGAAATCTATCTCCGGCCGCTCTCCATTGATGAGCTAATCGCACGGTGCGGCATCGCCCCCGGTGGTGCCCACGATCGCCTCCCACGTGTCAGCCAGATGCAGCCTAAACGCTCTAAGGCCTGTCCGCCGTTGGCCAACGATGCCGATCCGTGAGCCGCACACATGACAGAGATCAATGTCCAGCTCCGTGGCATCATGGCCAAGGGGGTTGCCGGACGAAGCCTTTGCAGACCATGGGTACAGCGCGGATGGGGCCCCCTTCAAAGAGGCCATAGAGCTTGCCGGCGCTTCGCTCGAAGGCAGCGCGGATATGGACACCCTACAACTGACCGGCGGCGGGACATTCGATCTGACGCATGCGGCCGTCTGCTCGAGCATCTCGAGCATCGAGGCGGTGCGCGGATCGGATCGGCATGACACGATCATCGTCGATCAGACCATCTTCGCCGGGATCGCGACCTTCAACGGCGGCGCCAGCCCGGCAGCGCATCTGGATGAGATTGTCCTGAGAGGCGCGGTTTTCGACTTCACGGGCAAGAGCCTCGTCGGCATCGATAGGCTGGTGCTTGAGACGTGGCAGCTGAATACGCTCGACGAACCCGAAGTGGATCCCAGCATTGAGGGCGAATGGGACCGTTTGGCGTTCATGACTACAAGGAAAAGGACACGACCGGAGCGATCATCCGGCACTGGTACATCGACGACTTTGGTGTGACGCATATGCTCATCCATAGGGACACGTCGGACGATAACGAGAGTCGGTCAGGCTGGGATCACGAGCCTGGCGATCCTGCAACCGGAGCAGACGGAGGCTGGGGAGAGGCGGACGGAACGCCGTTCAGCCCTTACCGTTCCATGATGCTGCCGGGGCTTTATTCGGATGACTTCCGGTTCCACAGCTAACCGTTGCATTGCAAAACGCTCCGGGAACTTGCTGAGCTGCTTGATGCGGAGCTGAGCGAGGTTCCCGTAGGAAGCGAGAATGCTCAATGCGACCAAGGCTGGAAATTTCACTGTTGCACGGGCCGATCTCCTGGTCATGAGGCGGCACATCGCGAGGAAGGTCCACAATCCGGCATGCGGGGAGAACCGTAAACCCGGATGAAATCTCGGGCGCAGGTCGATCGACCGATAGCCAGGTCAAGCGCCGCGGCCGCTCCACGACCAGCAGCGTCCATCGGGGTTCGGCGGATAACTAGGAGCCCGGCCCCTGTCGACGATGAAGCAGACGGAGGTCGCGTGTCGGGAAGGGCGCCATCGTCCCGGCCCTGATTGGCGAAAGGACGGATCGCCTGGATACCTCTATCGACCTAACCAGAGACCGATCGCTGTCATGGAAGGGCGGATCAGGTGTATAAACAGACTGAATGCCTGGCGCCCGAAGCGAGGATTAACCCATGAGCTGGCTTCCGTCGAACGATCCCATCCTCGGTGACACAAAATCCTGCGACGCCCTCGAGTTGATCATCATCCCGCGCGTCCGCGATCTAGGCGGGTTCGAGGTCCGACGGGCGCTGCCGCACGGCAAACGCCAGATGGTCGGGCCGTTCATCTTCTTCGATCACATGGGCCCGGTGCAGTTCCTGGCCGGGAGCGGCATGGACGTGCGACCGCACCCGCATATCGGCCTCGCCACGGTCACCTACCTCTTCGATGGCCGGATTCTGCACCGGGACAGCGCAGGCAACGTGCAGGAGATCGTGCCCGGCGCCATGAATCTTATGACGGCCGGACGCGGCATCGCCCATTCCGAGCGCACGCCGGAACCCGCGCGCGTGAGCGGGCAAGCCATGCTGGGGATCCAGAGCTGGGTCGCACTTCCGGCCGGCCGGGAGGAAATTGACCCATCGTTCCAGCATTTCGATGCGGACATACTCCCCGTCGTCGAGGCTCGCGGCGTTCGGGCACGGATCATCACCGGGTCCGCGTTCGGTGAGACCGCGCCCGTCCGTACCGTTTCCGACTGGTTCTATGTCGATGTCAGGCTGGAGGCCGGCGCCAGCGCACCGCTCGACCCGGACTATGAGGAACGCGCCATTTACCTGGTGGACGGCGAGATCCAGATGGCGGGCGATCGATTCACTGGCCCACGGCTTCTGATCTTCCGCCCGGGCGATCGCATCACGGTGCGGGCGGTCCGCGCCTCGCGTCTGATGTTCCTCGGTGGTGCGGCACTGGAGGGGCCACGTTACATCTGGTGGAATTTCGTGTCCTCGAGCCGGGAGCGCATCGAACAGGCGAAGGAGGATTGGAGGACCGGCCGCTTCGCCCCGGTGCCGGATGAAACGGAGTTCATCCCCCTCCCTGAGTAGACGCAGGCTGGTCGACGGAGCGCGGACGAGGGCCAAGCTTAGGTCGACGTACTCGGTTGGGAAAGGCGATGGGCAGGATGGATCGAAGAGGACGATCAGATAGCCCCTTGCAGTCAGCTTCTCGGCGCTGTCAGGCCCGACTACCGTAATCGAGCAACGGCGCGGACCTTCGTCGAAACCATGTCGCGCGTTCCGCGCCTCCGGCGTCGCAGAACGGAACACCGAAGCAGCGCGAATCCAGCTGTCCTCGCGGCTGCCGACGAGCCCGCAAGCATAAGGCGAACTGACCTTCAGAAATCAGGGCAACGGCTCAGCTCGACTCGATTTGCCAGCGTCCCGCTCGACCCTGATCGAGCCTTCATGCGCAATCCTCCAGCGGGGAACTATCCTCTTGATGGCGATCCAGGCGATGTGGGTTCTGCATCTCCATCCCGGTCGTGAAGCCAGACCAGGCAAACGCCTCCACCTGATGCCAACGTATATCTTTCCTCACGGCCAGAATGCTCGGGCGGGAGCAGCGCAGCGAGCCAACGGCGTACTTTTATCAGCATTGAAACCTCCAATGAAGCCGCCGGGTTCAAGCAAGTGCCATGCCAAATTCCCTGCATGAAATTTGCGCAGCGACTGACGTCGTGAGAGGCATCTCACTGCAATTGCTTCTTCGGAACCGTGTCTGAATCGTATACGAACATACGAATTGGCTACGATGAGGATGAAGAGTAATGCGGGTGCCGATTACTTATCCGGGAACGAAACAAGAGGACCGTCCGATGGGGTCGGCGCCTCTCTCGCCTGCCGTGCGTTTGGGGAACACGCTCTTCATCTCGGGGCAGGTCGCTATCGATCCGATAACGGGAGCGATCGTGGGTGACGATGTCGCGACGCAGACGCACCAGGTTCTGACAAATATCAAGACGCTGGTCGAAGCGGCCGGCCTGACCATGAAGAATGTCGGCAAGGTCGGTATCTTTCTCACCGACGTTGCCGATTTCGACACGATGAATGCCGTTTATGCAGAATTCTTCGATGCGCCGTTCCCTGCGCGCGCAACGGTGGGCATCACCTTGAACAATCCAAGCCTCCTCGTTGAAATGGATGCCATCGCGGTGGCAGTGTGACGATGCATTCCAATTTGCGCATCCACATCGAAAACGATCCGGCCACTCCCTCGCTGATGCTCGATGAGCAAGCGCTGCGGCAGCGTTTGAATGCCATCCCGGGCCTCTCAGTGGCGATCAGCGTCAATAGCACGGGACGAAGCGAGTCCATCGGACATAATGCCGATATCCTGCTCGCCTGTCGTAAACTGAATATCGACGAGGCAAAAGCCGCAAACCCGAACCTTCGCTTCGTGCAGACA
The DNA here is from genome assembly GCF_034627025.1 of Microvirga lotononidis. Classification (NCBI taxonomy): domain Bacteria; kingdom Pseudomonadati; phylum Pseudomonadota; class Alphaproteobacteria; order Hyphomicrobiales; family Methylobacteriaceae; genus Microvirga; species Microvirga lotononidis. Next base: position 843,568 of record NZ_CP141048.1, on the reverse strand, counting down.
ATCTCAGCGGGCGTCGAGGCTTATCTCGATCATTTGCCGGCGGATGTTTCCCTCGCCAATGCCTCGGGGGTTCACGCCGCCAAGGGCGCTGAGTTCATCCTCTGCGCTGCGCTCATGCTCAATTTCAGCATTCCCCACTTCGTGACCGATAAGGAGCATTGCGTCTGGGCTCCAAAGTTCGGGGGAACGATCGCCGAGCGAAAGGTCCTGATGCTGGGTGTCGGATCCATCGGCTCTGCCGCCGCGCGTGCGCTGCGGTCCCAAGGGGCTTACGTCATCGGCATCACGCGATCGGGCGCCCCGCACAACGATTTGAACGAGTCGTATCCGATTGAACGGCTCGACCAGGTCTTGGATCAGGCCGACCTCGTGGTGTGCACGCTTCCGCTCACTCCGGGTACGCGCAACCTGATGAATGCGGAGAGGCTTGCCCGTCTGAAACCCGGTTGTGGAATCGTCAATGTCGGGCGTGCAGGAGTGATCGATTATCAGGCACTCGAAGACCGCTTGCGATCCGGTGATCTATCCGGCGCTGTCCTTGACGTCTTTCCCGAAGAACCGCTGCCGGTCGCTCACTCCCTATGGGATTGCCCGCGATTGGTGATCACGCCGCATTGCTCACTCGACGATCACACAACCTACATGAACGCCTGTCTCGACATATTCGCCGAGAACGTCGGCCGCTTCGCCCGTGGTGAGGATCTCATCAACGAGATTGATCGGCATGCTGGTTACTGAGGTGCCGGCTTAGAAGGCATCAATGCTCAAAATATGCACTCGACAATCCATCAAGGACGATGCTTGCTTCGTATACGATTAGACGAAAAATCCCACTTTCTCCTCGATGGCGGCGTCGGCGCACGTACGCCCCGCATTTGCGGCCTCAACTCGCGTCAGGAAAGCATGTCATGAAAAAGCTGGTTACCCCATTCTTCGTCTTCGCAGCAACATTGTCGGGAGCTTTCGTGGCCGCAGCAGCCGAGCCGATTACGCCGGATGCTTCCGCCTTTGCGGCCATGCCCGAATGTAAAGCTCTTCGGGCCAAGTATCCTGCACTGGCCGGGAAGAAGCTCATCATCGGCCTTGGTGGCTACAACAAGGGCTTTCAATCCCCAACTGCTGCCGATCCCAACAAGCTCGAAGGTCTCGATCCCGACCTGTTCGACCGCATCGGAGCATGCCTTGGGTTCACTTATGACTTCCAGATGGGTTCGTTCAACGTCCTCGTGACATCGATCGCGAGCGGCCGCGTCGATATGGGCCCGTCGCTCTACGTCACCGAACAGCGCATGCAACAGGTCAGCTTTGTCTCCACCTATCAGGTGATTAACGGCGCGGTCGTCCCGTCCGGCAACCCCAAGAAGCTGACGTCGCTGGACAGCCTGTGCGGTGTGACGGTGGCTGCTGCGGCTGGGACCTACGAAGCGGTCAATGTCGTGCCGCAGCAGACGGCTCTCTGCGAGAAGGAAGGCAAGCCGAAGGTGGAGCTTCTTCTCGTTCAGAATACTGACAACGCAATTCAAACCGTGCAGAGCGGCCGAGCCGATATTCACATGACATCCCTGGCCGTCGCGAGAGCATTGGTGGCCGGAGACCCGAAACTCGAGCTGGCGTTCAACGTCGACCTGCCCATCCGCAATGGATATCCCGTCGCAAAGAACAACGCCGAACTGAAGGATGCCCTTCGCGACGCATTCAAGGTTCTCCAAGCGACGGGCGTCGAGAAGAAGCTTCTCGAAAAATGGGGCCAAGGCGGTCACGCCGAGCGGCCGGTTGAGATCTTCGGCTGATCACCGCAACTGTAGAGATTGGATGAACGATGCAGACGTTCCTGCACTACCTGACGTTTCCGTTCCTCTGGCAAGGCGCACTCGTGGCCATCCAATTGATGATCGGGGCACTTGTCGGCGGGGTCGTCATCGGCTTCTTTGTCGCCCTCGCGAGCCTGTCGCCGCATGCGTGGATCCGGCTCCCCGTACAGGCCTATATCTATCTCCTGCGCGGAACCCCTGTCCTCCTGCAGCTGATCCTTCTCTTCAACGTCCTGCCACAGTTCGGCATTCGATTGTCGCCGTTCATGAGTGCCCTTTTGGCACTCATGATCAACGAAACCGCCTACTGCGCCGAGATCATCAGGGGCGGCATCTCATCGGTTGATCGCAACCAGAGAATGGCTGCGCAGGCCTTCGGGTTCAGCCGTACGGCCGAGATGACCCACGTGGTCCTTCCTCAAGCTCTGCGTGCCATTCTGCCGACTCTCGGCAACGAGGCGGTCGGCCTTCTGAAATCAACGGCCCAAGCCTCTGTTGTGGGCGTGAATGAACTGACCCTGCGCAGTCAGACCATCGTATCGGAAAACTTCCTGTTCATACCCGTGCTGATGGCATCGGGCATGATCTATGTCGCGCTTTCGACCTGCATTGCGGGTGTCCAGTGGTGGCTGGAAAGCCGTTTCGCCCTGGATATGCGGGCTCGCAGGGTCAAGCGGAAATTGGAACGCGGGGCCGTCACGCTTCCCACCGCGAAGCCCGTCATCACAGGGAAGTCGTCGGCATCGGGCCCGCCAGCCCTGACGGTCCAGAACCTGAAGATCGGCTACAATGGCAAGACTGTCCTGAAGGATGTCTCCCTAAAAGTGGACCGCGGCGAGGTGGTTGCCCTTCTCGGACGGTCAGGTTCCGGGAAGAGCACGCTGCTCAAGTCGATCGTTGCACTGACCCCCGTCGAGAGCGGTGACATCCGCGTCGGCGGCAAACGGATTGGGAAGGATGCCAACGGCAATCCTCTTCCGGCACGGCATCTTCCCCGCGACCGTGCAAGTTCCAAGGTCGGCATCGTATTTCAGCACTTTGCCCTCTTCGACCATCTGAGCGCCGAGGAGAACGTCATGACGATCCCGAGGATCGTCCAGAAGAGGTCGCATCACGAAGCTCATGCGGCCGCTTGTGCAGCTCTCGAAGCGGTTGGTCTGTCGGCCTTCAGGCATCACCTGCCGCACGAATTGTCGGGAGGGCAGCAGCAGCGTGTCGCAATTGCAAGGGCTCTCGCAGCCAATCCCGAACTCATCCTCTTCGACGAGCCGACATCGGCCCTCGACCCGGAACTCGTGCGGGAGGTGAATCAAACCATTCGCAAGCTGGCTCAAACAGGAATCACGTTGGTCATCAGCACCCACGACGTCGCCTTTGCGTCGACCGTCGCCGATCGCATCGTCTTCCTGCAAGGCGGGACGCTGATCGAGCAGGGGAGCCCGGATATCCTCCAGTCTCCCCGGACGGCCGAGTTCGCGGCATTCCTTCGCCAGGAGCGTGACCACCACCTACAGGACGCGACGCCATGACGCTGCCATTCGAGAGCGCCGCACGCGAAAAGCTCGGGGATCCCCTTTTCAGCTACCTTCTCGGTCGACAGGGGGAACAGGCTACAGGCGCCGACGCGAACCAGGAGGCTCTGGCGCCGTATCGACTCGTTCCGCATGTCCTTACAGGTGCCAATGGCATCTCTACGGAGACGAATTTGCTTGAGCAGACCTTTGCGGCGCCGCTCGCCGTGGGGGCTTTCGCAGGCGATCGGATTTTCCATGCGGAGGGCATCCTGCCGCTCGCCCGTGCCTGCGCCAAGGCGCGGCTTCCCTTGATCGTATCCGAAGAGACCGTAACCCCTCTTTCGGAAATCACGCAGGTGTGGCCCCAGTCCTGGTTCCAGGTCCGCGCCGCCGGGCCTGTTCGTCGTACGTTCGACCTCATCGATCTAGCGGCGCGCTGCGGCGTCAAGACTGTCGTCATGACTGTGCTGGCCCCGACACATCCGCGACCCGGGCTGCAGCCGGGCGGGTACAGCATCGCAGCCGAGATCAAGGCGCGCGGATGGACCACCATCGGTTCCGATGGGCCCGGCGTCATGGCGCTGCCGTCATTTCCCCAATGGTCCCACGCGGATTTCACGTCTGTCGTGGCGCATGCCAGCCGCGGCGGCATTCAAGTGGTTGCAAAGGGCATTCTGTCGACCGGTGATGCACATCGGGTTCGCGAAGCCGGATGTGGCGCGATTATGGTGTCCAACATCGGTCTGCGGCAGACCGGTGAATGGATTCGGTCATCGGACGCCCTGCAGGAGATGGCCGGGCAGGTCGCGCAGGTTCCGCTTCTCCTGGATGGCGGTGTCCGCAGAGGGACGGACGTCATCAAATCCCTGTGCCTAGGAGCCTCGATGGCCGTGGCCGTGCGCCCCTTCGTGACGGCTCTGGCGGCGGCGGGCCAGAGCGGGGTGGAGGAGGTCATACAGGCATGGCTGGACGAGATCGCGGCAGTCTCAGCCTGGATGGGGGTCGAGCGAACCCATGACCTGGACCGTTCTCATCTTTACTGCGAGCGAGACTCACGATGAAATCCCAACGCCCCCTCAAGCTGAACCTCGGCGATCCCAGCGAGAGCCGCGTCTACTACATTCCTCATTATGTCGCTCAAAGCCGAGGATATTTCACAGAAGAAGGCGTCGAGGTCATTTTCACGTCCACCACGTCCGGCGGCACAACCGTCCAAGGAGGGCAGATTCCGGCCATTGTCTCAGGTGCCGCAGATCTGACCGTCGGTGGGCCGATGGTCATCATGAGGATGCGACAGGACCACGAGGCGCATCTTGTCGCGTTCTGTGCGACCGTGAACGTGAATCCGTGGTTTCTTGCGGGCCGATCGACCTGCATCGGCTTCGACCTGACGGATCTGGCCGGCAAACGCGTCATCGACATATCGAACATCACCACGGCCAATCTGTGCTTCCGGTGGCTTCTGAAAGCCGCCGACGTGAAGGGTGTGACCATCCTGCCCGGGAGCCGCGATGAAGCTGGGGACCTTGCATCGGTCCTGACCGGTGAGGTCGACTATGCGCTTCATTCCTTGCATGGATTGGCGCCTCATCTCGTTGCGAACTCCAAACTCGCGTTGGTGGCCGATCTTGCGGGCGCAACCGGCCCGGTGCCGTGGAGCGCCTACATCGCAGATCCTCGGATATTGGCTGAACGACGGGGTGATTTCCAAGCATTTACCCGGGCCATCGAACGTGCGCTCACCGATATCGCGAACGCTCCGCCGCAGGAGATCGCCCAGTGGCTCAAACCCTATTATGACGGCTACCCGCATCCCGCGTTAACGCTTGCGATCGAACGCTATCGCGCTGTTGGCGCTTGGCCGAGGGAGAGCCTCATCCCTCCCGAATCGTTTCATCGCTTCAGCGGCATTCTGCAGGAGATCGGCTGGCTCGCCGAACCGGCCGACTATGCGGCCAACATCGACACGTCCTTCGCAGAGGCGCATCAATGACCACGACCGATCGGAGATATGAAACGCTCGTCTGCGGCGGCACGGTCGTCACGGAAACGGGGGCATCGATCCTGACGATAGCCATCACGGACGGCCGGATCGTCGGCATCCTGGATGATACGTCGCTGCATCCAGCCGCCAAAGAGATCATCGACGCGACAGGGCTCATCATCGTTCCCGGCGCAATCGACGCCCACACCCACTTCACGGGATCCAATCCGTTCCCGAGAGAGGAGGTGTCGGAGGGTACGAAGGGTGCTGCTCGCGGGGGAGTGACTACCTATCTGGAAATGCCGCATTCCAACCCTCCGGCGACGACGCTGGCAGGCTTCCTGGCGAAGCGAGAACTGTTGAGCAACCACTCGGCTGTCGATTTCGGCCTCTGGGCGGGTCTGACCGGGGCGAATCTCGATGAGATCCCGGCGCTTGTCGACGCAGGAGCGGCAGGCTTCAAGGCGTTCCTGTGCAGCCCGGACCCCGGCGGCGACGCACCTGACCCCAGTGGCCTGCCTCGCCTCAAAGACGGCGATCTTCTCAAGGCCATGCGAGTGATCGCTCGATACGATTGCGTTATCGGCATTCACGCGGAGAACCACGATCTTCTGCAATCGGCCGGGCAACGGCAGCGGCGCGACGACCGGCACGATGCGCGCGCCCACGCGCTCGCTGGTCCTGAAATCGCCGAGATCGAGGCCGTCAATCGCGTCGTGCTTCTGGCTCAGGAAGCTGGGGTTCGCGCTCATATCGTGCACCTGAGTTCGGCGCGGGCCGCCGCCGATGTGCAGCATCGTGAGCGAGGGGCTCGGGTCAGCATCGAAACATGTCCGCAATACTTGCTGCTGACAGAAGACGATCTTGCCGAGATCGGGCCTTTCGCGCGCTGCGGGCCGCCTCTGAGAAGCGTCGGAACTGTCGAGGAGCTTTGGGCCGCTTTGAAGCAAGGCCTGATCGATACCCTCGCGTCCGACCACTGCCCTTACCTGGTCCAGGACAAGGAGCGCGGCAGGTCGTCCATCTGGGAGGCCGGAATGGGGTTGACCGGGATCGAGACAGCCGTCCCGCTCTTCTTCTCCGCCTGTCGGGCGCGAGGGGTCGGGCTCGTCCAATTTGCCCGAATGACGGCGACCAATCCGGCCAAGGTCTTCGGGCTCTATGGACGGAAAGGTGCGATCAGCGTCGGATTCGATGCCGATCTCGTGTTCTACGACCCAGACCAGGATTGGACGGTCCAGGGCCGGACATTCCTCGGACACGGCAAGTGGAGCGCTTTTGAAGGAAGGCAGTGCCAAGGGAAGGTTGTGCGAACGATCTTGCGTGGAAAGACGATTTTCGAAGATGGCCAGCACAGGCAAATGATTGACACTGGGCGTGAGGTGCTGCGGACAAGCCCCGGCTCCGTGGTCCAAGATCCAGAAAGCGGAAACCATGATTGCCAGCCATCCTAGTTCCATCCTCGAGACCGATGAAAATTGGGGCATCACTCGACCGAGGACACTCGTCGATCACGCCGTCGACGCCATCATATCGGCCGCGGCTCGTGGGCATATCCTTCCCGAGGACCGCATCTCGGAACCGGATCTCGTCAGTCAACTCGGCATCAGCCGCGTTCCCATTCGGGAAGCACTTCGGCTGTTGGAGAGCCAAGGTGTCGTGACCAGCGAACCCTATAAGGGCATCCGCCTTATGAAGGTCACCAACGAACGTCTTGATCACATCATAGACGTTCGGATCGCGCTGGAGACACTTGCCTGCCGCCGTGCCATCGAGCAGGGCCGGATCGGCCCGCAGGAGCGCAGAGAACTCGATGGGGCGATCCGTGGCCTCCGCAAGGCGGCTGCGGACAACGACGCTTATGCCTTCGGTCTCGCCGATACGGCATTTCATCGAACACTTTGCGGCTTTGCCCGAAATCCCGTGACGGGCTTTCTGTGGGAATCGCTGGCACGCCAGCTGACCATCATTTTCGGCCTGGCCACGCTGGGCAAGTCGATGAAGGCGATCGTAGCGGAGCATACGATGCTGCGGGATGTCTTCCTCTCGGGAGATGTCGCTGCCACGGAAGCAGCTGTCCGCGAGCACATCTTCGATCAGGCCCATGACATCGATATCGAGACGGTCATCGCGAAGCGCCGTTCCGCGTCCACTCCGACTACCAAAGTTTCAGCGAAGAGAAGAAACAGAAAATGAAAATCACAGATGTCGAAGCCTTCAACCTGCGCCTGCCCGATATTCAAGCTCGCACCGACAGCTCGCAAGATGCCCTTTTGATCAGGATCACGACCGATGCCGGCATCGTGGGATGGGGCGAAGTGGACGGTTGCCCTTCGGTGGTCAAGGCGATCATCGATGCCCCCTATTCCCATACGCTCGTTACCGGTCTGAAGTCGCTGCTCATTGGCGAGAACCCGCTCGAGACGCGGCGGCTCTGGGATAAGATGTATCGAGCGACCCTGTTCTACGGCCGCGGCGGGGCGGTCGTGCAAGCAATGGCCGGCATTGACATAGCCCTATGGGACATCAAGGGAAAGGCACTCGGTAAGCCGATCGTGGAGCTGCTCGGCGGCGCGATTCGGAGCCGGATGCGCGTCTATTCGTCCAACATGTTCCAGTTCAGCGTCGAGGATACCGTCGCCCGCGCAAAGCATGCCGTCGATACCGGGCATACCGGGGTCAAGTTTGGTTGGGAACCTTTCGGCCAAAGCGAGGCGATGGACCTCAAGTATGTCGAAGCTATCCGACGAGCGATCGGTGACGAGACCGATTTCATGCTCGATGTCGGATTGATTTGGGACGCGAAGACGACGATCCGCAGGTCCTCGCTGTTCGAACCTTACAACCTGTTCTGGATTGAGGAGCCGCTCCACCCCGATGATTATGCCGGTTATGGAAAGGTCTCGGCAGGCTGTTCTCAGCGGATCGCCGCGGGTGAGGAGGAATGTACGGTCGTTGGATTTGAGCGCCTGATCGATGAAGGTGGCATCGACGTCGTCCAGATCGACCTGACGCGGACAGGCTTCACACAGGCGATGCGGATCGCCGACTATGCAGCAAGCCGCCGCAGGAAGGTCTGCAACCACAACTTCACCACCGACATCAATACCGCCGCATCACTCCATTTCCTCTGTGCTCTCGAGAACGCACTCGTCATGGAGTACTGCGTCGAACCCGGCGAGCTTTCGAAGAACCTCGCGGTCGAGCCCGTCAAGATCACGGATGGCTTCGCTCAACTACCGGATGCGCCCGGACTAGGGGTTGAACCCCGGATGGATATCATCGAGAAATATCTCGCTTAATCCGGCATAGGGGCTCCGCCGGTCTGCCTTGGCTTCTGACCTGGACATGTGTGACCGAAGGGCCCCGTCTGCACTGGCGGGCCCCGTTGAGGGATATCGTCCTCGCCGATGCGGCCCAAGACTCTCTTCGCAGTCTGCTCTCCTACCGGAGATGTCTCCCAATACACGGGTCCTTTGCAAGTCCTGATCGATCATGCGAGGGCGGGACGAAAACGGAGGTCATGCGGATGAGTCGAACAATGTAGGTTTTCTTGACTGAGGTTTCGATCCAACTCCAAACCGCGAGGATCGCTGTTCTAGCTGTTCCATCCGATATATCGTGATTTTCCAGCGGTGTTTGATCGACCATGGGTTCGGTCAGGCGCCGGCATCTAGCGCTTTATTCCTTCGACGGGGCTTGCGTCAAAGCCAAGCGTGACAATCCGTTTCCCGACATGGTCCAGCCATACGTCCAGGTGGAATGCGTCTTAGCAGCCATGAAGCGCAGGCCGGGTCACACCAAAGGTGGGGCTATCCCGCTCCGGCGAATTGCCATAGGAGCTTGGCGAGCGGGAGACCTCGCAAGGCCTGCCCTCCATGAAACGGGCAAGGTCAGAGGCTAAAACATGGTGACAGCGGCAACGCCTTCCGAGGTACAGCGGGCACGTTCCGGGGTTTTTTACGCCTTGGCGGCGTTCTTCATGTGGGGCTTGGCCGTTCCGCTGCATTTCAAGCTCGTTTCGGCTGTGCCGGCGCTTCAGATTCTTGCTCATCGGATCGTCTGGGCAAGCGTGTTCGCCCTCGGGTTGATCCTCGCGGGCTGGCAGTGGCGCAAGCTCATCGAGGCGCTGACCTCCGGGCGTCGGCTGTTGCTGCTGTGCCTGTCGGCTGGCCTCATCGCGATCAACTGGCTCATCTATATCTGGGCCGTCAATTCGGGTCACCTCGTTCAGACGAGCCTCGGTTATTTCATCAATCCGCTCCTGAACGTCGTGCTCGGAGTTCTTTTCCTCCGTGAGCGACTGAACCCGGCGCAGGTCGCCGCCTGCCTGATTGCAGCCCTGGGTGTGCTGGTTCTCGCCATCTCCTCGGGCGAAATGCCCTGGGTGGCACTCGCGCTGGCCTCCAGCTTCGGCTTTTACGGCCTCGTCAGGAAGATCGTGCCGGTGGCTCCGCTCATCGGCTTCTGCGTCGAGTCGCTTCTGCTCACCCCCTTGGCCCTGGGCTATCTCACCTTCATGGCGGCCGATGGCCAGTCTGTCGCCTTCCGTGGCGATTTGCGCCTGGACGCGCTTCTCATCCTCACCGGGCTCAGCACCGCATTGCCGCTGATCTGGTTTGCAGCGGCCGCTCAAAGGCTCAAGCTCTCCACCATCGGTCTGCTGCAATATCTGGCACCGTCCGGCCAGCTCGCTCTCGGCGTTCTCGTTTACGAAGAGGCTTTCGGATGGATCGACGGCATGGCGTTCAGCCTGATCTGGATCGCTCTCGGGGTTTATACCGCCAGCGCCCTGCGATCTTCGGCACCGAAGCCCGTGGAGGCCAGTGAGACAGCCCGCTGAGGGCGCCCTTCCATGACAGACGCCCTGGAGAGAGGCCTCTCCAGGGCGCGGGTCCGCCAGTGATTGAAGCGTCAGCTCATTTGAGCATGGACGCGACGTTGTCCTTCGTCACGCGGTCGATGCCCGCATAGACGATGTCCTGGACCTTCTCGCCTTTCTTGAGCTGCATCAGGATGTCCATGGCCTTCTCGCCCATCTCGTAGGGACGCTGTCCGACGAGGGCATTGGCATAGCCGTCGCGCAGCAATTCGAGCTGCACCTTCAAGGTATCGGCCACCACGAGGCTGAACTTGCCCTGATCCATGGCCTCCTTGTTTTTGTTGACGAAGCTCTTGTAGGCCTCGGGAACGAACATCGGCCAGCCGCCGACCGGTACGATGGCCGCGAGATCCGGGTTGGCCGTCTTGAGGTCCTGCATCTGCTGCACGGCGAGGGCGAGGTCGTCGTTGCAATAGGTGGGCGAACCGGAGACTTCCGTCCACTTCGAGCCTTTCAGCGCATCGCGCACGCCTTCGACACGCTCCTTCAGGTTGGCGGCCGCCGGACCGCCGGACACCATGGCGTATTTGCCGCCTTCGGGGCGCAGCTTCAGGAGCTCCTCGCCGAGGGCGCGGCCCATGGCCCGATTGTCGGTGCCCACATGCGCCTGACGCGCGGAGTTCGGAGCATCGGCGTCGAAGGTGATCACCGGAATGCCCGCGTCGCGTGCGGATTTGATCACGCGCACGGCAGCCGCCGCATCGGAAACGGAGATGGCGATGCCGTCGACCTTTTGGCTGATCAGGTCCTGGATGATCTGGGCCTGGCTCGCCGGTTCATGCTCCACCGGGCCCTTGTAGATGCACTCGACGTTCCCGAGCTCCTTCGCGCGCTTCATGCATCCGTCGCGGGAGAGGTCGAAGTAAGGATTGTTCATCGCCTTCGGCACAATGGCGAACTTGTAGGTCTGCTGCGCCATGGCCGGGGCGGTGAGTGCCGCGGCAGCGACCGCGGCAAGGATCAGGCGTTTCATCATGTCTTCCTCCTGGTTGGTTCTTTGCCCCATGTTTGGGGTCTCGCGACCGGCTTCTGTCGTCCGGTCTTTCCATGTCCGCTTTCGAGGCAGGTCATCCTTGCCTCCGACAACGGTGTTCAGGATGTCATGCGCAGAGTCCGCAGTCGGTCGACCAGCACCGCCAGGATGATGATCCCGCCCACGAGGACGATCTGCCAATAGGCGTTGATGCCCGCGAGCACGAGGCCGTTGCGGATGACTTCGATGAGAAGGGCGCCGATGACCGCGCCTGCCGGCCCGCCAATGCCGCCGCTGAGGTTCGCGCCGCCGATGACCGCTGCGGCGATGATCGTCAGCTCGTAGCCCGTCGCGAGGTTTGCCGGCGCGGAACCGAGCCATCCCACCATCAGGATGCCGGCAAATCCTGCCGAGAGGGCAGACAGCACATAAACGGCGATCTTGACCCGCTCGACCGCGACGCCCGTGAGCGCCGCGGCCTTCTCGTTGCCGCCGAGCGCGAAGATGTGGCGCCCAAACGCCGTGTGATGAAGGACGACGCCGATGATCGCCGCGAGAACGAGCAGATATATGATGGCCACCGGAACACCGGCGATGTTGCCGTCGGTAATGTCGTAGAAGAGGTTCACGTCCGGCCCAGTCGGCGCCTGCCCGCGTCCCTCCGTGACCGCATAAGCGAGGCCGCGGACGATCGACAGCATGCCTAGCGTCGTCACGAAGGGCGAGAGGCCCACGCGGGCGATGAGCAGGCCGTTCGCCAGCCCGATCAGGAGCGCAACCCCGAGACCGGCGCCGAGGGAGACCAGCATGCCGGCGAGCGGGATGTTGTCGAGCGCCGTGCCGCTCAAGGCCTGCATGACGATGGCGCAGGTGATGGCCGACAGGGCCATGGTCGACCCGACGGAGAGATCGATGCCGCCTGTGACGATCACGAGCGTGACGCCCAATGTCACGATGCCCACGAAGGAGAAGTTCTTCGCCACGTTGGCCAGGTTGCCGGGGCTCAGGAAAGCCGAACTCAGGAACGACATCACGATCATGATGACGATCAGCGCCGCCGCCACATAGGCTGTCTGGCTCGCGAAGAAGCCGCGTCGCCACCAGCGGGCCCGGCCCACGTTCGAGAAGTCGCTCGTGTCGGAGCTTGTTGCCGGAGAAAGTTCGCTCATCACGCGGCTTCCTTGGCGCCCGTAATCAGCGCGGTGACTTCCTCGGGGCTCGACTGGTCGATGGGCTTGTCCGCCACCTTGGTTCCGCGTCGCATCACGACCACCCGTTCGCAGACGGAGAATACATCCGGCATGCGGTGTGAAATCAGGATCACGGCGATGCCTGCATCCTTCAGGCGGCGGATGAGGTCGAGAACTTCGGCGACCTGTCGGACGGAGATCGCCGCCGTCGGCTCGTCCATGAGGATGAGCTTGGCCTTGGCGAGGCGCGTGCGGGCAATCGCGACCGCCTGCCGCTGGCCGCCCGACATGGCACGGACGACATCGTCGGGGCGTGTTTCGGATTTGAGCTCGCGGAAGAGGGCTGCCGTCCGGTGGTTCATGGTGGCATGGTCGAGGAACGAGAAGGGGCCGACCCTGCGCCGCAGCTCTCGCCCCAGAAACACGTTGGCGGCGGCCGTTAGGTTGTCGGCGAGGGCGAGGTCCTGGTAGACGACCTCGATGCCGACAGAACGGGCGTCGACCGGTCTCGTGAAATGGACCTCCTGATCCTCGAACAGAACCTTGCCGTGCGAGGGGGGGAAGTTGCCGGCGATGATCTTCACCAGGGTCGACTTGCCGGCGCCGTTGTCGCCCATCAGGCCGACGACTTCGCCGGGTTTGATTGTGAGATTGACGTGGGACAAGGCTCGGATGGCGCCGAATTCCTTCCCGACGTCTTGCAGGACGAGGAGTGACAAGATCGTTCCTCCCTTTATGTCAGGCTTTCGCCTGTGCGGCGTCTTTGCGCCATGGTTGATCTAAGCACGGGACCGCAGGCGATGTCATCTGCACCTTCGGGGGAAGAGGCATGAGTGGCGTCATGCGCGATTCTCCTTTCGGTCGAGCTTGTAGAAGCGGATGGCATTCGTGCCGAAAACCGCCTCGTGATGGCGAGGCGGCACGAATGCCTCGCTCATCGCGAGCCAATCCTCGTAGTCCGCCGCAAGCCTCAGAACCGGCCAGTCGCTGCCCCAGATCAGGCGCTCCGGGCCGAACAATTCGAGCAGAGTCTCGGCATAGGGCCTGATCGCTCCCGCATCGCGCCGCTGGCCCGCTTCGGTCAGAAGGCCCGACAACTTGCAATGAACGTTCGAGAGAGCGGCCAACCTTGCCATGGCATCGCGCCATGAATCGATCTCTCCGGACGCGATGCGAGGCTTCGCTCCATGATCGATGACGATGGGGAGATCTGGGTGCCGCCCCGCGAAGGCGGTCAAGGCTCTCAGATGCTGCGGCATCACCAAGGCATCGAAGCATAGATCCGCTTCCTTCATGGCCGTGATGGCGGGGTCGAGGTGCGGATCGGCGATCCAATCGACATCCGGAATGTCCTGCAGCATGGGCCGCAGGCTCTTCAACTTCGGATGCGCCGCGAGCCGGGCGACATGGCCTGCCGCATCGGCCGCCTTGAGATCGACCCAGCCCACGACGCCGAGGATGAACGTGTGGCGGTCCGCCAGATTCAGCATGAAGTCGGTATCGGCCATCGTGGGGAGCGACTGCACGAGGATCGTGCCGTCGATGCCGCATGCCTCCAGAAAGGGTCCAAGGTCCTGCGGCATGAAATCGCGATGAATGTCAGCGAGGTCCGGCGGCGGCCATTGGCCCTGTCGGTTGCGCATCAGCCAGAAGTGCTGGTGGGCATCGATCCGCATGGAGCCTATTCACTTTCACGCGGGAGGGGGGCGGCTTCGTCGAGCAATCCGGCTCTCCGCAGTGCCGCCCAGAGTTCGTCGGGAATGGGTCTCTCGAACCAGGCCACATTGGTCTGAAGCTGCTCCGCGTCCCGGGCTCCGGTCACGCAGGAGACGACCGCCGGGTGAGCCATGGGAAAGCGAAAAGCCGCGGCCGGGAGCGGGACGTCGAACTCGTCGCATACCGCCTTCAGGGACTGAACGCGCCGGACGACATCCGGCGGCGCATCCGCGTAATCGAACTTGTTGTTGCCGACCAGGATGCCGGAATTGAACGGGCCGGCAATGACGATCCCGGTTCCTGCACGCGCGCATTTATCGAGCAGGGGAAGGCTCATCTGCTCCAGCAGCGTGTAGCGGCCCGCAAGCATGACGACGTCGAGATCCGCTTCCCCCATGGCATCGTGAACTACCTCGGCCTCGTTGACCCCAAGCCCGATGGCCGTGACATGCCCGCTGTCGCGCAGTTCCAGGAGAGCCCGGAACCCGCCACCGGCGGTCAGCTGGCGCCAGTAATGCTCATGCCGGTCGCCGTGGGTGTAGCGGCCGATGTCGTGAATGTAGAGGATGTCGATCTTGAGAATGCCCAGACGCTGCCGGCTGTCCTCGAAGGACTTCAGGATCGCGTCGTAGGTGTAGTCGTAGACGGGACGGAACGGAAGAGGATGCACCCAACCGTTCTCTCCGGCGCTGACGTTTCCATCGGGCTCCATCAGGCGCCCGGCCTTCGTGCTGAGTACGTAGCTGTCCCGCTCGCGGTCGCACAGCAGGGCACCGAGCCGGCGCTCGGAGCGCGTGTAGCCGTAATAGGGTGCGGTATCGAAATAGCGGATGCCGTGAGCCCACGCCGCGTCGGTCGTCGCTTGAGCCTCCGCGAAGGTCGTGGTGCTGTAGAGCCCACCCATGGGCGCGCTGCCGAGCCCAAGCACCGTGAGCGACAGGTCTCTGCGGGGGAGGGGGCGGCGCTCAGAGACTTTCATGGAATGCCCTAGGCCATCGCGCGACGAAAGACAGGCAGCCGCGCTGCCTCATCGGGCAGTTCCGGCGTGCCGGTGCAATGGTGGAGATGGGCCGTTACGCCGAGCATGCTTCCTCCCTCTGCGACTTGTCTCCCAGCGTGGCCCCCTTCTTCGCAGGGCTCTTTCGCTTGAATTGGTCAGGCCAATCCAGGAGCAATAGGATTATGGCTCGTGCTGACGATCGGTCAAGTCAAATTGAGGGGGGAGAGATCACAAGTGCGCTCCGCATTGTCAGGCATCGGAGCGGGGTCTATGGTCAGGCCAATTGCAGGTTCCAGCCCATGTCCCTCTCTCTTAAATCAACAGAGCCCCGGCGCCTTTATCAGCAGGTTGCCGATCAGATCCGCAGCCTGATCCAAGGCGGCCAGTTCCAGCCTGGAGGCCGACTTCCCGCCGAGCGCGACCTCGCGCAGCAGCTGGGCGTTTCGCGTCCATCGCTCCGCGAGGCCCTCATCGCCCTCGAGATCGATGGCAGCGTCGAAATCCGGTCCGGGTCCGGGGTCTATGTCTGCGGCCCGGACGAGCGCGCCGCCGGCACGATGCATTCGATGGGCGACAGCCCTTCCGAGCTCATGCAGGCGCGTTCCGCCATTGAAGGGACGATTGCAGCCCTTGCGTGCGCCCGCATGACTCCGGAAGGGCTCGCTTCCCTTCAGGCGACGATCCAGGGGATGCGAGCTGACATCGCGGGTGGGCGCGATCCGCTTGAGCAGGATCGGCAATTTCACCTCGCCATTGCGGGTTTGTCCGGCAATTCGGTGCTCATGCGCATCGTGCGCGAATTGTTCGACGAGCGTCATAGTCCGATCTCCTCCCAGATGCGGATCCGGTTCGACAGCCGCGAGGGCTGGCACACGGCGCTATTGGAACACGAGGCGATTTATGCAGCCTTCGAGAGTTCCGATCCTCTGTTGGCTCAGGCTGCGATGCGGGTTCATCTCGATGCATCGAAGAAGCGGTGGCTCGGGATCGAGGTATTGGGTTGACGCCGCTCTCTCTTCCGCAAATGCTGGAAACCGCGCAAAGAAAAAGGCCGGGATGCAATCCCGGCCTTGGGAGTTCGAACCACACACTGTGAGCAATGCTTTCACAGAGTATGATTGGAATCGCAATTCAATGACGATGAAATCGGATGCGTCGGTTCGGTGAGGTTCTCGACCTAAAAAGTGCAAACGCACTATTCACGTCGGATTCTCGAGACCCCGTACCGCCCGCCTCGTGAAATGATCTCCGTCCTAGTGTCGTACGTGATGTAAACGTTGGAGAAAGAGAGCTCGGGTTTCCCGAGAGAGGCAACCAACCCGCATCGTCGCCTGCAAGCGCCGTCGCGCTTCTAGGCGACACCTGAAGCCGCCGGATTGGAAGGCCCAGTCGGTGATGCCCTTGCCGCTTACGTCGTGCAGCTCGGTGCGATAGAATAACTCAGTGTCATTTGTTCTGCCCCGAATTGAATGAGCCTCTTTAGTGGGCCCTTTGAGTAAAGATATGAACTTATATGGAGAGATTGCCAGGAAGACGGCAAGAGGAAAACGCAGTATACTTATAGGTGGGGCCGCGTGCTGAAACTAAACGCTCGAAGCCCTTCGGATATCGAATTTAACGTCTCGATAACCATTAATAGTGTTCTGCTAGCTGAATAAGGCAACATCGTGGCGCCGTGAGAAAAAGCTCACGTAAAGCTTAGAGTGCGATCTTTTCATAAGATACTATGGCTACTAGAGGATTATAAACCAGCAATCGAGCTCGACAGAAAGTGTTCTGCGGCGATACGGATGTTTGAAAATACGCCTGTCGAGTATCGAGCGTCACGCAAAAAGTTTGGTCCCTTGATCGTGCACATCTTTGCGCCTTGGCAAATAACTTCATTGGCCAAGTTTCCTGCGCCAGCGGTGTCACGCGGGACACAATCCAACTTTCGTGCGTATAAGCACGGGAGCTAGAGCATTTTTCGGTGAAGCGGATCCGGTTCACCGCTAAAAAACGCGGCCCAACAAAGACAAGAGATGCTTCCACGCAAGTGGAAACAGCTCCAACCATCTATGCCGAACGCCGGGCAGGCGCGGCGATATGCGATTGATCCTCCAGGATCATCGCGGCTCCTCTTTCGGCGATCATCAGGGTCGGCGAGTTCGTGTTGCCGCTCGTGATGGTCGGCATCACGGACGCATCGATGACACGCAGACCCTCGACGCCGCGCACACGCAGGCGCGAATCCGTAACAGCCATTGGATCGCTGTCGATTCCCATCTTGGCGGTACCTACGGGGTGGAAAATCGTGGTTCCGATGTCCCGTGCTCCGTTCAGGAGCTCCTCTTCCGTCGTCAGTTGAGCGCCGGGCTTGTATTCCTCCGGCCGGTATTTCTGAAGAGCGGGCATCGATACGATGCGCCGGACCAGGCGCAGCGAATCCACTGCTACCCGCTGGTCTTCCGACGTCGACAGATAATTCGGCCGGATGAAGGGGGCATCGTCCGCCGCGCCGCTGCGGATCTTGACGCTGCCCCGGCTGGTCGGTCGCAGGTTGCAGACGCTCGCCGTGAAGGCCGGGAAGGGATGCGGATCTTCTCCGAACCTGTCGAGCGACAAGGGTTGGACATGGAACTGGAGGTTCGGTGTCGCATATTCGGGCGATGAACGCGTGAAGGCTCCCAGTTGAGAGGGAGCCATCGTCAGCGGACCCCGGCGAAAGAGCGCATATTCCAGTCCCATATGGGCCTTCTTGAGAAGGGACCGGTAATCCTCGTTGAGCGTTCGCACCCCATGGACTTTGTAGATCGGGCGTAGCTGGAGATGATCCTGCAGGTTCTCTCCGACCCCCGGCAGGTGGTTGATCACGTCGATGCCGTGCTGCTGGAGATATGCTCCGTCCCCGACCCCCGACAATTGCAGAAGTTTCGGGGACGCGATGGCGCCGGCGGAAAGGACAACTTCCTTCCGAGCGAAAATGCGCTTCAGAGCGCCGTTCTGAAGGATTTCGACCCCGACGGCGCGCTTGCCTTCGAACAGGATGCGCGTGGCGTGAGCCTGGATCTCCACCTTCAGATTGGGGCGCGACAAGGCCGGTTTGAGGAAGCCACGCGCCGAGGACCAGCGCCGTCCGCTCTTCTGGTTCACATGGAAATAGGAAATTCCCTCGTTGCTGCCCGTATTGAAATCGCTGACCCGGGGGATGCCGGCTTCGACGGCGGCTTCGATGAAGGTGTCGAGCAGGTCCCAGCGGGTCCGAGGCGCCTCGACGCGCCATTCGCCGCCGACGCCGTGGTGCTCGCCGGCTCCCAGGTAGTGATCGAGGTGCTGCCGGAAGATCGGCTTCACGTCGTCCCAGCCCCAGCCCGTCAGTCCCATCTGGCGCCAGTTGTCGTAATCCTCGCGCTGGCCGCGCATGTAAATCATCGCATTGATGGCCGAGCAGCCGCCCAGGACCTTGCCGCGTGGATAATTCAGGATGCGACCGTTCAGGCCCGGCTCGGCCTCGGTCTTGAACATCCAGTCGGCCCGAGGATTGCCGATGGCGAAAAGATAGCCGACCGGAATGTGGAACCAGATCCAGTTGTCCTTGCCGCCGGCTTCAAGAATGCAGACCGAGTTCCGCGGATCCTTGGACAGACGGTTCGCCAGGACGCAGCCGGCGGAACCCGCACCGACGATCACGTAATCGAATGTATCGCTGTCCGACATGGCATGGCTCGATGAATAGGAGAGCGCTCGTCGGATCGAGCGCCCGCAGAGTTTTCGTCGCTCTCAGGAAGCGCCCTTGGTCCGGCGCCTCATCAATTCCAAAATCTCTCCCACGATGCCCCGGCGGAACAGGAGCACGCAGATCACGAAGATGATGCCGATCAGCACCGTCACGGGGAAAGCGGAGGCCGCCAGATAATTCTGCAAGGCAATGACGAGACCGGCGCCCACGATGGGGCCGATCATCGTGCCGATACCGCCGAGCAGGGTCATGAGAATGACCTCGCCGGACATCTGCCACTGCACGTCCGTGAGCGTCGCGAACTGGAACACGATGGCCTTCGTGCCGCCTGCCAGCCCCGCCAGTGCGGCCGACATCACGAAAGCGCCGAGCTTGTAGCGATCGACCCGGTAGCCGAGGGAGACGGCGCGCCGCTCGTTCTCGCGAATCGCCTTGAGAATATTGCCGAAGGGCGAGTTCACGATACGCCAGATGGAGAAGAAGCCGAACAGGAAGATCGCCAGCGTGACGTAATACATGGTCAGGGGCTGGTTGAGGTCGATGAAGCCGAGCAGATGGCCGCGCGGCACGCCCTGAATGCCGTCCTCGCCGTGGGTGAAGGGCACCTGCAAGCAGATGAAGGCGAACATCTGCGACAGGGCGAGCGTGATCATGGCGAAATAGATACCCTGACGGCGGATCGCCACGAAGCCGATCACGAGCCCCATGGCGGCGGCTCCCGCCACGCCTAGCAGGATAGCGGTCAGGGGCTCCCACCCCCACACCTTGGCCGCATGGGCGGTGAAATAGGCCGCGCCGCCGAAGAAGGCCGCATGGCCGAAGGAGAGAAGGCCCACATAGCCGATGAGCAGGTTGAACGCGCAGGCGAAGAGCGCGAAGCAGAGCACGCTCATCAGCATCACGGGGTAGAAGACGAAGGGCGCCACCAGCAGGGCCGCGATGGCGACCGCTCCGAAAACCATGGAGGATGTGCGGAGCCGGGGCTGTTGTGCGAGATACTGGGTTCCTACAGCCATGATATCACTCCTCCCGCCCGAAGAGACCCGCCGGCCTGACGAGCAGAACGATGGCCATGATCACGAAGATAACGATACTCGAGGCTTCCGGATAGAAGACCTTCGTCAATCCCTCGAGAACGCCGAGCACGTAGCCGGTCACGATGGCGCCCAGGATCGAGCCCATGCCGCCGACGACGACCACGGCGAACACGATGATGATGAGGTTCGAGCCCATGAGCGGGCTCACTTGGTAGATCGGCGCCGCCAGCACGCCGGCGAGACCCGCCAGCGCCGCGCCGAGGGCGTAGGTCAGCGTCAGGAGCAGCGGCACGTTCACGCCGAAGGCCTGGACGAGCGTGGCATTTTCCGTCGCCGCGCGGAGATAGGCGCCGAGGCGCGTCTTCTCGATGAGAAGCCACGTGCCCAGGCAGATGACCAGAGACGCGATGACCACCCAGCCGCGATAGATCGGCATGAACATGAAGCCCAGGTTGATCGCTCCCGTCAGTTGCGGGGGAGGGGAATAGGGTTGGCCTGCGGCGCCGAACCAGTAGCGGAAGGCGCCTTCGAGGATCAGGGCGAGGCCGAAGGTCAGGAGAAGGCCGTAGAGCGGATCCACGCCGTAGAGCCGGCTCAGCATCGTCTTCTCGATCACGACCGCGATGGCGCCGACGATCAGAGGGGCCAGGATGAGCGCCGGCCAATAGCCGATCCCGAGCCAGCTCAGGAGCAGGTAGGCGGCGAAGGCGCCCAGCATGTATTGCGCGCCGTGGGCGAAGTTGATGACCCGGAGCAGACCGAAGATCACTGCTAGGCCGAGGCTCAGCATGGCATAGAAGGAGCCGTTGATCAGGCCGATGAGGATCTGCCCGTAGAGGGCCGGGGCGGGTATGCCGAAAATGGTGCTCATGATGCTCTACACCCCAAGAACTTCGTGGAGTTCGTCCATGCGCGCATCGAGCTCGTGCCCGGGGAACGAGTTCACCATACGCCCATCTTCCATGAGGTAGAAGCGATCAGCCACTTTCTTCGCGAAGCGGAAGTTCTGTTCCACGAGCAGGATGGTCATGCCGCGCTTCTTCAAGGCGACCAGCACATCGCCGATGCGCTGGACGATGACGGGAGCCAAGCCCTCCGTCGGTTCGTCGAGAAGGATGATCCGTGCACCGGTGCGCAGCACGCGGGCGATGGCGAGCATCTGCTGCTCGCCGCCCGAAAGCTTCGTACCCTGGCTCGAACGGCGCTCGTGCAGGTTGGGGAAGAGAGTATAGATCTCCTCCACGCTCATGCCGCCTTCGGACACCGTCGGCGGCAGCATCAGGTTCTCGGAGACGTTCAGGCTCGCGAAGATGCCGCGCTCCTCTGGCACGTAGCCGAGGCCGGACTGCGCGACCTTGTGGAGCGGCAATCCCAGGAGATCCTTTCCACGCAGACGGATGACGCCCTCACGACGGCGCAGGATGCCCATGATGGCACGCAGCGTGGTCGTCTTGCCCGCGCCGTTGCGACCGAGCAGGGTCACCGTCTCGCCCTCGCGGATGTCGAGATCGACCCCATGAAGGACATGGCTTTCGCCGTACCAGGCGTTGAGCCCGCGGACTTCGAGAAGAGGAGCGCTACTCATGCTCGGTTCCCATATAGGCTTCGCGCACGCGCGGGTCCTGGCTGACCGTGTCGTACGAGCCGTCGGAGAGGATCTCGCCGCGTGCCAGAACGGTGACGCGGTCGCAGAGGTCGGACACCACGTTCAGGTTGTGCTCGACCATCAGGACCGTGCGGTTGCGGGCGATGCGCCGGATCAGGTCGGAGATGCGGCCGATGTCTTCATGGCCCATGCCGGCCATGGGCTCGTCGAGCAGAAGCATGGCGGGATCGAGGGCCAGGGTGGTGGCGATTTCGAGGGCGCGCTTGCGTCCGTAGGACAACTCGACGGCCGGCAGATGCGCATAGGCCCTGAGGCCGACCGCGTCGATCAGCTCCATGGCGCGATCATTGAGCGCCGAAAGGGACGAAGCGGAGCGCCAGAACTGCGTCGCGAGGCCCGAGGGGCGCTGCAGGGCGACGCGCACGTTGTCGAGCACCGTGAGGTGCGGGAACACGGCCGAAATCTGGAAGGAGCGCACGAGCCCGAGCCGCGCGACCTCGGCGGGCTTCAGGTTCGTGATGTCCGAACCCTTGAACGCGATCTGACCGCGGGTCGGCGTGAGAAACTTGGTGAGCAGGTTGAAGACGGTGGTCTTCCCGGCGCCGTTGGGGCCGATGAGGGCGTGGATCGTGCCTTCATTGACGGACAGCGTCACGTCCTTCACGGCCACGAAGCCCCGAAACTCCATGGTGAGGCCGGTGGCGCTCAAGATAGGTTGCGTACTGACCATTGAATGATCCGACACTCTCTTGATGAGGATGCAACGGCTGGTTCGGGCGCGAGGCTCGAGACCAGCCGTTGTCGGATGATGAAGCGGGGCGGCTTGTACCGGCCCGCGCAGCCTGGAGATTACTGCGTGAGCTGACAGCCGCTCTCGGCCATGGACAGATAGGCCTGATCGCCCGGAACCTTGGCGAGTTGCTTGTACATGTCCCAGTCGCTCTTGCTCTCTTCCGGCTTCTTCACCTGGAACAGATACATGTCGTAGACCATGCGGCCGTTGGGCAGAACCTTGCCGTTCTTGGCAAAGACGTCCTGGACGGGCATTTCGTGCAGGAGCTTGGCGACCGGCTCGGTCGCGTCCGTGCCGGCCTTGTCGACCGCCTTCAGGTACTGCGTCACGGCCGAGTAGGTGCCCATGTGGATCATGTTCGGCATGCGGCCGGTCTTTTCCTGGAACTTCTTGGCGAAGGCGCGGTTCTCGTCGCTCTGATCCCAGTACCATCCTTCCGTCAGGGTCAGGCCCTGTGCGGCCTTCAGGCCGAGGCCCTTCACCTCGGCAAGAGTGAAGAGCAGCGCCGCCAGACGGGTGCCGCCCTGGGTGATGCCGAACTCCGCCGCCTGCTTGATGGCGTTCGCGGTATCGAGACCCGCATTGGCGAGGCCGATCACGTTGGCGCCGGAACTCTGGGCCTGCAGCAGGAAGGACGAGTAGTCGGTGGCCGCCAGCGGATGGCGGACGGAGCCGAGAACCTGACCGCCCTTCGACTTCACGAACTTCGAGGTCTCGCCTTCAAGGGAGTAGCCGAAGGCATAATCGGCCGTGAGGAAGAACCACTTGTTGCCGCCGTTCTCCACCAGCGCGCCGCCGGTGCCGACCGCGAGGGCGTGGGTGTCGTAGGCCCAGTGGAAGCCGTAAGGCGTGCACTGCTTGCCGGTGAGGTCGGTGGTCGCGGCTCCGGTGGTGATGGTGATCTTCTTCTTGTCCTTGGAAAGACCCTGGACCGCGAGAGCGACGGACGAAGTGGTCAGTTCCATGATGGCATCGACCTTCTCGGTGTCGTACCATTGCCGGGCAATGCTTGCCGCTACGTCAGGCTTGTTCTGGTGATCCGCGCTGACGATCTCGACGGGCACGCCAAGAACCTTGCCGCCGAAATCCTGCACGGCCATGCGGGCGGCCTCGACCGACGATTTGCCGCCGAAATCCGCATAGACGCCAGATTGATCGTTCAGGATGCCGATCTTGACGACGCCGTCGGAGGCCTGCTGGGCGTAGGCCGACTGCGCGGCCACGGTGCAGCTGAGGGCGAACAGAACTTTACTGAGAACTCGCATCGATTTCCTTCCCTTCCTTCTGGAGCTGGTTGATCCAGCCATCGTTCGGGCCGCCGCATGAGAATGCGGTCGGCGGTGGTCAGAAAGGTATAGAGACTTCTGTCTTGTGCAATGCGATATGGGGTCATCCTTAAGTCGCAGCTATTCTCCTGTTTCTGCCTTATTTTCAGGCATTTCCATCTGGTCGGCCGACGAGCCTCGGCCGCAAGGCCGGCAATCCTGCTCCGCATCTCCTGTGGTTCACAGGGCCGGGTCTAGCCCCTATATCTCGCTGAAGCGTCCCGTCCTCCCCTTGTCGAGATTGGAGTCTTTCAAGATGACCGTTCATGCGAAACCTGTGGATCGCCGCGTTGTGGACCTGAAGGACCCCTCGCTGCTGGTGGGGCAGGCCTATGTGGCGGGCGAGTGGATCGACGCGCCGGACGGCAAGACCATTCCCGTCACCGATCCCTTCGACGGCGCCCTCATCCTCGAAGTGCCCGATCTCGGCCCCGACGCCGCCCGGCGGGCCATCGACAAGGCCCACGCGGTCCAGAAGGACTGGGCCAAGCGCACCGCCAAGGAGCGCAGCGCCATCCTGCGCCGCTGGTACGACCTGATCGTCGCCAATGCCGACGACCTGGCGCTCATCCTCACCACCGAGCAGGGCAAGCCGCTGGCCGAAGCCAAGGGCGAAGTGATCTCGAACGCGGCCTATATCGAGTGGTTCGCCGAAGAGGCCAAGCGCATCGACGGCGACGTCATTCCCGGGGCCACACCGTCCCAGCGCATCGTGGTGCTCAAGCAGCCGGTCGGCGTGTGCGCGGCGATCACGCCCTGGAACTTTCCCAACGGCATGATCACCCGCAAGGTGGGACCGGCTCTGGCCGCCGGCTGCACCATGGTGCTCAAGCCCGCCGCCCAGACCCCGTTGTCGGCCCTGGCGCTCGCCGTTCTAGCCGAGCGGGCCGGGGTGCCGAAGGGGGCGTTCTCGGTGGTCACCGGCGAGGCCAAGCCCATCGGCGAGGAATTCTGCCATAACCCGAAGGTGGCCAAGATCACGTTCACCGGTTCCACGGGCGTAGGCCGCTGGTTGATGAAGGAAGCCGCCGACGGGATCAAGCGCCTGTCGCTGGAGCTTGGCGGCAATGCCCCCTTCATCGTGTTCGACGATGCCGATCTCGACGCGGCCGTCGAGGGCGCGATGGCGTCCAAGTTCCGCAATGCCGGCCAGACCTGCGTCTGCGCCAACCGGATCTACGTGCAGGAGGGCGTGGCCGAGGCCTTTGCCGAGAAGCTTGCCGCCAAGGCCGGAAGCCTCAAGCTCGGCCGGGGCACGGACGCCGGCGTGACCATGGGGCCGCTGATCGACGACCGCGCCGTGGCCAAGATGGAGGAGCACGTCCGGGACGTGCTCGACAAGGGCGGCAAGCTGCTGGTGGGCGGCAAGCGTTCGGATCTCGGCAGCACCTTCTTCGAGCCGACTGTGATGACCGGTGTGACGCAGGCGATGAAGGTGACGAAGGAAGAGACCTTCGCGCCCTTGGCGCCGATCATCACGTTCAAGGACGAGGCGGACGTGATCGCGATGGCGAACGACTCCGAGTTCGGCCTGGCGTCGTATTTCTATGCCAAGGACATGGCCCGCGTCTGGCGCGTGGCGGAGGCGCTGGAGAGCGGCATGGTGGGGGTGAACACGCCCGCGCTCGCCAACGAGATGGCGCCGTTCGGCGGCGTGAAGCAGTCGGGGCTGGGCCGCGAAGGATCCAAGTACGGCATCGAGGGCTTCCTCGAAATCAAGTACATCAACCTCGCCGGTCTCTGAGCGACAGAAAAAGCCCGGCCGCTCACAGCGGCCGGGCTTTTCAACTGATCGGTCCAAGGCCGAACGTTTCTATCCCCTCAGCGTGATCGCCACCGGCTGGTGATCGGATGCCGTGGTTTCGACATCGACCCGAACATCCACGATCCGACGGGCGAGATCCTCCGAGACGAAGATGTAGTCGCGGGAATGCGGTCCCTGGGGCCATTGCCGGTGGTCCGCGACGCCGGTGGTCGGCGGATGCGGGATCGTGCCGTGCCGCGCCGTCCAGGCGTCCAAGAAGGCCGGAATATCCGATGAGAAGGGTCGCTGCATGCCCGCATGAAGGGGATCGTGCGGCTCGATATTGAAATCGCCGCAGACGATGGAGCCGATGGGCGCCGGCAATGTGCGGTAAGGCCCGTCCGAGATTTCCCGAAACGCGAGCCGTGCCCGTAGAGCGGCATCCTCGTACAAGTCCCGCAGGCGCTGGATTTGAGCCTGCCGGTGCTCGTGCGAATGATATTCGAGATGGCAGGTGGTGACGCGGATCGGGCCTGCGTCCGTCGCGACGAACACTTCCAGCGCCTGACGCTGCATGCTGCGCACTTCGCTGGCGGGCCAGGGCAGCATGTGGCTCGTGACCTGCAGGACAGGCAGGCGCGACAGGATCATGTTGCCGAAGACCTGCGGCCTGCCGTCTTGATCCCTCATCTCGACGGCGGGGCGGAAGATTGCCGCATGGTCCGGCAGGAGCGCCGCCAACCGCGCAGGCTGATCGTCATGGCCGTCATGAGCGGCGAAGCCGTGGGAGATCTCCTGGAAGCAGAAGACGTCCGCGTCGCAGAACGCGCGCGCCTCATCGACGATGCGCGCGAGATCGACCCTTCCGTCGCAACCCAGGCCCCATTGAACGTTCCAGGTAACGAGCTTCATCGCGATCGGTCCTATCCGCGTCTTGCGTCCAGCAGCAGGCGGGCGAGTTCGGCGAAGCCGTCGCCCGAATGGCCCTTCGTGATATAGGCGGGCTTGCTGGTCAGGCGATGCGCGAAGGCCTCGATATTGGCGACGCCGACGCTCAAGGGAAAGGCCGCGAACATCGGCTCGTCATTCGGCGAGTCGCCTGCATAGACCACGGCATTCTTCGCTTCGTCCCAGTCCATCCCGAACACGTCGGACAGAAGGGTCCTGGCCATGCTCAGCTTGTTGTAGTCCCCGAACCATCCGTTCACATGAATGGAACTGACCTTCGCCTGCGCGCCCGCGCGCTCGAAAATGGACACGATCCTGTCCACCTCCGACTCAGGCAGAGCGGGCACATCCTCGCAGAAGTCGATGGCGAGATCCGCCATGCGATAGGCCTGGTCGCTGGCGAGCGCCGAACCGGGGACACTCGCGAGCACTTCCGCCTCGATGGCATCGAGCTTGGCGCGGTTGCGCTTCAGTTCCTCGGGGCTTGCCCAGAAGCGCTGCTGCATCGTCTTGCGTTCGCGGTCATAGCGGAAATAGAACGCGCCGTTCTCTCCCACCACAGCATCGACCGGCCACATGCGGGCGATGTGATCGCACCATCCGGCCGGCCGACCTGTCACGGGGATGACGAGGAAGCCTGCGCGATGAAGCTCTTCCAGCGCGCCGTAGGCCGAGGCCGTCAGCATTCCTTCGGACGTGACGGTGTCGTCGATATCGGTCAGAACCACACGAATGGAGCGTGCCGTTTCCAGCGGCATCTGTGAAAGGGGCGTCATGGTCATCCTTGAGAGAGCGAGAAGATCGTGAGGCGGCTAATTGCCTGCCTTTAAGCATGATCCTGCCGTGAGGTCCAAGGGCTTTGACAGGGATACGGGCCGCCTGTGTGCAATCTGCCGCTCGAGGCTTCACGTGCGGGATTTCTGACGTAAAGTGGCACCATGCCAAACGATGCCGAAATTCTCCTCGCCCTGTTCGACGCCGCCCTCAAGGCGGCGCTTCCCGATGGACAGTTCGATGGTCGTCTGCCTCTTCGGCCGAAAGGACGAACGATCGTCCTCGGCGCCGGAAAGGCCTCGGCCCGCATGGCGGCGGCCTTCGAGGAGGCCTGGACCCGCGCGGGAGGAATCTGCGAGGGACTCGTGGTCACGCGGTACGGACATGCGGTGCCGACGCGGAGCGTCGAGATCGTCGAGGCCGCTCATCCTGTCCCGGACGAAGCCGGGCTGAAGGCCGCCGGGCGCATCCTGACCCTGGCTCGCGAGGCCGGTCCCGACGATCTCGTCGTGTGCCTCATGTCCGGTGGAGCCTCTGCGTTGTTGTCGCTGCCGGCCGAGGGGGTGACGCTCGCCGACAAGCAGGATCTGAACCGGGCGCTGTTGAAATCAGGCGCTCCCATCGGGGAGATGAACCTGGTGCGAAAGTCGCTCTCCGCCATCAAGGGCGGCAGGCTCGCGGCCGCCATCGGCAAGGCAAAGCTCGTGACCTATCTGATCTCGGACGTTCCCGGCGACGATCCCGGCAGCATCGGGTCCGGCCCGACGATCCCCGAGCGCGTCGATCCGGACGTGGCCCTCGAGATCCTGCGCAAATACGGCATCGACGTGCCCGACCATGTCCTCCGGACCATCCGGTCCAATGCCGTCACCGAGCCGGTGGCCGGCGGCGCGGTGCATATGCTGTCGACGCCCAAGATGGCGCTCGACGCGGCTGCGACAAAGGCCCGTGAACTGGGGCTGACGCCGCTCATCCTGGGCGATGCGCTCGAAGGCGAGGCGAGGGAGGTCGGGCGCGTCATGGCCGGCATCGCCCGTTCTGCGCTGCTGCACGGGGAGCCCGCGAAAGCGCCATGCGTCCTGCTCTCCGGCGGTGAGACGACGGTGACCGTGCGCGGGCAGGGGCGGGGCGGGCGCAATGCCGAGTTCCTGTTGGCTCTGGTCCTGTCCTTGAAGGGCGAGCGCAGAATCTCGGCCATCGCCTGCGATACTGACGGCATCGACGGCTCCGAGGACAACGCGGGCGCCTGGTTTGACGCAAGCCTGTTCGAGAATGCCCGCGCGAAGGGAATCGATCTGGCGGCACACCTGGACAGGAACGATGCCTACACGGCTTTCGCGCAGCTCGACCGCCTCGTCGTGACCGGCCCGACTCTGACGAACGTCAACGATTTCCGGTGCATTCTCATTCGCCCCTGAAGGACGCGAAACGAAGGTTCATCGGGATGACCGCGCCTCGTTGTTCCCGGCACAAGCATCGTGATTTCCAATCCCGGCCTTCCCGTCTTTGGGTTCCCACCTTGGAGGCATGAATCGCGAGATTGTGTTAGATGACATTGGGGGCTGACCAAGGCGTTCCCGGCTGATGGGCGAGAGAAGTGATGTGCTCAAGATAGGACGGGTTCGGTAAGGCGTCGCAATCGCCCCGAAAAATGTCTTGTTCGTTAAAAAGAAGAGCCGTTCGGGAAATAGGCTGTAAAGCGCGCTTTCCGATCGATTTTGCGCTGGCTGCGCGGATTTAATGCCGCTCGTGTGAGAAATTTGCTCTCGAAATAATTCGTTTAGCTCGCTTTCGGTCGGAATCGTCGCAGGCCGCGGTTTGTTGAAACCAACCTTCCAGACCGGCGTTGCCTCAGCTGAAGTCCAGTTTCAGGAGAACCATCATGGATAACGATCGCGCCGAAGGCAGCATGAAGAACGTGAAGGGCCGCATCAAGGAAGGCCTGGGCAAGGCTCTTGGCGATTCGAAGATGGAAGCCGAAGGCAAGATGGATAAGGCCGAAGGCAAGATCCAGAACACCGTCGGCGGCATCAAGGATTCGCTGCGCAAGAATCCTTGATTGCGGTCAATGGAACGGGCCCGGCGCATGCCGGGCCTTTTCATTTGGAGTGACCGGCCTTGCGGATCAGGAATGTGATCCGTGAGGCTTCCTGCTTCTGCTCTTCCAGAATATCGCCGGTTTCCCGGATCAGGTTCGGCACATCGATCCCTGCGAGCGGATCCGTGCAGATGACATGCAACGTCTCGCCGGGCACCATGGAGCGCAGCGCTTTTCGTGTGCGAAGCAC
The DNA here is from genome assembly GCF_034627025.1 of Microvirga lotononidis. Taxonomy (NCBI): domain Bacteria; kingdom Pseudomonadati; phylum Pseudomonadota; class Alphaproteobacteria; order Hyphomicrobiales; family Methylobacteriaceae; genus Microvirga; species Microvirga lotononidis. The sequence goes on along the minus strand of NZ_CP141048.1, from coordinate 814,265 downwards.
CGGCAGCGGGCACTTCAGGCCGGATAGGTCGAGCTCGGTCATCATCCGCCCCTTTGTAATGCCAGCACGCCCGCCTCGGTCAAATCCTCCGGCGTATTGACATTGAAGAACGGATCGATCGGCTCGACGGGCCATGAGGCCGTTGCATATCCATGGAGCTGCACCCAGTCTCGGATGCTGCGGATCTCTTTGTCCAGGAGCGCCTGACGCAGATCGTTTCGCAGGGAAACAGGCCAGAGGCCGACCGCGAAATGAACCTGCGAGCCCGACAATGCGCAGGCGAGGGGCTGTCCCGAATCGATACGTGCGCCATGCAGCCGCCGAACCAGATCCGCCGGAATGAAAGGCGTATCGCCGGGAACGCTGACGACCCAATCGATATCGGGACGATGGACAGCGCTCCATTCGAGGGCGGTCAGGATACCGGCCAGCGGCCCCAGATGACCTTCAATCGTGTCCGGCACGACAGGATGGAGCGATGTTCCGAGGCGAGAGATGTCGCCATTCGCGTTGACGATCATGCCGTCGCATTGCGGCGCAAGACGCTGCGCCGCATGCTCGAGAAGCGTGAGCCCAGCGACGCTGAGGAGGGTCTTGTCGCCGCCTCCCATCCGCCGCGAAAGGCCTCCCGCGAGTACGGCGCCGAGAGTGGGAGGCTGCACCATACCGGACTTTCTCACTCGATCACGATGCGCGGCGCAGGCCGTGCGGCCGCGCCGCCCGCGAGGGACGCCCAGACCTGCTGCGCCATGTCCTTGTAGATCTTCGCATGCGGCCCGTCGGGATCGGTGACGACGACGGGACGGCCGGCATCCGAAAGCTCGCGGATCGTCATGTTGAGCGGAACCTCGCCCAGGAAGGGCACGCCCAGGCGCTTGGCCTCCTCGCGGGCGCCGCCATGCCCGAAGATGTGGGAGCTCTGGCCGCAATGGGGACAGACGAAGGTCGCCATGTTCTCGACGATGCCGAGGATCGGGATCTCGACCCGCTTGAACATGGAGACGCCGCGTCGCGCATCGATCAGTGCGAGATCCTGCGGCGTGGAGACGATCACCGCGCCGGCCAGGGGCGTCGCCTGCGCCATGGTGAGCTGCGCATCGCCCGTGCCGGGCGGCATGTCGACGACGAGCACGTCGAGATCGCCCCAGGCCACCTCCCGCAGCATCTGGGTGATGGCCGACATCACCATCGGCCCGCGCCAGATCATGGCGGCCTCTTCCTCGACGAGGAAGCCGATGGACATGACCTTGAGGCCGTAGGCCTGCATGGGTTCGAGAACGCGGTTCTCCAGCAGGCGCGGCTTGCCGTGAATGCCGAGAAGCTTCGGCATGGAGGGGCCGTAGATGTCCGCATCCAGCAGGCCGATTCTCAACCCGAGGGATTTCAGCCCGAGCGCCAGGTTGCACGCGGTGGTGGACTTGCCGACGCCGCCCTTGCCCGAGGCGACGGCGATCACATGCTGCACGCCCGGAATGCGCTGGTTCTTGGGCTGGGCCGCCGCTCTCGGATGCGGCTGCGCGGTCGGGGAGGGGGCGGCCGCGCCGGAGCCGGCGGGCCGGTCGGCGGTGAGGCTGGCGAAGACGCCCTTCACGGTCGGCAGGCCCTGGACGGCCGCGACGGCGGCTTGGCGCACCTGCTCCATGGCGGGTGCCTCGGACGGCTCGATGGTGATCGAGAACATCACGCGGCCCGCATCGTCCACCACCACGTCGGACAGGCGGCCCGATGCGACGAGATTGGTTCCGCCTGCATCGACCGGAACGGTCGACAGAGCCTGCAGCACGTGCTCACGGGTTATTGCCACGATGAAGTCTCCTGAATGGCTCCGAGGTTCCAAGACCCTCATGTATAGACCAAGAGCGCGTCCGTTAAGACGCTCTCGATGGGCCGGGTACGATATCCCGAACCAAACTGCACCTTGTCCGTTGTTCACCGGACCCCTCGGGAGCCGGTTCGACCGGTCGTGGCGCTGCCTTCGATGATCGTTCCCGAGAACCTGTCATGCAAGATCGAGGAGACGAGGATGCACCAGCACGGCCATAACGATCCGAATGCCGGAAAGCTCTATGAGCTGATCAAGGACGTGAAGATCGCCATGATGACCACCGTCGATACGGACGGGACGCTTCACAGCCGGCCCATGCACAACCAGGAGGCGGACGAGCATGGCGACCTCTGGTTCTTCACCCAGATCCAGTCTCCCAAGACGACCGAACTCTCCCGCGACAACGAGGTCAACCTCGCCTATTCCGATCCGAGCAGCCAGACCTACGTGTCTGTAACCGGCAAGGCCGAGATCGTGCGCGACAAGGCGACGATCGAGAAGAAATGGTCTGAGCCCCTGCGCGCCTGGTTCCCGAAGGGCGTGGACGATCCGCAGATCGCCCTGATCCGCGTTCATCCGGCCAAGGGCGAATACTGGGACAGCCCGTCCTCGACCCTGGTGCATCTCTACGGTTACGCGAAGGCTGCGATTACCGGCGAGCAGCCAAAGCCGGGCGATCAGGCCAAGGTCAATTTGAGCTGAGGTCTGTTGCAGCGCGAAATATTCAGGGGCCGCGCGCGGCCCCTTTTCTTTGCTCTTATTCGCTCCTTCTGCCGTGGAAGTGGCTTGAATATGATCTATGTTAAGAATTGGCTGGGGAGCGCATTCAAACACGGAACGACAACGACAAAATCATAAGGGGCAGTCCCTCGGAGGAATCGATGAAGTTCATCTGGCTTGCTGCTGTCTCAACGGTTGTTCTTGCGTCCTCGGCTTTTGCCCAGCCTGCTGTCCAGGGAGGCGGCGCGAATACACCATCGGCGACGCAATCGCCGACCGGCAACCTGGAGCGCCTGAGCGGCTTCCGCACCACCGACACGCCGTCGCCCAAACCGGTTCCGCAGGAGGGCCGCAGGGCCGACGCTCTCAGGCGCAATCTCGAGAAGATCAAACTGCCGGACGGCTTCAAGATCGATCTTTACGCCGTCGTTCCCGATGCCCGCCATATGGCCGTCGGCCCCAATGCCGGTGTCGTTTTCGTCGGAACCCGCAAGAGCAACGTCTACACGGTGACGGATCGCGACAAGGATCGCGTGGCCGACGAGGTCGTCCCGTTCGGGGCTGCCGTCACCTTCAAGATCCCCAACGGCGTTTGCTTCTCACCGGACGGGATCCTCTACGTCGTCGAGCAGAACCGGGTGATCCAGTTCCCGGCCGCCGAGTTCTTCTACGAGGGCGGCGCCGACGTTCCCATCTTCCAGGTCGTGAAGCAGGGCGATCTCATTCCACCTGCGGAAGAAAGCTTCAACCACACCGCCCGCGTCTGCCGGATCGGCCCGGATAACAAGCTCTACATCGCCCTCGGACAGCCCTTCAACGTGCCGCCGAAAGACAAGCTCGATCTCTACAAGAAATTCGGCATCGGCGGCATCATCCGCATGGATCAGGACGGCAAGAACCGCGAGGTCTATGCGACGGGGATCCGCAATTCCGTCGGCATAGATTTCAATCTCGCCGACAAGTCGCTCTGGTTCACCGACAACCAGGTCGACGGCATGGGCGACGACCAGCCTCCCGGAGAACTCAACCGCATCGCCAGCATGGGGCAGAACTTCGGCTTCCCCTATTATGGCGGCGGCACCATCCACACGGTCGAGTACAAGGACGATCCGGTTCCGGCCGGCGTGATCGGCCCCCAGGCCTTGATGGATCCGCACGCGGCCGATCTCGGCATGATGTTCTACACGGGCAAGATGTTCCCGCAGACCTATCAGGGCGGCATCTTCTCGGCCCAGCACGGGTCCTGGAACCGCACGAAGCCGATCGGCGCGCGGGTCATGTTCACGCCGGTCAAGGCGGACGGCACGGCGGACAAGCCGCAGGTCTTCGCGGAGGGGTGGCTGACGGAGAACGGCGAATATCTCGGCCGCCCGGTCGATGTCGCCATGCTGCCCGACGGCTCCCTCCTGATATCCGACGATACGGCGGGAGCGATCTATCGCATCTCCTACGAAGGACGCTGAGCACTTCTCGACGGGCGCCTCATCCGGGGCGCCTGCTTCTCCTGGGACCATCCGTCATGACATCGATCCATGCCCTCGCCCTGGCGGGTCTCCTCCTCGGCGGCCTCGCCGCCGACCCAGCCCTTGCCGGAGATGCCAGGGCAGGACGCCAGAAGCTCACCACCTGTCAGGGCTGCCACGGTCTCGATGGGCTCTCGAAAAACCCGGAAGCGCCCAATCTGGCCGGCCAGGTCGAAAGCTATCTTGTCAGAAGCCTCGAAGCCTATCGTTCGGGCGACCGCAAGAACGAATCCATGAACATTGTAGCGAAAGACCTGTCGGACGAGGATATCGCCGATGTGGCGGCCTATTACGCCTCGATCCAGGTCGATGTCCTGCCGCCCTGACGGGGCTGCATGGAAGTCTTGTAGCCGGCACTCTTTCATCCCGGACGGCCCTTCGCTATTGTCTCGCCTCCTTTGAGTGGCAAGGAGCAGGCGATGGTGGACATCGCGACCCGGGTCTACAACCATACCTGGAAGATCGACCCGATCGTCCGGTCCGTCCTGGATACGGATTTCTACAAGCTCCTGATGGCGCAGACGATCTTTCGCCGCCACCGGGACGTGCAGGTCACGTTCGGCATCCATAACCGCACCACCCGCATCCGCTTGGGCGACATCATCGACATCGGTGAACTGCGCGAGCAGCTCGACCATGTGCGCAGCCTCTCACTGACGCGCGGCGAATCCACGTGGTTGCGCGGCAACACCTTCTACGGCAAGCGGCAGATGTTCTCGCCGGAATTCATGGACTGGCTCGAGACCTTCCGCTTTCCGGAATACCTGCTCGAAAAGGAAGACGGCCAATATGTGCTGACCTTCCACGGCCGCTGGATCGAGACCACCATGTGGGAGATCCCGGCTCTCGCCATTCTCAACGAGCTGCGCTCGCGCGGCGTGCTCAAGGGCATGGGCAAGTTCGAGCTTCAGGTTCTCTATGCCCGCGCGATGACGCGGGTCTGGGAGAAGATCCAGCGGCTCAAGCAGCTTCCCGATCTATCGATCTCCGATTTCGGCACGCGCCGCCGCCACGGCTTCCTGTGGCAGGATTGGTGTGTGCAGGCGATGATCGAGGGCCTGGGCGCTTCCTTCCTCGGCACGTCCAACTGCCTCATCGCCATGCGGCGCGAGGTCGAGGCCGTGGGCACGAACGCCCACGAGCTGCCGATGGTCTACGCGGCCCTTACCGACAGCGACGAGGAACTCGCCGAGGCGCCATACCGGGTGCTGGCGGATTGGCAGCAGGATTACGAGGGCAACCTGCGCGTGATCCTGCCCGATACCTACGGCACCACGAATTTCCTGCAGAACGCTCCCGAATGGGTGGCGTCGTGGACGGGCATCCGCGTGGATTCCAAGGACCCGATCGAGGGCGGCGAGGAGGCCATCGAGTGGTGGCGCCAACGCGGGCAGAATCCAAGGGAGAAGCTCGCGATCTTCTCCGACGGCCTCGACGTGGATGTGATCGAGCGGATCCACCGGCATTTCCGCGGGCGCATGCGGATGGGTTACGGCTGGGGCACGCTTCTGACCAACGATTTCCGCGGCCTTGCGCCCGAGGGCGCGCTCGACCCGATCTCCATCGTGTGCAAGGTCATCTCGGCCGATGACAGGCCGACGGTGAAACTCTCCGACAATCCGACCAAGGCCATGGGGCCGAAGGCGGAAATCGAGCGCTACAAGCGCATCTTCCATGTGGGCCAGCAGACGGCCAAACCGGTTCTGGTGTGACGGACATGAACATCGATCTCAATTGCGACATGGGGGAGGGCTTCGGCCCCTGGCCGATGGGGGACGACGAGGCGATGCTCGACATCGTTTCCTCGGCGAACATCGCCTGCGGCTATCATGCGGGCGATCCGTCCATCATGTTCCGCACCGCCGAGATGGCGAAGCAGAAGGGCGTCGCCATCGGGGCGCACCCGGGTTTCAACGATCTGCACGGCTTCGGCCGCCGCGTCATCCGCGGCGACAGCCCGGCCGAGATCGAGCGCATGGTGGCCTACCAGATCGGCGCCATGCAGGCCCTCGCGGCGCTTGCCGGGCACAAGGTCACCTATGTGAAGGCGCATGGCTCGCTCAACAACATGGCGAACGAGGACATGGATCTCGCGCTCGCCATCGCCCGCGCCATCAAGGGCGTCGATGCCAGCCTCGTCAACGTGTGCATGCCCGGCCTTCTGATGGAAAAGGCTTCCGAGCAGATCGGCGTGAAGGTCGCGCGCGAGATTTTTGCCGACCGGACCTACGAGGACGACGGCACGCTCACCAGCCGCAAGAAGCCCGGTGCCGTGCTCCACGATGCGGAATTCGCCGCCGAGCGCATTCTCCGGGCTGTCCAGGACAAGGCGATCACGACGGTGTCCGGAAAGCGGATCCCGCTCGAGATCGACACGATCTGCGTGCACGGCGACGAGCCGAGCGCGGTCGCGATGGCGCGTACGGTTCGCGCGAAGCTGGAGGCGAACGGCATCACCATCGCGCCGTTCGCGAAGGCTGGGTCGTAGAGTTCTCAACTCATCCTGAGTGGCCCGCCCAGAGAGGACATAGCGTGTTTCCCTCCCTTGGTGAGAGGATCAAGGGTGGGGGCCAGCGCTGGGTTGGCCACGTGTGGCACGGGTTTACCTCTCCCTGAGGGAGAGGGCGTAACCCCTCACCCGGACCTGACGGTCCGACCTCTCCCCATGGGAGAGGTGAAGCTGCGGCATCGTCGCGCAACATCTGCATAGGCTATCGCTCACCCCGCACCTCCATCTCCAACCCACAGGCGGGAGGAGAGCCGTCGGCGTATTGTGGTGAGTGAGGGCTAACAGCAGTCGCGGGTGTTTCAGCCTTTGAACGCTCTCGCCAGGAATGGCTCCAACGCCGCCAGCGTTTCCTCCGGCGCTTCCTCGGCGAGGTAATGGCCGCAATCGATGCCGTGGCCTTCCACGCGGTCGGCCCAGTCGCGCCATACGGCGAGAACGTCGTACCAGCGCTCCAGCCCGTTCTTCAGGCCCCAGAGGGCCTGCACCGGACAGGCGATTCGGCGCCCGGCCTTCTGGTCCTCTTCGTCGAGGCGCATGTCGATGGTCGCGCCGGCCCGGTAATCCTCGCACATGGCGTGGATCGTCTCGGGGTTGGTGTAGCAGCGGCGATATTCGGCCAGCGCAGCTTCGTCGAAGAGCGAGCGTCCCCGGCGCAGATAGAACACGTCCGGGTCCGATGCGATCAGGCGCTCGGGGATGGGATGGGGTTGAGCGAGGAAGAACCAATGCCAATAGCCCATGGCGAAGGCCATGTCGGTGCGCTGGAAATGCTCGGCCGTGGGAATGATGTCGAGAACCGACAGTGCGACGATCCGGTCGGGGTGATCGAGCGCCATGCGATAGGCGCAGCGCCCGCCGCGGTCGTGGCCGACGACAGCGAAGCGCTCGAAGCCGAGGGCCCGCATCGCTTCGACCTGATCGCGCGCCATGGCGCGCTTGGAATAGGGCTCATGGTCGGGCGTGGTCGGCGGCTTCGCGCTGTCGCCGTAGCCGCGCAGATCGGCACAGACAATCGTGTAGCTCTCGGCGAGCTTCGGAGCCACCTTGTGCCACATGACATGGGTCTGCGGATGTCCATGCAGCAGAAGGACGGGCGGGCCGTTCCCGCCGTGGCGGAGGTTGATGGTCGCGCCGGAGGTTTCGATTTGGCGATGGGTGAAATTCTCGAACATTCTGCCGTTGTATCGGAGCGGGCGTTCGTCGTCACCAGGAACGACGTTCGCCGTTATCGATATGGATGATGCCGTTTCGATAGATCTTAAGGCCGCCGACCTGGGGGAGCCCCCGCAGATAGGCCATGACGCCCCGCGCTCGGGCATGCACGCGAAAATCGACGGCACGGCAGGCGAGATGCAGGGAATGGCGGGCTCCTCCGGCCCGCCAGTTGCGACCGCGGCTGCGATGGGTCGACTCGACGCTGACGGGGCCGAACTTCTCGGCCACGGAGGCGACCACTTCGCGCAGGTGACCGGGGATGCAGTCCGTCGGAGCGCTGTCGCGCAGGGTGATCGTTCCATGAGCTACCAAGGACGTGAAGCGGGAGAGCGCTTTGGCATCCGGCAGACTTCCGGTGACGTCGGCATCGTCGAGGCCATTATCGGACGGCAGGCTGGCATACTGGGCAGGCGGAACGACCCCGCCGCCCCCATCATCGGCCTTGAGCGCGGCCGGGGACAATCCGGTCAGAAATGCTCCCATCATGATCGCGACCCTGGACACGTGACGAACTCGGGCATCGGTGCTCATCGGGTTCTCCCGTTCTGAGCCCCCACAGAGTGACTGCCGCCGAAACGATATCCGGCGGACCTCGCTGCTGGTTGGTCGCCGGTGGCGGAGGTCGCAGCGTTAGGCACCGCTACCTAAAGTGAGCGTGGTCTTAGGCAAGAACACCTATCCAGATTCGGCCCGGCGGCAGCCTCCCTTGGTCGGCAAAGCTTTGCTCTGCAACGAATCCTATGAGAGGAAATTATGGGTGAGTTATGGGATAACGGGCCCTGAATCTTGCGGAAGGGGCCTGGAATGCACACATCACTGACCGTTGTGCCGGTCACGGGACCGGCCGCTTGGAGATGGGAATGACCACTGCTCGCAGCGCTGCTTTCGACGCCCTCAAGGCCGCCGGCCCGACACAGGCCGACGCGATCGCGCGTGTCACGCTCGTTGCAAGATTGCTGGACGACGCCGTGCTGATCCCCGGCTTGAACCGGCGCGTCGGCTTCGATGCCCTGATCGGCCTCGTGCCGGGCATCGGCGATGCGGTCTCGGCGGTGCTCGCCAGCTACATCATCTGGGAGGCCCGTCGGCTCGGCCTGCCGCGCTGGAAGATCGCGCGCATGATCGGCAACGTCGCGTTCGATACGGCCATCGGGGCGATCCCGATCGCAGGCGACGTGTTCGACGTGTTCTTCAAAGCCAACCGGCGCAACCTGCGGATCATCCACGAGCACCTGGGCATGCCCAAGCGCGGCCCGGCCGAGATCGACGGCACGGCCGTTCGGGTGAGCGAGCGGTCATGAGGCGGATCTGACGTTCTACCCGACACGTCGTCACCAGCCCAGTGCCGGTGATTCCGATCCTATGAAACGCTGAGCCTCACCGTATCGAGATGGCCGGCACAGGGCCGGCCATGACGGGCAACCGAGTCATGACCGTCAGTGCTTCATCGATGGCTCGAGATGAACTGCTTGAAGCGTTCCGATTTCGGGGCGCCGAACACCTCGGTCGGCGCGCCTTCCTCCTCCACCACGCCCTTGTGCAGGAACACGACGCGGTTCGACACGTCGCGGGCGAAGCCCATTTCGTGCGTCACCACAAGCATGGTGCGGCCTTCCTCGGCGAGCGAGCGCATGACGCGCAGCACCTCGCCGACGAGTTCCGGGTCGAGCGCGGAGGTCGGCTCGTCGAACAGCATCACCTTCGGGTGCATGGCGAGCGCCCGCGCGATGGCCGCGCGCTGCTGCTGGCCGCCGGAGAGGTGCGAGGGATATTGATTGCGCTTGTCGACGATGCCGACCTTCTTCAGCAGCTCCTCGGCCTCGGCGATGCACTCCGCCTTCGGACGCTTCTGCACATGCACCGGCGCTTCGATCACGTTCTCCAGGATCGTCATATGGGACCAGAGATTGAAGCTCTGGAACACCATGGCGACGCGCGAGCGGATGCGGTCCACCTGGCGCTGGTCGGCGGGCTCCATGCCCTTGCGGCCCTTCTTGAGGCCGATGGTCTCGCCGCCGATGCGGATCTCGCCGGAATCGGGTACCTCCAGCATGTTGATGCAGCGGAGCATCGTGGACTTGCCGGAGCCGGAGGCGCCGAGGATCGAGATGACGTCGCCTTCCTTCGCGCTCAGCGACACACCCTTGAGCACCTCGAGATTGCCGAAGCTCTTGCGGAGATTGTTGACGGAGACGGCGGCAGCGGCCCCGGAGGCCGCGGATTGGGTCGACAAGGATGCAACTCCGTTAGACATGGGCGGCCTCCAGACGCGGCTCGATGGCCGGGGGGCGGCGCAGATGCGGCGAGAGCCACCATTCGATGGCCATGATGATGCGCGTAATGATGAAGTTGAGGATGAGGTAGATCAGGCCCGCCACGATGAAGACCTCGACCGCGCGGAACGTCTGCGAGATGAGCTTCGCGGCAAGACCGGTCACTTCCATCATGGTGATGATGGAGGCCAGCGACGTGGCCTTCACCATGAGAATGATCTCGCTGCCGTAGGCGGGAAGCGCCTGACGGACCGCGATGGGGAAGACGATGCGGCGGAAGAGCAGGAGGCCCGACATGCCGCAGGCTCTGGCGGCCTCGACCTGGTTGTGCGGCACCGATTGCAGGCCGCCGCGCATGATCTCGCTGGCATAGGCGGCGGTGTTGAGGGTGAGCGCCAGCACGGCGCACCAATAGGGCTCGCGGAAGAACGTCCACAATCCCCATTCCTGCAGCGTCGGACGGAACTGCCCGAGTCCGTAATAGATCAGGAAGATCTGCACGAGCAGGGGCGTTCCCCGGAACACGAAGACATAGGCTTGCGCCGGCCAGTCGAGCACCTTGACCCGTGACATGCGCATGAGCGCAAGCAGCATCGCCAGCACGGCCCCGAGGGCGACCGACATGAAGGCCAGGTTGAGCGTCAGCGGCACCCCGCCCATGAGGGTCAGGAAGGTGTCCCGCATGAAGGCGAAATCCATCAGGAAGCCCTCCGCATGCCACGCATCGAATGAGCCTCTGCGCGCTGGAACAGGTAGGTCGAAACCCAGGTGATGAGCAGGTACAGGATCGCCGCCGTAACGTAGAAGTCGAAGGGCCGGCGGGTGGAGCCCGCCGCGATATGCGACTGGCGCAGCAGCTCGACGAGGCCCGTCACGGAGATCAGGGCCGATTCCTTGAGCACCAGCTGCCAAGTGTTGCCGAGGCCCGGGATGGCGTAGCGCAGGACCTGCGGGGCTATGATGCGGCGGAACATGAGCCAGCGGTGCATGCCGACCGAACGGGCGGCCTCGATCTCGCCGCGGCTCACGACCTGATAGGCGCCGCGGAAGACCTCCGCCTGATAGGCGCCAGACACGATGCCGATGGCGAGCGCGCCGGTGACGAAGGCCGGCACGCCGATGAAGCCCTGGGCACCGAACAGGCTGCCGATGGCACCGAGCGCCGCCGAGCCGCCGAAATAGAAGAGATAGATCACGAGAAGATCGGGAATGCCGCGCAGGACGGTGGTGTAGCCGTCCGCCAGGCTTCGGATCACAACATTGCCGCCGATCTTCCCCCAGGCCACCAGGGTCCCGACGACGGAGCCCGCAAGGAAGCCGCATATGGCGACGGCAATGGTCATCCCCGCCGCGGTGAGAAGGGCCAATCCCCATCCGTTGGGGCCGAACCCGACGAGCTCGAAATAGCTCAGCTGCTGCACGCTTCAACTTTCCTGAATATGTCTCCCCTCCCTGACAGGGCGAGGGGAGACAGGATCCGTCAAATCCGGCCTCCGCCGGATCATGTCCCGGGTCCGTGTAGCAGGATCCGGGACTTTTTTTCCAGTGGGCTAAGGGACCGAATGGATCCCGAAGCGCCAGTCACCTCCGCGGCCGGGCCCGATGTCAGGCCTGCGGGGTCGCGTCGATCTTGAACCACTTCATCGACAGCTTCTGGATCGTGCCATCCTTGATCGCCGCCTGGATCGCCTCGTCGAAGGACTTCTTCAGTTCCGTGTCGTCCTTGCGCATGCCGACGGCGACGCCGCGGCCGAGCAGGCCCCCGCGCATGCCCGTGCCGGCAATCACCATGTCCTTGAACTCGGGCTTCTCCTGCGTGGCCTTCAGCGCCCCCTGGCCGGCGAAGATCGCGTCGAGGCGACCGGCGGACAGGTCGAGGTCGTGCTGCTCCGTGGTCTTGTACTCGCGGATCGTGACCGTGTCCTTCAGGTAGGTCTCCACGAATTGTGCGTTCACGGTCGCGGTCTGGACGCCGACGGTCTTGCCCTTCAGCAGCGGCTTCCAGGCCTCGATCGCCTTCTTGGCACCTTCCGGATCCTTGTCGAGGTTCACGGTCGTGCCGGTCCCCGCCAGCTTGGCGAGGGGAGAATCCTTCATCACCCCGAAGCCATGCGGAGTGGCCGCATAGGCAATGGAGAAGTTGATGGTCTCAAGGCGTTTGTCGGTGATGTTCATGCCGGCCATGATGGCATCGTACTTCTTGGCCTGGAGCGCCGGGATGATGCCGTCCCAGTCCTGGGCGACGATCTCGCATTTCACCTTCATGCGGGCGCACAGGTCGTTGGCGAGGTCGATCTCGAAGCCCTCGAGCTTGCCGCCCGCGCCGGTGAAGTTCCACGGCGCATAGGCGCCTTCCGTGGCGATCTTGACGGTCTTTTCCTGCGCGGAGGCCGCGCCGATGGCGAGGGCGGAGGCCAGCAGGCCGAGACCCAATGTCTTGAAGAATGTCATCGTCTTCCCTCTGGTCAGCTTCAACTGATCCTATTGTCGGATGAGGATCGGTGCCCCCATCGCGCGTCCAGAAGCTAACATTCAAAAGCCAAGCCGGCGCAAGTGCTAAACATGCTGAATAAAGCGTCCAAGCTGGCGAATTCGGTCGCAGTTGATATCCACGGATACAAAAAGGGCGCGACCGAAGCCGCGCCCTGGATATTTCGGTCTCCTGCTACGTCAGAGCCGTCCCCGGACCTGATCCGGGCATCAGTCCCGGCCCTCTCGTCTGGAGAGGCGTCGCGCCTTTCAGCATCGGGATCACCGGCACAAGGCCGGTGACGACGTGGGCGGCGAAATTCCCGCGAGAGGCTGGACGATCAGGAGCGGGGAGTGGTGTCGATCTTGAACCACTTCATGGACAGCTTCTGGATCGTGCCGTCCTTGATGGCGCCCTGGATGGCTTCATTGAAGCTCTTCTTGAGTTCCGTATCGCCCTGACGCAGGCCGACGCCGACGCCGGCACCGAGCAGGCCGCCGGTGATCGACGGGCCGACCAAGGCGTAATCCTTGAACTCGGGCTTCTCGAGGGTGCCGATGATCGCGGTCGCGTCGGCCAGCACCGCATCGATGCGGCCGGCTGCGAGATCGAGGTCGTGCTGTTCCGTGGTCTTGTACTCGCGGATCTCGGCCGTGCCCTTCAGGTACTTGTCGGCGAAGTTCGCGTGGATGGTCGAGCCCTGGACGCCGATGGTCTTGCCTTTGAGGAGCGGCTTGTAGGCCTCGATCGCCTTCTCGGCGGCGGCCTGCTGGCTCGTCAGGTTGAAGGCCTCTCCGGTGCCCGGCATCTTGGCGAGCGGGGAGTCCTTGGCGACGAGGAAGCCGTTCGGGGAGTTGGCGTAGGGACCGGCGAAGTCGATGGTCTTCTTACGCTCGTCGGTGATGCTCATGCCGGCCATGATGGCATCGTACTTCTTGGCCGTGAGGGCGGGAATGATGCCGTCCCAGTCCTGGGCGACGATCTCGCATTTCACCTTCATGCGGGCGCACAGGTCGTTGGCGAGGTCGATCTCGAAGCCCTCGAGCTTGCCGCCCGCGCCGGTGAAGTTCCACGGCGCATAGGCGCCTTCCGTGGCGATCTTGACGGTCTTTTCCTGCGCGGAGGCCGCGCCCATCGCAAGAGCGGAACCGAGAAGAGCCAAGCCGACGGTCTTAACGAATTTCATAGTCGTTCCCTTGTTCGTGGACCCCGGCTCGCACCGGGGCCTGATGTAACGGCAGCCGTCTCCGGCCGCGCCGTGACGCAGTAACAGCCAAACTCGCCAAAAAGGCAAGGGGTGGCCGGGCAGGCCTCAAACGACCTGCAGCTTGATCTCGCCGAGGCCCTCGACGGCCCCGACCATGGTCTGGCCCTTCGTCACCGCACCGACGCCATCGGGCGTCCCGGAGAAGATCACATCGCCGGGGGCAAGCTCGAAATAGGAGGATAGATAGGCGATCTGCTCGGCGACGGACCAGATCATGTCGGACAGGTCGGCCTTCTGCTTCGTCGTTCCGTCCACGGACAGGGAGATGGCCCCGCCTGCCGGGTGTCCAACCTGCGAGACCGGGTGGATCGGCCCGACCGGACCTGAATGATCGGCCGCCTTGCCGAGCTCCCAGGGGCGGCGAAGCTGCTTGGCCTCGTCCTGGAGGTCGCGGCGGGTCATGTCGAGGCCGACCGCATAGCCGAAGACATGGTCGAGGGCCTGCGCGACGGGAATGTCCCGTCCGCCCTTGGCCAGGGCCACCACCATCTCGATCTCGAAATGGTAGTTCCCGGTCTTCGGCGGATAGACATGGTCCGTCGTCTCGCCATCCCTGACGGGCTGGAGCGCATCGGCGGGTTTCATGAAGAAGAAGGGCGGCTCGCGTGTCGGGTCGCCGCCCATCTCCCGCGCATGGGCCGCATAGTTTCTGCCGACGCAATAGACGCGGCGGACCGGGAACAGGTCGGCGGTGCCGGCAACGGGAAGGGCGGGGAGCGAAGGCGCGGGAATGACGTAGGTCATGGAAGCTCGCGGAAGGTCGGAGGGTGGTCGGACACGGTCCGAGAAGAAGGACCTGCTGCTCCCTTCCTACACCTTCGAAGAGGCATCGCAACCCGTCGCGATTGGGATGCGGATAGGGCTTTCGACGAACATGAAAACGCGAGGCCAACCTCTCACACGGCAACTCAACCCGGGACTTGATCCGGTGATCCCGATGCGAGCGTCCCATCCATGTCATTCCCGGAAGGACGCGCAGCGCAGGGGAAGGGAACCCATCGCGCAGCACTTGACCATGAATCTCCGTCCCGAGACTTCGGCTCGCCGGAGATGGCAGCGGAGTGCGTTCTCATGATGCGGGACGGACAAGGAAATGGCCGGCACGAGGCCGGCCATGACAGGGAAGGGATTTATCGGCGGGGCACCGACGACCTGCCGAAAGTGCCTTAGCGGCGACGGGCCGTACCGCCCGGGAGACGCTGAGCGTCTGCCGCATGGTGCTCCAGGTGCGGAACCACCGAGGCCGCGAACTGGCGCAGACCGGGATCGTTGCCGGCCTGGGCGTAGCCCGCATGGAGCGCCAGGGCCTCTTGGTGGGCCATGCGCTGAGCCTGACCATAGAGGCGGTCAAACTGCGGACCCGAGGTCGAGGCGAGCTGGTTCAGCATGGCCATCTTGTCCGGCGGAAGCGGAACGCCGAGGCGCACCGGGCTCACGGAACCGGTCGCCCGCACGTCGGCCGCGGTCCCTGCGGCAGCGCCCGTGGTCGCCCCGACGCCGGCCCCGACAGCCGCGCCGACCGGGCCGCCCACCAGGGCTCCGACGCCCGCGCCCGCAAGCGCGCCGGTCGCCGTGCCGCCGGACGTTCCCGGAGCACCGCTGGCGGCCGCGCCGGCCGTGGCACCGGCGGTCGCTCCGACACCGGCGCCGACGGCCGCGCCGACCGGGCCACCGACGAGGGCGCCGATGCCCGCACCCGCAAGGGTGCCGCCCATGGTTCCGCCGAGGAACTCACCGGACGCGGAATAGACCGGACGGCCGCCGTTCAGGGCCTGGCTGGTCATGCCGTGATCCCTGATCATGTTCTCGGCATAGCGGCGCACCACGGGGTTGCGCGAGCGTTCGAGGGCAAGCTGGCTCGATGCAATCTCGAAAGCGTCCGACTGAGCCGCCATGGTGCGGTAGGTCTGGCTGTCCAGGATCTGGGCAGAGGCCGGAACGGCCGAGACGGACGCAAGCAAAGCTGCGAGAGGAAGATACTTCTTCATCGGGTGACTCCTGTTTCCGGGATCGCAGAACACCGTGCGAAGCCGAGCAGGCTTGCGGAACTCATGGGTGGCTGCTGCATCCGTTCAACGGAGTGCGATCGGGGCGGTTCCAGAAAACCTAAGGATATATTGCCAGTCGAGCTGGATCTTCGTGGCTCAGGCGGAATGAAGGCCTTGAAGAAGCCAGTACAGTCCAGGTTTATACTGGACCTTCTCTCTGCGATCACCGTGCAATGATCTGCCGGTTCGGCAGGGCTTTAAGAGGTCCGCCGGTCAAAGCTTGTCTATAGGCTTGCGAATGCGTGCGAGCGAAAGCATGCCCATGCCACCGACCGTCCCGTCCGGCCTCAAGCCCCGTAGCTCGGCTGTGAGGAGGAAACCGGTCTCGTCCTGTCCGATGGTGAAGAGATGGTAGCCGGCCTTGTGGGTCAGCGTTCCCCCCCGGGCGGAGGCCGAGGGCGCGCCGATCACCGGGATGGGGCCGCGCGGGCCGTCGAGATGGGCGAGCGAGCCCACGTGGTTGTGCCCGTGCAGCACGAGTTCCGCGCCGACCCGGCACAGCATCTTCTCGAAGCGCCGTGCATCGGTGAGGTTTCGCCCTGCTTCGGCGCCGCCCACATGAGGCGGGTGGTGGATCAGCACGATCCGGAAGCAGCCCGGATCGCGCCCCAGCTCGCCGAGAATGTCCTCGACGGCCTTCATCTGCTTCGACCCGACCCGGCCGCTCGCCACGAAGGGCAGGGTCGGGATGGCGGAGGACAGGCCGACGAGGGCGATGGGCCCATAGCGGCGCAGATAGGGGAAGGTGCCCTCGCGCCCGTCGTCGCCCCGGGTCCAGGGCGCGACCTCCCGCAGGAGGCCTTCGAGCGATCCTCGGACATAGGCGTCGTGATTGCCCGGCACGAAGGTGACGCGGGACGGGTCGCCCAGGCCTTCGAGGAAGACGCGGGACGTCGTCCATTCATCGGGCAGGCCGATATTGCAGGTGTCGCCCGTGCAGGTGATGTGGTCGGGCTGCTGCGCATGGATGTCGGCGACGAGCTCTGCCAGGAGCTCCATGTCGTGGAGATCGTGCCGGCTGCGGTGCCAGTTGTACCAGCCGGTCAGGCGCTTGCTGAGGAGCTGCTTGAGGTGCGGCCGGGGAAGAGGCCCCACATGGGGGTCGGTCAGGTGAGCGATGCGGAACATGGCGGCCGGGTTGATGCGAGCGGAAGCGAGAGTTCGCGCGCCACGTCCCGTGCGTCAAGCGCTGCCGATGAAGATACCGGCCAGAAGCACCAGAACGCCGCCGAAGACGACCTGCATGGTTGCGCTCCAGAACGGCGTCTCCATGTAGCGCGTCCGGATCCACGAGATCGCCACGAGTTCGACCGCCACGACGACCGCCGCGATGCTTGTGGCGAGCAGGAAGGCGTTGGGCCAGGAATCCGGGACGAGATAGGGTAGGGTGTGGCCGAGGCCGCCCGCCGCCGTCATGACGCCGCAGATCAGGCCGCGCAGCCAGGGCGAGCCGCGGCCCGTGATCTCGCCATCGTCCGAGAGAGCTTCCGTCAACCCCATGCTGATGCCCGCGCCCACGGAGGCGGCAAGCCCGACGAGGAAGGTCTCCCAGTTGTTCTGGGTGGCGAAGGCGGCCGCGAACAGGGGCGCGAGCGTCGAGACCGAGCCGTCGATGAGCCCGGCCAGTCCCGGCTGCACGTATTGCAGCACGAAGAGCCTGCGGCGGGCGTGCTCCTCGGCGGCCTCGGCATTCTCGGTCAGGTGGGCGGCGTGCAGCTCGCTGGCCTTGCGCTCATGGCCGCGCTCGACCTCCGCGAGCTTGGTGAACAGCTCGCGCACCGATACGTCGAGGGTCTGCTGGGCGGCCTTTTCGTAGAAGCTCGCGGCCTGCAGCTCCATGACCTCGGCCTCCCGGCGCATGCGGTCGAGGTCGAGATGGGGGCTCCACCAGACGGCGCGGCGCTTCAGGAAGCCGCGCACGTCCTCCCGGCGAATGGGCGGGAGGTGCTCGCCGAAGCGGGCGCGGTAGAAATCATAGAGGGAGTTGCGATGGGCCCGCTCTTCCTCGGCCATGTCGTTGAAGATATCGGACGAGGCAGGGAAATCGACACGAAGGCGGTCCGCGAAATCCTGGTAGATCCGCGAATCTTCCTCTTCGTTGGCGATGGCGAGCGCGATGACCTCACGCTCGGAGAGTTCGGACAGAGACTTCATGGCCGCTCCTGTCTAGAAGTATTCTAAACAACAAGCTGTGCCTTCGCCAAGCCCTTCCAGGAGGGCAGGGCGATCAGACGGAGCACCGGGCGCGGACATGGGTTTGCACCCTTCGGGAACACGCCGGTGCGCCGGAAGATCAGTACTGGGCGCCCGGGATCAGGGTCGAGTAGATCGAGCGGTCCTCGAGGTTGAGGGCCGGGGACCAGGAGAAGCGGGCGGAACGGTTGAGACGGGACAGGATCAGCGCGAGAAACATTGGAACACCTTTGGTTGGTGCTGTCTTAGACCTTTGTCTAATGCGGGTCACGTGCCGAATCGCCGGAACAGCTATGCAATTGATGAATGACTACATTCATCCTTCTGTAATCTTGTTGTGATCGACTGGTTCGATGTCTGACTCTCCTCCGCCCCGCCGGGGTGCGCGATTCGTCTCCTGGGGCCTCCACACTTATTGGCGCTTCTCCCGCGGCCTGACGCTGGGTGTGCGCGGCGCGGTTCTCGACGACCGGAACCGGGTCTTTCTCATCCGGCACACCTATGTTCCCGGCTGGCACCTGCCCGGAGGAGGGGTCGAGACCGGCGAGACGGCCCTCGACGCGCTCGGCCGCGAACTCCGGGAGGAGGCCTGCATCGCGCTCGACGGGACGCCAGAGCTGTTCGGGGTGTATTTCAACCGCAGGATTTCCCGGCGCGACCACGTGCTGGTCTACGTGATCCGGCGCTTCACGGTCGTGGAGGTCAAGCAGCCGGACCGGGAGATCGCCGAGGCGGGCTTCTTCCCTCTCGACCGGCTGCCCGAGGGCACGACGGTCGCCACCCTCAACCGCCTGGCCGAGATCCTGAAGGGGCAGCCCGCGTCGGCGAACTGGTGAGAGAGGGTTTGCGCCGCGTTCCCGACGCTGCTATGGCCTAACCGCCTGAGGAAACGCCGAGCTCATGACCGACACCCGGATTTTGCGACGACGACACGGCTGACGTTCATTCAGCCGCCATTCCCGTTTCCTCGTCCCGAGTCCGTCATGACCGAGCTCTCGCTCCTGATCCGCACTGAACAACCCATCGATTCCGAAGCCATCGAGCGCCTGCACGAGCGCGCCTTCGGCCCGGGGCGCTTCGCCCGCACAGCCTCCCGCCTGAGGGAAGGGGCGTCCCACCGGCTCGATCTGTCCTTCACGGCCATGGTCGGCACGCTGCTCGTCGGCTCCGTCCGCATGACGCCGGTGAAGGCCGGCGAAGTCCCGGCCCTGATGCTCGGCCCGCTCACGGTCGAGCCCGCCTTCGAGAGCCGCGGCATCGGCGCGGCCCTGATGCGCCGCTCCCTCGACGCCGCCAAGGCCAAGGGCGACACCCTGGTGCTGCTCGTGGGCGACGAGCCCTATTACAGCCGCTTCGGATTCAAGCGCATCCCGCCGCAGCAATTGCAGCTCCCGGGCCCGGTCAACCCGGCGCGATTCCTGGCGCTGGAACTGGTCGAGGGGGCGATGGCCGGCGCGAAGGGGCTCGTGAGCCCGCTGCCCGATACGGGCGAGTAGGCGGCCCAGCACCGAGGCTGCCGCAGCTTCCCTCTCCCGGATCTCGGGTGTTCCCGAGATCCGTTCCTGCAAGCTCAAGTCGGGAAAACCCGACTTGGGATGGGGAGCGGTCGAGCGCAGCGAGGGTGAGAGCGGCTTCCGGAGAGGGCGTAACCCCTCACCCGCCGTGCTGACGCGCGTCGACCTCTCCCTCAAGGAGAGGTGAACACGCGCCACGCCTTCACAGGCCGCGCCTGCTTTGACCGCGAACTCGCTTATCCCCTCCGGCGTCCCTCGATCAGCCAGGCGGCAAGCGTCGAGCCGATCAGGAGCACGAGGCCGACGAAGCCGAGCGCCATCGGGAAGACCGAGACGCCGCGGACGATGGCGCTGTCGCTGGGCCGGATCCCGATCCAGTCGCCGCCCGACAGGCGGGTGCCGGAATGCACCGCCAGGATGCGCGGCACCGTGATGCTCTGATCGCCCGCCATCGCGACGCGCCGCACCGATCCGCCCGTCGCTTCCGCGATCGGCGTCAGGGCCTCCGTGTTGCTGAACACGTCCATCAGCTCGCGGGGATTGGCCGGTCCGATGCTCACGAAGGCGACGAGGTCGCCCGAGCGGAGCGTGTGCAGCCCGAGTTCGCGGCTTTGCACCTGGGCGGTGAAGAGGCCGGGGCGGCTCTCGGTGAGCGGAACGCTGCTTTCCTGGCCGCTCGGCGCCGTGAGGGTCACGGGATCGGCGGTCTCGGCCATGGTCTGGCGCTCGATGCGGATCGAGCGTCCCTGGGCGCTGGCGCGCAGCGCTTCTTCCTCGAGGGCGGGCTCCTTCATGAGCCAATGGGCGAGGCGACGCAGCAGGTCGAGATGCGGCCCGCCCTCCTGATAGCCGCGCGCCCAGAGCCAGGCATGGTCGGAGAGCAGCAGCGCCACGCGCCCCTTCTCCTCCCGGCGCAGTACCAGGAGCGGCAGGTCGTCGGCGCCCGACATGAGGGTGTCGCCGGACTGCACCTGCGAGCCGATGATGCGCAGCCACTCGCCCCAGGCCGGCGGCGATTGCTCGGAGCCCGGCAGGTCGCGGGTGACCGGGTGCCGGTCGCCCGTCTCGGTGATGTGCGCCTTGTAGGGCTGCTCGACGATGGTGCCGTTGGGCTGGCCGGGAATGATCGGCGCGAGCCGCGTCTGCGCGAGGCTGCCGTAGCTGGCGAATTCCGGCCCCGCCGCCACCAGGATCGCGCCGCCCTCGCGCACGTAGCGCACGATGTTCTCGAAATAACTGGAGGGCAGGATGCTCTGGTTGGCGTAGCGGTCGAAGATGATCAGGTCGAACTCCTTGATCTTCTGCTGGAACAGCTCGCGGGTCGGGAAGGCGATCAGCGAGAGTTCGTTGATCGGCGTTCCGTCCTGCTTCTCAGGCGGGCGCAGGATGGTGAAGTGGACGAGGTCCACATTGGCGTCGGATTTCAGAAGATTGCGCCAGGTCCGCTCGCCCGCATGGGGCTCGCCTGAAACCAGCAGCACGCGCAGCTTCTCGCGGATGCCCTCGATGGGAACGACGGCCCGGTTGTTCGCCAGCGTCAGCTCGCCGGGCAGGCCTTCCACTTCGAGTTCGACCACGTTGGTGCCGCCATGCTCGATGCGTACGTCGAGGGAGAAGGGCGTGTCGGCCGGCACCTGCTGGCGGGTGAGGACCTGCCCGTCGCGCCGCACGGTCACGAGGGCCGAGCCGGTGCCGCCGCGCTCCATGATCTGCGCCCGGATGGTCTGGTCCTTGCCGACGATGCCGAAGCGCGGTGCCTCGAGAAGCTTGATCTGCCGGTCGCGCTCGTCCGGGCGGCCGGTGATGAGGGCGTGGAGCGGTGCCTTGAAGCCCAGACCCTCGACCGACGACGGGATGTCGTGCACCACGCCGTCGGTGACGAAGATGACGCCGGCGAGCCGGTCGGGCGGCACGTCGGCCAATCCGTTGGACAGGGCGGTGAACAGGCGCGTGCCGTCATCGCCGTTGCCGTCATCCGCCTGGATGAAGCGGGGCTCGACATCGGCCAGAGAGCCGAAGCGGCGCTCCAGCTCGGCCTTCACCTGATCGGTCATGGCCGGACGGTCGCCGAGCGTCTGCGAGGTCGAGCGGTCCATGACCACCGCCACGATGTCCTTCACCTTCTCCCGGTCTTCCTGAACGAGCGCCGGGTTGGCGAGAGCGAGGAGGACGAGCCCGAGAGCGATCGCCCGCAGGATCGCCACGGGGCCGCGGGACAACAGCGCGAGGATCGACAGCAGCACCACGACCGCGCCGAGGGCCCAGAGGGCGTAAGCCGGGACGAGGGGGGAGAAGCCGATGGAAAGCAACGATGATCCCCTTACTGCCCGAGGCGTTCGAGCAGGGCCGGCACGTGGACCTGATCGGCCTTGTAGTTGCCGGTCAGCGCGTACATGACGATGTTGACGCCGCTGCGATACGAGAATTCCCGCTGGCGCTGGTCGCTGCCGACGACCGGAAACAGCCACTCGCCCCGCTGGCCCACGGCCCAGGCGGCGGCGAGATCGTTGGACGTGATGATGATCGGCGAGACGCCGTCACCCGAGCGGGCGGGGCGGCTGGCCTCTCCCTCGGGAGCAGGCGGCAGGGCCTCGACCCAGGTCTGGCCCGTGGCATAGCGGCCGGGGAAGCTGTCGAGGATGTAGAAGGTCTTCGTGAGCACGTGGTCGGACGGCACGGGCTCGAGTTCTGGAATGTCGAGGCTCGCCAGCATCCGGCGCAGGTACTGGCCTTCCGCCGTGGGGGCGCCGTCCGGGCGATTGCCGAAGGCGTCGCGGGTGTCGAAGATCACCGTGCCGCCGCCCTTCATGAAGGCGTCGAGCCGCCGGATCGCGGCCTCCGACGGTGCGGGGCGCGAGGCCACGATGGGCCAGTAGATCAGCGGATAGAAGGCCACCTCGTCCCGCGAGAGATCGATGCCGATCGGCTCGCCGGGCGAAAGGGCCGTGCGTTGGCTGAGCACCTGCGTCAGGCCGGTCAGGCCCGCCTTGCTCGTATCGTCCACCTGCGTGTCGCCCGTGATCACATAGGCCAGGCGCGTCACGAGGGCCGGATTCGAGCTATCCGTCGCCATCGAGGGCCGGCGGTCCTGCGCGCTGGCGTCCGAGGCCGGGTTCAGGAGCAGGAACGCGCCCAGGACGAGCGCCGCCGTCGCGCCGGCGCGGCGCAGGCGGCCGGTGAGGTTCGACAGATGGCCCCCGAGCCACAGGGACGCGAGGGTGTCGATCAGCAGGAGCGCCAGGGCGAGCATGAAGAGCGGCGTGCGCAGGTCGATGGTCTGTGCTCCGGCCAGGGGAGCGACCTGCGCATTGAGCGGGGCGTAGTTGAGGGGCGCGAGCCGGTCTCCCGGCAGGAGCGCATTGACTGCTAGGCTCGAATCCACCGGCCCGTAGAAACCTGGCGGATGTTCCCCGTTCGCGCGCTCGGCATAGGTGCGCGCAATGGCGCGGGCGGTCGCCGGGGGCGAGGTGTAGATGCCGTATCCGTCGAGAGTCAGGCGTGGGGCCACTGTCTCGTTCTCCGCATTGCGGGCTTCCGCATTCACATCGCCCGGCGCGCCCGCGAGGGCCGTGGTCCGGCGCAGCATGTCGACGAAGAGGCCCGACAGGGGCAGGTTCGACCAGGTCGTGTCGGCGGTGACGTGGAAGAGCACGATCAGGCCGTCGCCGCGTTTGTCGGCGGTCACGATCGGCGTGCCGTCGGCGAGCGACGCCCAGGTCTTCGCCGGCAGGTCGCCGTCGGGCTCCGCGAGGATCTGGCGGCGGATGCCGATCTCCTCCGGCACCTGAAGGCCGAAATAGGGGCTCTCGCGGGTGAACGGCGCGAAGGTCTTGGGCGTGTCCCAGGACAGGGTGCCGCCGAGGCTGCGGCCGCCCCGCCGCAGGCGCACCGGCACGAGGTCGTCGTTGCCGGCCGCCAGCCGGGAGCCCGCGAAGCGCAGCAGCATGCCGCCCCGCTCGACGAAGGCCGTGACCTTGCCGAGGGTTTCCTGATCGAGGCCGCCCACGTCGGCGAGCACGAGAACGGAGACCTGCTCGTCTATGAGCTGGCTCACCGCGTCGGCCACCGCGCCGCGGCCGTTGCGGATCTCCGAATAGGGCGCGAGCGCGCGCTCGATATAGTAGAGTGGCGAGAGCAGGGGCTGGGCCTGATCGGAGGTTCCGCCGAACACGAGGCCGACCCGGCGGCGCTTCCCGCGCTCGTCGAGAAGATGCACGGCGCCCGCGGATCCCTCGCCCAGGATCTCGATGCGTGCGATGGCGTTGCGGATCTCGGTGGGCAGATCGAACGCGACGCTCGTCTCGGTGGCGTTCGGATCGAAGGCATAGCGCATGTCGGCGAGCGGCAGGCTCTTCAGGTCGAGGGCTCGCACGGTCCCGGCATCGCGTCCGTTCGGCTCGGGCCGCACGAGCCTGACGTTGAGCTGGCCACCGGCATTCTCGACGCCTGCGACGGCCAGGGCCGGAGCGAGCTCCGCTTTCAGAACGGTGATCCGGTGCCCGTTCGCCATCTGCGCCAAACCGTCGATGAAGCCCTGACCGTCAACGCCCGCGACCCCGTCGCTGATCCAGACAATGTTGGCCTCGGGCGTGGATTCCAGGAAGCGTTTGATCGACTCGAGATGGGCCTGCCGGTCCTGCAGATGCGGCAGCGGCTTGAGGGAGCGCAACCGCTCCAGGGCCGTGGCCGGGCTCGTGGGCTCGATGGCGGCGGGCGCCTCCGCGGTCGCCACGAGCGCGACGGTGCGTCCGTCGCGTCCCGCCGCCTCGATGCGCTCGGACGCGAGGTTCATGCGGTCGCGCCAGTCGTGCGCGGCGGCGAAGCCGTTGTCGAGCACCATCAGGAGCGGCGAGCGGTTGTTGTCTTCCGCCAGCGGATTCCAGATCGGGCCGGCTGCCGCGAGAATGAGGAAGGCGGCGAGCAGCAGCCGAAGCAGCAGGAGCCACCAGGGCGTGCGCGCGGGCAGCTCCTGCTCGGGCCGCAGATCGGCCAGGATCTTGAGAGGCGGAAAATCCACGCGTCTCGGCTGCGGCGGCGTGATGCGCAGCAGCAGCCAGATCGCAGGCAGGGCCGCAAGCGCCGTCAGGACCAGCGGAACGGTGAAGGTGAGGGGAAGGCCGAACATCGATCAACGCCCTCCCGGGCCGGTGCCCCGCGACGTCGACACCAGGGTCATGATGCGCAAGGCGGCCTCGCTGGCGGGACGGTCGGTGCGATGGATCGTCAGGGTCCAGCCGCGGCGGCGGGCGAGGGCCTGCAGCTCCTCCCGGTGCTGGTCGATCCGCAGGCGGTAGGCCCGGCCCCAGGAGATCGCATCGCCGATGCGCAGGGAAAGACCGTCCTCCAGGTCGTGCAGGACGGCTTGTCCCTGGAACGGGAAGGTTTCCTCGACGGGATCGACGATCATGACGAGATGGCCCCGCGCCCCGCGCGCCGAGATGGCCTCGACCATGGCGGTGATGTCGCGCATGGGCGACAGGAAATCGCTGATCAGCACCGCTTCGTGCTGCGGCGCGACGGGCGCCTGCGGCGGCAGGTCCTCCTCCAGGGCCGAGCGGTCGGTCACCAGGGTCTGGGCCATGGCCTCCGCGATGCGCCTTGTGGCGCGCGGCGGCATGAGGCCCAGCATGCCGACCCGCTCTCCCGCTTCGACGAAGCAATCGGCGAGCGCCAGTCCGAGCACGATGGCACGCTCGATCTTGGGCGCCTGGGCCAGGTCGGAGACGTAACCCATGGAGGCGGAGCGGTCGATCCAGAACCACATGGTCTGGGCCGTTTCCCATTCCCGCTCGCGCACGTAGAGCCGGTCGTCGCGGGCGGAGCGCCGCCAGTCGATGCGCTGCGCCGCCTCGCCGGTGACGAAGGGGCGGAACTGCCAGAAGGTTTCGCCGGTGCCGGCGCGGCGGCGGCCGTGGATGCCGTGCGCGAGGTTCGCGGCCACGCGCCTGGCTTCGAGCACCAGATGCGGCATCCGGCTGGCCAGGGAGAGCGCGCTCTCCGTTTCGCTGCGTCCCGGCGAGCGGGCGCTTTCGGGAAGGACCCGGACACGGGCCATGATGGTGATCCTAGCCTGCCAGCCGCGCGGTGAGCCGGCCGACGACGCTCCTGATCGTCTCTCCGTCCGCCCTGGCGGAGAAGGTCAGCGCCATGCGGTGCTTGAGGACGGGTTCGGCGAGCGCCACCACGTCGGCGATGGAGGGCGCCACGCGGCCCTCGATCAGGGCGCGGGCGCGCACCGCCAGCATCAGGGCCTGGCTGGCGCGGGGGCCGGGCCCCCACAGGATCTTGTCGGTCACGCCGTCCATCCCGTCGCCCTCCGGACGGGCCGAGCGGACGAGGTCGAGGATCGCATCGACCACGCTCTCGCCGACCGGCAGGCGGCGGACGAGCCGCTGCGCGTTCATGAGCGCCTCGGCGTTCATGACGGCTTGCGGCTTGTGTTCGTCGGCGCCCGTCGTCTCGATCAGGATCCGCCGCTCGGCGTCGCGGGTCGGGTAGCCCACGTCGATCTCGAGCAGGAAGCGGTCGAGCTGGGCCTCGGGGAGTGGATAGGTGCCTTCCTGCTCGATGGGATTCTGGGTCGCGAGCACGTGGAACGGCTGGGGCAGGTCGTGCCGCTCGCCGCCCACGGAAACGTGATGCTCCTGCATGGCCTGCAGCAGGGCCGACTGGGTGCGCGGGCTCGCGCGGTTGATCTCGTCGGCCATGAGCAGCTGGGCGAAGACCGGGCCCTTCACGAAGCGGAAGGAGCGCCGGCGGTCGACGCCTTCGTCGAGGATCTCGGAGCCGAGGATGTCGGAGGGCATCAGGTCGGGGGTGAACTGGATGCGGCGGGCGTCGAGGCCGAGCACCGTGCCGAGCGTTTCCACGAGCTTCGTCTTGGCGAGGCCCGGGACGCCCACGAGCAGGCCGTGGCCGCCGGCGAGAAGGGTGATGAGGGTCAGGTCGACCACGTCCTCCTGGCCGAAGATGACCGTGTGAATGGCCTCTCTGGCGCGGCCGACAGTCTCAAGGGTCGCCTCCGCGTTGCGGATGATCGCGTCGTCCAATGCGGTAGGCGCTTGAGCAATGCTGGCCGTCATGAGGTCACTCTCCTCGTTCGCAATTGCCCCCGTTAGCTAGTCTGCCTTTGTTCCGTGTCGAGACGCAAGGGTCGTTGCGCCGCAGCATGACAAGGAACGGAGTGGACGGGACTGCCCGGGGCCCTATGCTCTAGCAAGTAACAATCGGCGGCCGTTCGTCGATCCATAAGTTCAAGATTCCTGTTCACGCTTGCGTCATGACCGAACATTCATCCCCCATTCCCGGGAACGCCTTGGCCCGTCTCGCGCAGGCGCTCGGCCCCGATTCCAAGCGCAAGGGCCCGCCTCCGGTCGAGCGCTGGAACCCGGCCTATTGCGGCGAGATCGACATGCGCATCGCGGCCGACGGAACGTGGCATTACATGGGCACCGCGATCAACCGCCCGGCTCTCGTGAAGCTGTTCTCGACGGTCCTGCGCAAGGACCCGGAGCGATACGTGCTCGTCACGCCGGTCGAGCGGGTCGGGATCGCGGTCGAGGATGTGCCGTTCCTCGCGGTCGAGATGGCCGTGGAGGGTGACGGCGAGGCTCGGCAGATCGCCTTCCGCACCAATGTGGACGATCTCGTGCAGGTCGGCCCCGAGCACCCTCTGCGCTTCGACCGGGATGCCCGTGGCGGCGTGAAGCCTTACGTTAAGGTACGGGGCGATCTCTGGGCCCTGGTGACCCGGTCCCTGGCGCTGGATCTCGTCGCGATGGGCGAGGAACAGGACGTGGAAGGCATTGCCACCTTCGGTATCAGGGCCAATGGCATCTTCTTCCACATGGCTTCCAGCGACGAACTGGGCACACGCTGATGCGGCTCGCACCCCATGACGCGCCCGATTTCCTGACGCTGGCGGCCGAGCGGCTGCGGCCCGAGCCGCCGCATCAGGACGAGGCGCTCGCCAATCCGCGCGGCGATCATACCCTCGACAACGTGCCCCTGGCCCATCCCCTGACGCCCAAGCCGGCAGCGGTCCTCGTGCCCGTGGTCATGCGCGAGGAGCCGATGCTGCTCCTGACCGAGCGCTCCGCGCATCTGCGCCAGCATTCGGGGCAGATCGCCTTCCCGGGCGGGCGGGTCGATCCCGAGGATGCCTCCGTCCTGGCGGCGGCCTGCCGCGAGGCGATGGAGGAGATCGGGCTCGACAGCCGCTTCATCAGCCCGCTCGGCTATCTCGATGCCTATTTATCCACGACGAATTATCTCGTCATGCCGGTGGTGGCGCGGGTTTCCCCTTCCTACACCCTCAATCTCAACCCCGACGAGGTGGCCGAGACTTTCGAAGTGCCGCTCGGCTTCCTCATGGATCCCGCACGCCATGAACTGCATTCGCGCGAATGGAAGGGCCGGGTGCGCCGATACTATGCAATGCCCTACGAGGGACGCTACATCTGGGGCGTGACGGCGGGCATCATCCGCAATCTGTACGAAAGGCTCTACGGTTCATGACGCGGGCAGTTGTTCAGGGACTGGTTCTGTTTTTCCTGCCCTTCGTTCTCTTCGGTGCCTATCTCGTCATCCGCCGCCGCAACCCGCTGCTGTGGTCGCACTGGAGCACCCAGTCGCTCTGGCTCACCATCGCGGGCCTGGGCTTCGTGGTCCTGTCGCTGATCGTCACGGGCTTGGTCGACGAGCGCAAGACGGGCGCCTATGTGCCGACGCGGGTCGAGAACGGGCGCGTGATACCGGGACATTTCGAGTGATGGACGATCTCGATCGACAGGCCCTGGCAAGCCTTCTGGAGCGCCCGGCGCTGCGCCGCCTCCTGGAAGTCTTCAACGACGATGCGCAGGAGACGCGCATCGTGGGCGGCGCCGTGCGCAACGCGCTTCTCGGCAGGCCCGTGACCGAGGTGGATTGCACCACCACCCTGCTGCCGGACGCCATCGTGGCCCGCGCGGAGGCCGCGGGGTTCAAGGCTGTCCCGACCGGGATCGAACACGGCACGATCACGGTGATCGTCCAGGGCGAGCCCTATGAGATCACGACCCTGCGCGAGGACGTGGAAACCAACGGGCGGCACGCGGTGGTGCATTTTGGTCGCGATTTCGCGCTCGATGCAAGGCGTCGCGACTTCACCATCAACGCGCTCTCGCTGAGCCTCGACGGGCGGCTTCACGATTACACCGGCGGCATGGCCGATCTGGCGGCCCGGCGCGTCCGCTTCATCGGCGACGCCCATACCCGCATCCGCGAGGATTACCTGCGCATCATGCGTTTCTTCCGCTTCCATGCGGAATACGCGCAAGGCGATCCGGACCCGGAGGGGCTCGTCGCGTCGGGCGCCGAGCGACAGGGGCTGGAGATCCTTTCGAAGGAGCGGATCCGGCATGAGCTCCTGAAGCTCGTCGTTGCCCGCAGGGCGGAGGACACCATCCGCCTGCTGGCGGAACATGGGTTCCTCACATGGCTGTTGGACGGCGCCGCCGAATTCGGGCGCCTCGATCGGGTCGCCGCCTCCGACCGTGATGATCCCGTCCCGGTCTGGCGGCTGGCAGCCCTCGCCGTCATGGTCGAAGAGGATGCGGAGCGGCTGCGGGAACGCCTGCGGCTGTCCAACGACGAGCACAAGAAGCTCGCCGCCTACGGCAGGCTCCTGTGCCTTCTCAAGACCTGGGCCTTGCCCCTCGACGCCGCCGCCATCCGCCGTCTGGCGGCGGACCATGATCTCGACACCCTCCGGGTCGTCCTCGCGGCCACGGCCGGAGAGCCCCGTCCGATCATCGAGGCCGAGGCCCGCGAGGCGCTCGCCCGGTTCTGGGCTGGCGCTGAGCCGGTGCCGATCTTCCCCCTCCGCGGAGCCGACCTGATCGAGGGCGGTGTTCCGAAGGGGCCGAGGATCGGTCAACTGCTCGCTCAGGCCCGCCAAGCCTGGCTTGCGGAGGGCTGCCGGACGGATGACTCATATTCCAGGGACTTGCTGAAGCGAGTTCTGGAGCAGGTTTAAGGCCACCTCACCGTCGGCGGCATGGAGGAGAGGATCGACGCGATGTTGCCGCCGGTCTTCAGGCCGAAGATCATGCCACGGTCGTAGAGCAGGTTGAACTCCACATAGCGCCCGCGCCGCACCTGCTGCTCCATGCGGTCCGCTTCCGTCCAGGGATTCGTGACGTTGCGGCGGACGATCTCGGGATAGACCTTCAGGAAGGCCTCGCCCACTTGGCGGGTGAAGGCCAGGTCCTCGTCCGGATTTCCGGTCCAGTGATAATCGTAGAAGATGCCGCCGATGCCGCGCGGCTCGTTGCGATGCTTGAGGAAGAAGTACTCGTCGCACCAAGCCTTGTATTTCTCGTAGGAGCCCACCGGCGCATGGCTTCGGCAGGCCTCCTCCAGGGCCTGATGAAAGGCGATGGTGTCCGGGTCGGACTGGGAGCGCCGCCGGTCGAGCACGGGGGTGAGATCCGCTCCGCCGCCGAACCAGGGTTTCGTGGTGACCACGAAGCGGGTGTTCAT
Organism: Microvirga lotononidis; assembly: GCF_034627025.1. NCBI lineage: Bacteria > Pseudomonadati > Pseudomonadota > Alphaproteobacteria > Hyphomicrobiales > Methylobacteriaceae > Microvirga > Microvirga lotononidis. Next base: position 784,187 of record NZ_CP141048.1, on the reverse strand, counting down.
GTGCACCGTTGGAACGTTGGGATTCCAGGGATGGGCGATGAGCGAGACGCCGCCGGCCCAGAAGCGCGGATCCTGGTCGGAGCCCGGGATCTGGCCTCGGAATTCCGGCGCGAACTCTCCGTGCACGGTCGAGACGTGCACGCCCACCTTCTCGAACACGCGGCCGCGCATCATCGACATGACGCCCCCGCCGCCGGGGGCTCCGCCGTGGTCCTTGCGCTCCCAGGGCGTGCGCTCGAACCGGCCGGGCTCGGAGGCTTCCGGGGGGAGGGGAGCCGTCACCTCGTCTTCCAGCGTCTCGAACGCGGCGCAGATCCGGTCGCGCAGGGTGGCGAACCAGCGGGGAGCCTCCGTCTGCAGGCGCTCGATATCGGCTTTGTCGGTCATGGTGATGTCGCTTCAGGTTTCTGGAAGAGTGGCTTGCGGGAACGTGTTCGTCTGTCTCAGGGCCTCGCCGAGGATCATGGCGGCGGTCACGGCGACGTTGAGGGAGCGAAGGCCGGGCTGCATGGGGATGACCACCCGGGCATCGGCCGCCCGGTGCACCTCCTCCGGCACGCCGGCGGATTCGCGGCCGACCAGGATGATGTCGTCGGGCTGGTAGGCGAAATCGACGTAAGGGACGGCGCCCTTGGTGGTGGTCAGGATCAGGCGGCTCTTCGCGTCCTGCCGCCATTCCTCGAAGGTGCGCCAGGAGATGTGCCGCGTGATCGCGACGCGGTTGAGATAATCCATCCCGGAGCGTCGCAGGTTCCGGTCCGAGACGTCGAAGGCCGCAGGTTCGATGATCTCCACCGGCACGCCGAGGCAGGCGGCGAGGCGCAGCATGGTGCCGGTGTTCTGCGGGATGTCCGGCTGATAGATGGCGAGACGGGGCATGGGCCCGTCATCGGGGCATCGGGCCCCGTCGTCAAGGGAGTGCGTGAGGGCGCGGGAGCGGCGGCATTTTGCGCCACAGGCTGGAACAACTCCAATCCGGCTATGGACAGGCGGGCTTGGCCGTGCCAAAGAGCCACCGCGCGGCGACTCCCAGTCGCATTGCGCGCGCGTCGCCGCGCATGCTTGTTCCATTGCGGACCTCGTGTGCCAAATGCCTTGGCTCCCAAGGTGTTGCCGATGCGCGGTTCTCGTTTTTTGACCAATGCTGGAGAGCCAAGTGGCCGAGACCACCACTCATGTCGCTGAGCCGACACGGCGCGATTTCCTCTACATCGCCACGGGCGCAGCTGCCGTTGTCGGCGGAGCCACCCTGGTATGGCCCTTCGTGCAGTCGTTGGCGCCCGACGCGGCGACGGTGGCTGCCGGCGCCCCCGTCGAGGTTGACCTGACCCCCATCGCCGAAGGGCAGATCGTCAAGGTTTTCTGGCGCGGCAAGCTGATCTTCATCCGTCACCGCACGCCCGAGGAGATCAAGGCCGCCGAGGACGTGAACGTCGCCTCCCTGCGCGACCCGCAGGCCGACTCGGCCCGCGTGAAGCCGGGCAAGGCCCAGTGGCTCATCGTGTACGGCAACTGCACCCATCTGGGCTGCGTGCCGCTCGGCCAGCAGGGTGAGTATCATGGCTGGTTCTGCCCGTGCCACGGCTCGATCTTCGACACCTCCGGGCGCGTCCGCGGCGGCCCGGCGCCGATCAACCTGCCGATTCCGCCCTATACCTTCACGTCGGACACGAAGATCGTGATCGGCCAAGAAGCCACGGCGTAACTGAAAGCGACGATCAGGCGATATCCATGAGCGCACATCCCACAACTTACGTTCCCAAGAGCGCCTTCGGTAAGTGGTTCGAGAGCCGTTTGCCCATCGCAGGCCTCATCCACTCGTCCTTCATTGCGTTCCCGGTTCCGCGGAACCTGACCTATTTCTGGACCTTCGGCGCCATTCTGGTGTTCATGCTCGTCGCGCAGATCGTGACCGGCGTGTTCCTGGCGATGTACTACACGCCGAACGCCGGTCTCGCCTTCCAGTCCGTCGAGCACATCATGCGCGACGTGAACTACGGCTGGCTGATCCGCTATCTGCACGCCAACGGCGCGTCGATGTTCTTCGTGGCCGTCTACGTGCACATCTTCCGGAACTTCTACTACGGCTCCTACAAGGCGCCCCGTGAGGTTCTCTACATCCTCGGCGTGATCATCTTCCTGCTGATGATGGCCACCGCGTTCATGGGCTACGTGCTTCCCTGGGGCCAGATGAGCTTCTGGGGCGCCACCGTGATCACGAACCTCTTCTCGGCGATCCCGGTCGTCGGCGACACCATCGTGAGCTACCTCTGGGGCGGCTACTCGGTGGGCAACCCGACCCTGAACCGCTTCTTCTCCCTGCACTACCTGCTGCCCTTCATGATTGCGGGCGTCGTGATCCTGCACATCTGGGCACTGCACGTGCCGGGCCAGAACAACCCGACCGGCATCCCGATCAAGTCGGGCAAGGACGCGGTTCCCTTCACCCCCTATGCGACGATCAAGGACGTCTTCGCCGTCGTCGTGTTCATGATCTTCTTCGCCTACTGGGTGTTCTACATGCCGAACTATCTCGGCCATGCGGACAACTACATCCCGGCGAACCCGGCCGTGACGCCCGCGCATATCGTTCCGGAATGGTACTTCCTGCCGTTCTACGCGATCCTGCGCGCCATCCCCGACAAGCTCGGCGGCGTCATCGCCATGGGCGCGGCCATCGTGATCTGGTGCTTCATGCCCTGGCTCGACACCTCCAAGGTCCGCTCCACGGCCTACCGCCCGCTCTACAAGCAGTTCTTCTGGATCTTCGTGATCGTGTGCTTCCTGCTCGGCTGGCTGGGTTCCCGCCCGGCTGAGGGCTGGTACGTGATCGCCTCCCAGATCTGCACGGTCTACTACTTCGCCCACTTCCTGATCATCCTGCCGGTGCTCGGCTTCGTCGAGCGTCCGCTGCCGCTGCCGAATTCGATCCTCGAATCCGTCATGGGTGTTCAGAAGGGCGGAGCGGGCATTCCGGCCGGCGCCAATCCCGAACCGCATTCCAAGGGCTGACGCGAGAGTCGAGGAAACAGAAACTATGATGAAGCGTACTCTTCTCATCGCAGCCGCCGTCCTCGGCCTGGCCGCTCCGGCCTTCGCTGCCGGCGAGACCCCGGTCCCGCCAATCCACAAGTGGAGCTTCTCGGGTCCGTTCGGTACTTTCGACCGGGCCCAGCTCCAGCGCGGCTTCAAGGTCTACCGGGAGGTCTGCTCCTCTTGCCACGGCCTGAGCTACGTGGCCTTCCGCAACCTGCACCAGCCCGGTGGTCCGGAGTTCTCCGAGGCCCAGGTCCGTGCCCTGGCGGCGGAATACAAGATCCAGGACGGCCCGAACGAGGCCGGCGACATGTTCGAGCGTCCGGGTCGCCCGGCCGATCACTTCCCGTCGCCGTTCCCGAACGAGAACGCCGCCGCCGCGGCGAACGGCGGCAAGGCTCCGCCGGACCTGTCCCTGATGCCCAAGGCCCGTACCTACGAGCGTGGCTTCCCCTGGTTCATCACCGACGTGTTCCGTCAGTACTCGGAGAATGGCGCGGACTACGTGACGGCGCTGCTGAACGGCTACGAGGAGCCGCCGCAGGGCTTCACGGTGCCTCAGGGTGGTCATTACAACCACTACTATCCGGGCCACGTGATCGCCATGCCGAAGCCGCTCAGCGACGGTCAGGTCGAGTATCCGAAGAACGAGGCCGGCCAGCCTCAGGTGCCGGAGACCGTGGATCAGTACGCCCGCGACGTCACGGCCTTCCTGATGTGGACGGCGGAACCGCACCTCGAGGCCCGCAAGCGCCTCGGCTTCCAGGTCATCCTGTTCCTGATCGTCCTGTCCGGCCTGCTCTACTTCACCAAGAAGAAGGTGTGGGCCCGGGTGGGCGGCGAGGTCGAAGGCCACGCGACGCCTCCGATGACCCACAATCCCTAAAGACCAGGATCAAGGCCCCGCTTCGGGGCCTTTTTCTTTTCGGGTGACAGGATGCCGGGCCGCCTCTATCCCGGTTCTCATGTTGCAGACGATCGCCGACGATATCTGGGGCCAGCCCTGCCTCGCCTACCATGTCCAACCGAGCCTGGAGCCCGAGACACGGGAGGCCTTCGCGCAGGTGCAGCGGAGCTTCGCGGAACTCTGGCCCGAGCCGCTGCATGTAGGTCCCAAGCCCGGGCTCCACGTCACCATCTATCCCCTGGTGATGGTGAAAGGCGACTTCGACAAGGACCGGTACTGGCGCAGCATCGCCGGCCAGGCCAGCGACCTCCTGGAGGAACTCTGCACGGGCCATCGGGCCCTGGAACTGCGCTTCTCCCGCCTCAAGGTCACGGACACGGCCGTCATCGCGACGGCAACCGACGAGACGGGCCTGATCGACGCCATCCGCGAGAGGATCGTCAATGAGATTCCACCGCCGCCGGGCCGGAAGCCGATCATTTACGACCTGATCCATACGACCCTCGCGCGATATCGGACGAGTACGGCGGTTCCCGACGAGGTGGTCGAACGCGTCGAGCGCCTTCCGGTCGGTGTCACGGCGCCCGTGAGGCAGATTCGGCTCGTGCGCGAGACGCTCTTTCCCTGCCTCGCGACCGACGAGATCGCCGCGATCTCTCTGTCGGGCCGGTGACGAGCCACGACAGAGCGGCTTGGGTCAAGTCCTGCCGTCGGCTATGAAGACCGGGGACCAAGGCAGGCGAGGATTCGAGATGGCGAAGGCGGTACTAGGCATCATCGGCGGATCGGGGGTCTACGACCTGCCGGGGCTCGAGGATATTCGCGAAATGCGGATCGATTCCCCCTGGGGCGAGCCTTCGGACGTGCTGCGCGTCGGGCGCATCGGCAGGACCGAAGTCGCCTTCCTGCCACGCCACGGGCGGGGGCACCGCCTCTCGCCATCGGACATCAACTACCGGGCCAATATCGACGTGATGAAGCGCGCGGGCGTCACCGACCTGATCTCCGTCTCGGCCTGCGGCTCGTTCAAGGACGAGTATTATCCCGGCTTCTTCGTCCTGGTGGACCAGTATGTGGACCGGACACACAGGCGCGAAAGCTCGTTCTTCGGCCGGGGCTGCGTCGCTCATGTGCCCATGGCGCACCCGGTCGGGCCGCTCCTGCGCCAGCGCATCGCCGATGCCGCCGTGGCCGAGAAGATCCCGTTCTCCCTCAATGGGACGCTGGTCTGCATCGAGGGGCCCCAGTTCTCCACCTATGCCGAGTCGATCACCTACAAGAACCTCGGCTACGACGTGATCGGCATGACGGCGATGCCAGAGGCGAAGCTCGCCCGCGAGGCCGAGATCACCTATGCGACGGTCGCCATGGTGACCGATTACGATTGCTGGCATGAGGAGCACGATGACGTGGACGTGGCCTCCGTCGTCGCCGTCGCGCACCAGAACGCCCGGAAGGTGGCCGGCCTGATCGCCCGCGTCGCCCGGGATTTCCCGGCCGAGCACGAGCCGTGCCCCGTGGGTTCGGACCGGGCGCTCGACGGCGCGATCATGACCGCCCCCTCGGCTCGCGATCCGGAGCTTCTGAAAAAGCTCGATGCGGTGGCCGGCAGGGTCCTGAAAGCGCCGGCAACCTAGCGCATCGTCCAGCCCATGTGGCCGAAGCCGAAGACGGCCCCGAAGATCCAGCTGATGAACGCCAGGACGAAGCTCACGATGATGGCGGCCGGGATCACGGCGAGCGAAGCCTTGACGAAGAAGAGAACAAGGCTTCCAAAGGGAATATCGATATCGGTCAGAACGGTTCAGGAGGGTTGTTCGGCCATGGCACGGCTCCTCGGATAACCTCAACAATTCTACCTATGACAGGCTCAAACATGGACCAGCGTCTCATCACCGACCTGAAGGCCGCAATCCGGTCGATCCCGGATTATCCGAAGCCCGGCGTCGTCTTCCGGGACATCACGACCTTGTTGGGCGATGCCCGGGCCTTCCGCCGGGCGGTGGACGAGCTCGTCCATCCCTTCGCGGGCGGGCGCGTCGACAAGGTGGCGGGAATCGAGGCGCGGGGCTTCATCCTCGGCGGCGCCATCGCGCACCAGCTCTCCTCGGGCTTCGTGCCGATCCGCAAGAAGGGCAAGCTGCCCCATGAGACGGTGCGGATCGCCTATTCGCTCGAATACGGAGTCGACGAGATGGAGATCCACACCGATGCCATCGGCCAGGGCGAGCGGGTGATCCTCGTGGACGACCTCATCGCCACAGGCGGCACGGCCGTCGCCGCGACCCAGCTCCTGCGCCAGATGGGCGCCAACATCGTGGCGGCCTGCTTCATCATCGACCTTCCCGATCTCGGCGGCGCGAAGAAGCTGCGCGACCTCGGCGTCGAAGTGCGCAGCCTCGTGAGCTTCGAAGGACATTGAGGGGGCGCCGATGACAGGTGACCGCCTTCTGGGAGCGCTGGAATTCCTGCGCGAGGCAGAGAGGCTCAAGGGCACTCTGCGCAGCGGCTTCACCTCGACTGGGCGTCAGGAGAGCACGGCCGAGCACACGTGGCGCCTGTGCCTCATGGCGCTCGTGCTCTCGGACGAGTTCGAGGGCGTCGATCTCCTGCACCTGATCAAGCTCTGCATCGTCCACGATCTCGGCGAGGCCCTGAGCGGCGACATTCCGGCCATCCTGCAGACGGAGGGGATGGACAAGTCCGCCCAGGAGAGGGCCGACCTGCAGATCCTGACCCGGGCGCTCCACCCCGACAAGCGCGACGAGATCCTGGCCCTGTGGGAGGAATACGAGGCGGCCTCGTCGCCTGAGGCGGTACTGGCCAAGGGCCTCGACAAGCTGGAGACTATCCTCCAGCACAACCAGGGTCGGAATCCAGCGGATTTCGACTACGCGTTCAACCTCGGCTACGGGCGAAAGCAGACGTCGGCCCATCCCGTTCTCGCCGGGATCCGGACGGTCCTGGACGAGGAGACGCGCGCAAGGGCGGAGGCTTCGAAGGCGGGTTAAGCCCGCCTTTCCCAGAACACCATGCCGTCGAAGGCGAACACCTCTTCGCCGTGCTGGTTCGTGCCGGTGTTGTGGTGGAACACCAGCCCCCAGCCGGGCCGCGAGGCCGAGGCGCGCTTGGAGGACACGGTCGTGCGGTAGGTGATCGTGTCCCCCGCATAGACGGGCTTGAGCCATTTCAGGTTGGAGAAGCCCGGGGAGGGCCCGAGCCGCGCGGGCCGGCCCCCATGGGCCAGCGCATAGGCGCGGATGCGGTCGCGGTAGCCGACCATCTGCTTCATCCAGACGCTCGCCGTATGCCAGCCCGAGGCGCAAAGCCCTCCGAACAGGCTGTCCTTCGCGGCCTCTGCGTCCACGTGGAAGCGCTGCGGGTCGAATTGCCGGGCAAAGCCGACGATGTCGTCGGGCGTGAAGGTGTGGGAGCCGAGCTCCTCCGTCTCGCCGATCACGAGATCCTCGAAGAACGGGTTGGAGGAGATATGCGGCAGCTCCCGCTCCGGCGCTTGGTCCGGCATAGCGGCGGCGGCCGCGGACAGGACGCCTCGGCCCGCTCCCCTGACGGGTTCCGCGTCGCGGCGGCCGAACATGATCCAGTTTTTCTGCGCGAAGACGGTCTCGTCCTCCTGGTTCAGCATCTCGAACTGGAAGCGCACGAGACCGAGGGAGGGACGGCTCGCCGACGGGCGGCTCTCGAGGATCGTCATGCGCGAGCGCAGGGCATCCCCCGGCCTGACGGGCTTCAGCCACTTCACCTCCTCGATCCCCGGAGAGCCCAGGGACGTGGAATCGAGAATCACCTCGTCGGCCAGAAGGCGCATATTGATGCTGCAGGTATGCCAGCCCGAGGCGATGAGCGTGCCAATGAAGCTGTCCTTGGCCGCGACCTCGTCCACGTGGAAGGGCTGCGCGTCGTATTCCCGCGCGAAGGCGAGCAGCGCCTCCTTGGTGACGATGGTAGGGCCGAGCATCCGGGTGGCGCCGGGCGTGAAATCTTCGAAAGCGTAACGGGGCATGGTCTCGATCGATGCGGGTTGAGCGTATCGCCTCAGGGTCAGGCCGGAAGGGGACTGAATTGTCCAGCCGCGTTGTGCGCCAGGCGGATTGGTTCGGGCAAGCGATACTTTGGAGAACAGCGCAGGACGAGTTCCGCCGCCGTGGGAATATCGGCCAAGTGCCCGGGAGAGATGAACATGGGGTTCTTGGCCGTGCGGGTGCGCAAAGCCACGCCGATGGTCTCCCTGCGGTCGATCAGGGGGGCGGCGGAGCCCTTCTCCTCGCCCAGGTCCTTGTAGCGTCCGCACAGGAGCGTCTTGCCGCAGCCGATGGTGGGGCGCTGCAGCCACAGGCCCATGTGGCTGGCGATGCCGATGCGGCGGGGATGGGCGATGCCCATGCCGTCGAAGAGGAAGACGTCTGGCTCGGACCTCAGTTTCTCGAAGGCTTCTTCGAGGACCGGCCCTTCGCGGAAGCTCAGGAGGCCCGGCACATAGGGAAAGGGCGTCGGGCGCTGCGCCAGGACGGTCTCGACCGGCAGGAATCCCGGATAGGTGACCACCACGATGGCCGCCTGCGACTGCTCGTTCTTCACGCTCACGTCGACGCCGGCCACGAGCCTGACCGCATCGAGATCGATGGGCCGGTCGGACACGACCTCGGTTCTCAGCTGCTGCTGGAGGGCGATGGCCTCGGAGGGGGTAAGGTTCCAGTCGTGGCGGTGATGAAGCTGCATGGCGACGCATTGAAGATGACGAAGCTTCAACGCTCAAGATTCCGGAACGATCCGGATTGATCTGGATCATGGCGGAAGGGACAATTCGTCCTTTGTGGGCGGGTTGACCCGAGCCGGGGATGCGATCATCTCCGGTGAGATCGAGCAGGAGAAAGGCACATTGGCCCATTCAGCCGCCACAGGCCGCAGCATTCCGATCATCAGCCCGGCCGAGGGCGTCTCGGAGGAGCTGATCCGCGAGCTTGTGGAGACCTTCTACGACCGGGTGATCCGCGATCCGGAACTCGGCCCCATCTTCCACAAGGCGCTCTCCGGCCGCTGGAGCCGGCATCTGGCGCTGATGGTGGATTTCTGGTCGTCGATCGCGCTCAGGACCGGCCGCTACCAGGGCAAGCCCCAGGCGGCGCATTTCGGCCTTCAGCTCACGCCGGAGCTGTTCACCCGCTGGCTGTCCCTGTTCGAGGCGACGGCCCACGAGCTCTGCGAGCCGGATGTGGCGGATTTCTTCGTCGACCGGGCGCGGCGCATCGCGGAGAGCCTGCAGATCGGCCTCGGGATCGGACCGAAGGCCCTGCGGCTGCCCTAAGGGACCTATCTCTCCCACCATTCGAGCTTGTCGGGGCCTTGCTTGGGAAGCAGGGCCGAGATGCCGATCATGAGAAAACCGCAGGCCATGAGAACGCCGACGAAGAATTCGGCTTGGCCGAGCCCGGGAGAGACGAAGGTGTCGAATAAAGCCTGCATGGATCACATCCTTGATGCAGGCCTTGTCGCATGGCGGCCCTGAACGGACGAAAAAGCGCGCGTTCAGGAAATTGACAGGTTGCTGAAGGGGCTTGTTCACCCTTCCTGTCATCACCGGCCTTGTGCCGGTGATCTCGATTGGAAAAGCACAGCGCTTAAAATTATCGGTATGGCCGACACAAGGCCGGCCATGACGTGGAGAAACGTCCGGTGCCTTAGGTATTGAACCGGAAGTGCATCACGTCGCCGTCCTGCACGGTGTATTCCTTGCCTTCCAGCCGCAGCTTGCCGGCATCGCGCGCGCCCGCTTCGCCCTTGAGCGTGGTGTAGTCCACATAGGCGATGGTCTCGGCGCGGATGAAGCCCTTCTCGAAATCCGTGTGGATCACGCCGGCCGCGGCAGGAGCCTTGGTGCCCTTGGTGATCGTCCAGGCGCGGGCTTCCTTGGGACCGACGGTGAAGTAGGTGATGAGGCCGAGGAGTTCGTAGCCGGCGCGGATCACGCGGTTGAGGCCGGGCTCCTCGAGGCCCACGGCTTCGAGATATTCCTTCTGCTCGTCGGGCGGCAGAACGGCGATCTCGCTCTCGATCTTGGCGGAGACGACCACGGCCTTTGCGCCTTCTTCCTTGGCCCGCTCGAACACGCGCGCCGAGAACGCGTTGCCCTTGTCGGCGGAGGCCTCCTCGACGTTGCAGACGTACAGAACGGGCTTGGAGGAGAGAAGGCCCAGCATCTGGAACAGGCGCTCTTCCTCGACCTTCCGCTCCACCATGCGAGCGGGCTTGCCGTCGCGCAGAAGGGGCAGGGTGCGGTTGACGAGGTCGAGGGTTTCCTTGGCTTCCTTGTCGTTGCCCTTGGCCTTCTTCTCGAGCGCGGTGACGCGCTTCTCGAGGCTGTCCAGGTCGGCCAGCATCAGCTCGGTCTCGATGGTCTCGATATCGGCAATGGGATCGATCTTGCCTTCGACGTGCGTGATGTCCGTGTCCTCGAAGCAGCGCACCACATGGGCGATGGCATCGACCTCACGGATATTCGCGAGGAACTGGTTGCCGAGACCTTCGCCGCGGGACGCGCCGCGCACGAGACCCGCGATGTCCACGAAGGTGAGGCGGGTCGGGATGATCTGCGCCGAGCTCGCGATGGCTGCGAGCTGGTCGAGCCGCTCATCCGGCACGGCCACGTCGCCCACATTGGGCTCGATGGTGCAGAACGGATAATTGGCAGCCTGCGCGGCGGCGGTCTGCGTCAGCGCGTTGAAGAGGGTGGACTTGCCGACATTCGGCAGGCCGACGATGCCCATCTTGAAGCCCATGGCCTCGCTCCTTGTCATGGCCGGCCTCCGCCGGCGTGAATGTCTGGAGCATCGGACGTGAAATCGAACTCACGCCCCACGCTCTCATCGTTTGTTCTTTCACATCTGCCCGCGCAGAACCGGTTCCCGTTTTTGCGCTCGATGCTCTATTTCTCGGCGGCCTTTTCGCCCGGCCGCTTTACGTCGGTCCAGCCTCTCGCCTCCATGGCGAGGTGGACCTTGTTCTGGAAACTTCCGTCCTCTCCCTTGGCGAGGAGGGCGGCGTTGTCCGCGATGATCCGGCACAGGTCGTCGACCCAGGCCTCTTCGCTCTTCCCGAAATCGCCCAGCACATGGTTCTGCACGAGCGCCTTGTGGCCCGGATGGCCGATGCCGAGGCGCACGCGGCGATAATCGTTGCCGCAATGAGCCGAGATCGAGCGCAGGCCGTTATGGCCGGCATTGCCGCCGCCGATCTTGACGCGCAGCTTGGCCGGGGGAAGGTCGAGTTCGTCGTAGAAGACCGTCACGTCGTGCAGGGGAATCTTGAAGAAGTTCTGCGCCTCTCCCACCGCCTGGCCAGACAGGTTCATGTAGGTCTGCGGCTTGATCAGCAGGACCTTCTCAGCCCCGATCACCGCGTCGGCCGTCTCCGCCTGGAAGCGCTTGCGCCAAGGGCCCGCGTTGTGCACGCGCGCAATCTCGTCCACGGCCATGAAACCGATGTTGTGGCGGTTTCTGGCGTAGCGCGATCCGGGATTGCCGAGGCCGACGAAGAGGCGCATCGCTTGGTCCTGCTCATAAGAAACGCTCCGGCCTTGCGGTCGGAGCGTCGAAGCCGGTCGATGGGCTTGAAACGCCCGATGAGGCCTTTAGGCCGCCGGGGTGCCTTCGGCAGCCGCCGGAGCCGCTTCCTCTTCCTTCAGGCCGGTCGGGGCCACGACGGTGACGAGGGTGAGGTTCTCGGTGGAGGTCGCCTTGGCGCCATTCGGCAGCTTGATGTCTTCAAGGTGAACCGAGGAGCCGATGTCCAGACCTTCGACCGAAGCCTCGATGTAGTCCGGAATCGCGTCGGGGGACACCGCGAGTTCCACCGTGTGCTCCACGACCTGGAGCGTGCCGCCGCGCTTCACGCCGGGGCTCTTCTCCTGGCCGACCACGTGCACCGGAACCACGACCTTGATCGTCTGGCCGGCGGAAACGCGCAGGAAGTCGACGTGGATCGGGAAGTCGCGCACCGGGTCGAGCTGGTAGTCGCGCGGAATGGCGCGGACCGTCTGGCCGTTCACGTCGATCTCGAAGATCGTGGTCAGGAAGTGACCGGCGAAGATCAGCTGCTTGGTCTGGTTGAAGTCGAGGGCGATCGCCTGGGCGGCTTGGCCGGCTCCGTAGATGACGGCGGGAACTTGGCCTTGGCGACGAACGGCCCGGGCGGCCCCCTTGCCGCTCCGGTCGCGCGCCACGGCCTTGATTTGCTTAATTTCGCTCATGGTCGTGGTCCTTAAAATGGGAGTTAAAAACCGATGGCCGCCCGGGCTCTTTTAAAGAACCAGCCGGCGGCCATGAGGTCCGCGCCCGTGCCTCCAAGGGTGTCGAGCGGGCGCGAGGCGGCTTATAGGGGAAAGCGCCCTGGAATGCAAGGAAGCCTCGAGGACGGACCCTCATGGTCGGGATGTCCCACACGCCACGTCCTGGCCGTCGCCGGACTTGATCCGGGGATCAGTCCCGACCATCCCGCCTGCCTAAAGCGCCGCGGCATCCAGATCGGGATCACCGGCACAAGGCCGGTGATGACGTGGAGGGATTTCCCGACGCGCCAGGCAAGGGAAGACTGATGGCGCGTTCCCGCTCAGTCGAACAGGCTCGACACCGAGCTTTCCGTCGCCGTGCGGCCGATGGCCTCGCCCATGAGGGACGCGATGGAGATGACCCGGATGTTGTGGGCCACCTTCACGGCTTCGGTCGGCATGATGGAATCGGTGATCACGAGCTCCTTCAGGCGGGAGCTTGCGATGCGGGCCACCGCGCCGCCGGAGAGCACGCCGTGGGTGATGTAGGCGTAGACCTCCTTGGCGCCGTTGGCCAGGAGGGCGTCGGCGGCGTTCACCAGGGTGCCGCCGGAATCGACGATGTCGTCGACGAGGATGCAGGAGCGGCCGGACACGTCGCCGATGATGTTCATGACTTCGGACTCACCGGGGCGCTCGCGGCGCTTGTCCACGATGGCGAGCTGGGCGTCGATGCGCTTGGCGAGCGCGCGAGCGCGCACCACACCACCCACGTCGGGCGAGACCACCATGCGGTTGCCGCCTTCGAGGTGATCCTTGATATCGCGTGCGAGCGCCGGGGCCGAGAACAGATTGTCGGTCGGGATGTCGAAGAAACCCTGGATCTGGCCGGCATGGAGATCCAGCGTCAGCACACGGTCGACACCCGCATGCGTGATGAGGTTGGAGACCAGCTTGGCCGAGATCGGCGTGCGGCCCGACATGCGCCGGTCTTGCCGGGCGTAACCAAAATAGGGAATCACAGCCGTGATGCGCTTTGCCGAAGAGCGGCGAAGCGCATCCGTGATGATGAGGAGTTCCATTAGGTGGTCGTTCGTGGGGAACGAGGTCGACTGGATGATGAACACGTCCTCGCCGCGCACATTCTCCTGAATCTCGACGAAGACTTCCATGTCCGCGAAGCGCTTGACCTGGGCCTTGGCCAACGGGACATTGAGATAGGCGGAGATGGCCTCCGCCAGCGGACGATTGGAATTTCCCGCAACGAGCTTCATGCAAGCAACTTTGGCTTCGAGTGACCGATAACACCCGCTGCGCAACGCCATAATCCCTGCACGGCTGGGCGCAAGGCTCTTAGCAGCGATAAGGAGCCGTCACAATACATGGAAGGCTTCCAATCCGCTGCAAGTTTGGCTCGCTGCCATGCGCTTATTGCATTGCAACAACGGAATCGTCGCTTGGGCCCGCCGCCGTTTGAATGGCTGTTTCGGGGGCGGCCGGGGTTTCGGAGGCTGTTTCCGATTTCGAGGCGGTCAGGAACTCGGCGATTTCGTCCATGCTGGCCTGCGCCAGCTTGGCGAGTGCCGCCTTGTCGAGTGTCGAGATCGACGATGCCGGGACAGGGCTCGATCCGGCCAGGCGCTTGGCCCGGCGCTTCTGGGAATCGAACACGTCCCAGACATAGGCCACCTTGGTCTCCCCATCCTCGGTTGAGCTCGAGAGATAGCCGCGAACCCGGTAGCGCGCCTGGGCGCTGGCGCCCACGAGATCGACCTTGCGGTCGGTGGCGGCATTGGTGAGTTCGTCGACGAGGGCGGTGCGGATGGGGGCCGGGGCTCCGTCGATGCTCTCCAGGGCCACGGGAACGCCTTCCGGCGACTCGCCGAGCGGTCCCTGGCAGGCTCCCAGAGCCGCCGTCAGGACCAGGGCGGCCAACAGCCCCGCACGCTTCATCCCCGCCATGAGAGTCCCCGTTCTTGTTCTTCGTAACGAAGTCTTAAGCTTAACGGAGGCCGCCGTCCAGATCAGCCGCGCTTGCGCAAGGCGAGGGCCACGAAATCGAGCCCGAGCGTCGCGAGACCGGCCACGAGGCCCCAGAAGGCCGAGCCGATGCCAAAGAGGGTGAGGCCGGAGGCCGTGACCACGAGGGTGACGATGGCCGGGAACCGCTGGGATGCCTCCGAGAGGGCAGAGGTCAGGGCACCCATGAAAGCTCCCATGAGGGCCAAGCCCGCAACCGTCTTGATCAGTTCCGGGGGGAGCGCGGCGATCACGCCGATGAGCGCGGCGCTGAAGGCGGCGAAGACGAGGTAACTCAGAGCATAGAACGGGCCGACCATCCAGCGCTTCGCCGGGTCGGGATGGGTGTCGGGGCCGGTGCAGATCGCGGCCGAAATCGCCGCGAGGTTGCTGGTATGGGCGCCGAAGAAGGCCGTCACGATCGAGGCGAGACCGGTCACGGCGAGAATCGGGCTGGAGGGCGGCTCGTAGCCCGACGCCTTCAGCACCGCGAAGCCCGGGAGATTCTGCGAGGCCATCGTCACCAGGAACAGCGGCAGCCCGAGGCCGATGAGGGCCGTGAGGTCCCAGGCGGGGGCGATGAAGGTGAGGGTGGACAGGGCGAGGTCTGACGTGACCGGCCGGGCCATGCCGCCACCGAAGGCGATGCCGAGGCCGACGAAGAGCACCGCCAGCACGGCAAGGGCCGGATTGAACAGGCGAACCACGAGAAAGATGCCGGCGAGGGGCAGGACGAGGCCGGGCGCGCCTTGAGCGCTCTGGAAGACCCCGACGACGAACTGCAGCAGGACGCCCGCCAGCATCGCGGCGGCAATGGAGGTGGGAATCCGTTCGATCATCCGTCCGAAGGGCCTGATGAAGCCCGCCAGCACGATGAGACTGCCCGCCAGGAGGAAGGCCCCGACCGCCGCGTGGATGGAGATGCCGGTGGAGGCCGCGATCAAGGCCGCGCCGGGCGTCGACCAGGCGGTCACGACGGGCATCCGGTAGCGGACGCTTAAGTATCCGGCCGTCGCCGCCATGGAGAGGCACAGGGCCGCCACCCAGGACGAGGTCTGCGCCGCATCGGCTCCAACCGCCTGGGCGGCCGCGATGATGATGGCAATGGTGCTGCCGAACCCGACCAAGGCCGCGACGACGGCTGACGTGACGATCGACAGGCGCATGACCGGCTTCTCCGCAGGAATGGGAGCTGAGCCGTTTAGCTGGAGTACGGAGGATAGTCTACGCGGGTGCTGTGGAGCGAGAGGGCTGAGTGGAGAATCCGGGATCCTAGACTGACATTACAATATATAGTAACTAAGCTCCATGTGGCCTCTTGGAATTGAACGATGTCTTTGACCCGCAGCGGTGCTGAATGGAAAGTTGGCACCAATTCGCTCTACTTTGGGACAACCCTGACGAATGGAAATGTTCTCTTCCTTGGGGTCCAAACCAACTTTGGCGGGGACAAGGAACTGATCGGCCAAGCCGTCTCTCCTGCCGGAGTCCCCGTCGGCTCGAGCTTTGTTCTTCAGTCCATCGGGACAGGGGAGATAGCCGGTCCTGTGGCCACGCCCCTGGCCAATGGACGCTTCGCAATCGCCTGGCAACGCCTGATCCGTGGACCCGACAACAATTCGACATCGGATGACATCGCCGTCCTGGAAACGGGGATTTTCAATTCCGATGGGTCTGTCTACAAAGCACCCGTTCAAGTCGGTTCAAGCAACGCGCATGATCCGATGATCACGTCCCTTGCTAATGGCGGCTATGCTTTGAGCTACGACGATGGCGGCACCAGGAGCATTGCCTTCGATCGAAGTGGGACCCCGGGAGCGGTCGCCACCATTTCTCCCGCGCAAACCTATGCGCCCGCCGGTCTGAGGGGAGGCGGCTATGTTACCGTCGTTACAGGCTTGGCGGCATCGGGATCGGAAACGGAGATCAAAGCGTATCTCCGTCACCCCAATGGCACGATGACCGAGACACTCATCAAGAAGCTGCCGGGCAACGATATTTATCCAGGTGCACAGGTTGTTGGGCTGACAGACGGGAATTTCGTCGTCGCATGGCGAGTGGCAAACGCTGACGGATCCCAGGCGATCAAGGCACAGGTTGTCAGCTCCCAGGGAACATTGATCGGAACCTAGGTGACCCTCGATCATGTTGCAAGCGGGGACCTGAGCAACATCAAGCTTGGGGCGCTCCTGGACGGAGGCTTCGCGCTTGTCGCCGATACCTTCGTTGGGAACGACTTCAACGTCACTGTTGCAACCTACTCATCGACAGGCGCCGCCGTTACGCCGCCCATGCTCGCGCATTCCAGTGCGGAAGGGCTTCAGTCGTTCGGGCTGCTCGGCGTCTTGAATGATGGGCGTCTGTTGGTGAGCTGGCTCGACTACGAAAGGGGAATTCAATTCCATTTTCAAGTCTTCGACACCGGTTACGTGGCGCCTCCCGGGACCGACCCATCGAGCACTTTCGGCTTCATCCGAGTGGGCACCAAGGGCAAGAATGCGCTCACGGGCGGGGCCGGGGACGACAAGTTCTATGGCGGCTACGGCAACGACAAGCTCACGGGCCTGGACGGCGCCGACGTGTTCGTCTTCAACGCCAAGCTCGGCACGGCTCTGACGGACCGCAAGGTGAACTTCGACACGATCACCGACTTCAAGCCCGGCGAGGACAAGATCTGGCTCGACAATGCCATCTTCAAGAAGCTCGGCAAGAAGGGCTCGGAAACGGCGCCCGCGGCGCTGAACAAGAAGTTCTTCAAGATCGGCAAGCAGGCCGGGGACAAGGACGATTACGTGGTCTACGACAAGAAGACCGGCATCCTCTCCTACGACGCGGACGGCTCCGGCGCGAAGGCAGCCATCGAGATCGCCAAGCTCACCAGGAACCTCAAGCTGAGCCATCTCGACTTCGCGATCGTCTGAGCGCTCGCTCTCCATGTCAGGGCCGGCCCGGGCCGGTCATGGTCCGTGGCGGCGCGGCGCTTGGCGCGGCAGCCCGCAGGGGAGCGGCATTGCCGCAGGACGAGGCCCCTTCGAGGCTATCGAGTTGCGGAGGTGGAACGGGACTTTCCTGAAAGGCCGGGAATCCCTAAATCTCCCCCATGAGTCGCAACACCACCAACGACGTTCCACCCGATATTCTGGACAACGAGGAAGACGACGAGGCCGTTGCCGTCGAGAGCGGCTCGGATGTCGAGTTCGACCTGGAGGCCCATCCGGGCTCGGTCCAGCGCGGCACCGAGGTCATTCGGCATTTCTGGAACACCCTTCCCAATGCGCCCGGCGTCTACCGCATGCTCGATGCCAAGGGCGACGTGCTCTATGTGGGCAAGGCGAAGAGCCTGAAGAACCGCGTCGGCTCCTATGCGCGGGGGCAGGCGCATTCCAACCGCATTGCCCGCATGATCGGCGAAACCGCCTCGATGGAATTCGTCACCACGGCGACGGAGACCGAGGCGCTTCTGCTCGAAGCCAACCTCATCAAGCAGCTCAAGCCCCGCTACAATGTGCTCCTGCGGGACGACAAGTCGCTGCCCTACATCCTGCTCACCGCCGACCACGAGGCGCCGCAGCTCGTGAAGCATCGCGGCGCGAGGAAGCGCAAAGGGGATTATTACGGCCCCTTCGCCAGTGTCTGGGCGGTGAACCGCACCATCAACGCCCTGCAGCGGGCGTTCCTGCTGCGCTCCTGCAACGACAGCTATTACGAGAACCGCACGCGGCCTTGCCTGCTCTACCAAATCAAGCGCTGCTCGGGACCGTGCACGAACGAGATATCGCGGGAGGAATATGCCGAGCTGGTTTCGGAGGCGCGCGGCTTCCTGTCGGGCAAGTCGAACGCCGTGAAGCAGCGCATCACGGACGAGATGCAGCAGGCCGCCGAGGAGCTGGAATTCGAGCGCGCCGCGCGCTGCCGCGATCGCCTGGCAGCCCTGTCGGCCATCCAGGGCGTGCAGGGCATCAACACGCAATCGGTGGAGGAGGCGGACGTCTTCGCCGTCGACGAACAGGCGGGGCAGTTCTGCGTGGAAGTGTTCTTCTTCCGGAACTGGCAGAACTGGGGCAATCGCGCCTACTTCCCGAAGGCCGACAAATCCATGAGCCGGGAGGAGGTCCTCGGCTCGTTCATGGCGCAGTTCTACGACGACAAGCCCGCGCCCCGGCTGATCCTGCTCTCCCACGAGATCGAGGATGCCGAGCTCATGGCCGCAGCCCTGTCCACCCGGACGGAGAACCGGGTCGAGATCCATGCGCCCCAGCGCGGCGAGCGGCGTCAGCTCATCGAATACGTGCTGCGCAATGCCCGCGAGGCGCTCGGCCGGCGGCTTGCGGACACGTCCTCGCAGCAGAAGCTTCTCGTATCTTTGGGACAGGCCTTTGGATTGTCGAAGGCGCCGCGGCGCGTCGAGGTCTACGACAACTCGCACATCATGGGCACCAATGCGGTGGGCGCCATGGTGGTGGCCGGTGCCAACGGCTTCATGAAGCAGCATTACCGCACCTTCAACATGAAGTCCGAGGACCTGAAGCCTGGCGACGATTACGGCATGATGCGCGAGATGCTGCAGCGCCGTTTCGCCCGCCTGGTGAAGGAGGAGCCGCGCGGCGCCGAGACGGAGGGACATCCGGCCGACGATTCCTTTCCCGCCTGGCCCGACCTGGTCCTGATCGACGGCGGCAAGGGGCAGCTGGAGGCGGCCAGGCAGGCCCTGGCCGAGGTCGGCGTCAGCGAGGACGACGTGGCCCTGATCGGCATCGCCAAGGGTCGCGACCGGGATGCGGGGCGCGAGACCTTCTTCAAGCCGGGCCAGCCGCCCTTCAAGATGCCGCCGCGGGACCCCGCGCTCTATTTCGTGCAGCGCCTGCGCGACGAGGCCCACCGCTTCGCCATCGGGGCGCACCGGGCCAAGCGCAAGCGGGAACTGGTGAAGAACCCGCTCGACGAGATTCCCGGCATCGGCCCCACTCGCAAACGGGCGCTTCTGCACCATTTCGGAACCGTCAAGGCCATCCAGCGGGCAGCCCTGGAGGACCTGGTGAAGGCGCCCGGCGTCAATGCGGCAACGGCCCGGGCCGTCTACGATTTCTTCCACGAGCGGGGATAGACATGGATATCGGCAGGAGCGGGCAGGCGCTTTTCACATTGCCGTGCTTCCGGAGAGGCGGCGGTGCGCAACGGCGGCCCCTCCAATTGACGGACCGGCCATCCTCATGCTTCCTGCGGGTGTCATGAAGACCGTTTCCTCCTTGGGCCGCTCGAAGGCTTTCAACCTTGCGAACATGCTGACCTACGGTCGGCTCATCGCGGTGCCGGCCGTGGTCGCTCTCCTGTTCTGGCCCGAGGACCACTGGTCCCGCTGGCTGGCCCTGTTCGTGTTTGCCCTGGCGGCGATCACCGATTACCTCGACGGCTATGTGGCCCGCACCTTCGCCCAGCAATCGGCCCTGGGGCGCATGCTGGACCCCATCGCCGACAAGCTTCTGGTGGCGGCGAGCCTGCTCATGCTGGTCGCCGACGGCACCATCCGGGGATGGGCGCTGTGGGCCGCCATCGTCATCCTCTGCCGCGAGATCCTGGTTTCGGGCCTGCGGGAATTCCTGGCCGAGCTGAAGGTGAGCGTGCCCGTCAGCCGGGTGGCCAAATGGAAGACGACGCTCCAGCTCGTGGCTCTGGGCTTCCTGATCGCGGGACCGGCCGGCGAAACGGTTTTGCCCAACAACATCCTCATCGGCACGATCCTTTTGTGGATCGCCGCCATTCTGACGATCTACACGGGCTGGGACTACTTCAAGAACGGCATCCACCACCTCATGGACGAGGGCTAGGCCATGAAGCTCGTCTATTTCGCCTGGGTGCGCGAACGGGTCGGCAAGACCGACGAGCAGGTGGCGCTGCCGGAAGGCATCGACACGGTGGCCGATCTGGTGCGCTGGCTGAAGAGCCGGGGCGAGGAATACGAATATGCCTTCGAGAACGAGGGCATCGTCCGCGCCGCCATCGACCATGTCCACGTGAAGCCCGACGCCCGGATCACGGGCGCGCAGGAAATCGCCTTCTTCCCCCCGATGACGGGAGGCTAGCTCCTGCGCAGGAGCGGTTCGCCATGACCGTCACCGTCCGCATCCAGGCAGAGCCCTTCGATACCGCCGGCGAGACGGCCGTCCTGACCGGGGGGAGGGCGGATATCGGCGCCGTGGTCGCCTTCACGGGCCTGTGCCGGGACGAGGGCGGGCGGCTCGCGGCCCTCGAACTCGAGCATTATCCCGGCATGGCCGAGGCCGAGATCGGCCGCATCGCCGGCGTGGCGCAAACCCGCTGGCCGATTCTCGGCCTCACGATCATCCACCGCTTCGGCAGGATCGGGCCGGGCGAGGAGATCGTGCTCGTGCTTGCTGCCAGCGCCCATCGCCAAGCGGCCTTCGAGGCCGCCTCGTTCCTGATGGATTATCTGAAAACCCACGCGCCGTTCTGGAAGCGCGAGCACCTCAAGGACGGGACGATCGGCGCTTGGGTCGAGGCCAAGGAGATCGACGACCGGGCCTTGGAGCGGTGGCGCTGATCCAGACTTGACGCAACGTGTCGACGGCGCGAGCATCGTCCGTGAACGACATACGGAGGCGTCCCATGCGCAGCGTCGTTGTCCTTCTCAGCCTCGTCGCGGCATTTCCGGTCTTGGCTCAAGAGAGGCCGGCCGTCCAAACGGCCCAGGCCCCCGCGCACAACCCTCTCGAGTGCTATTGCCGGGCACAGGGAAAAATGTTCGCCCTCGGCGAGCGTGTCTGCCTCAGGACGGCCGAAGGTCCCAAGCTGGCGCAGTGCCGGATGGAGATCAACGTGATGTCCTGGAGCATCACGGAGGTTCCCTGTCCTGAGACATGAGAACGCTGTCGAAGCGGTCGCTGGGAAATGTGGGAAAGCGAGCCTGAACCCGATGCGGCGGGTGTCAGAAGAGGCCCGTGACGACGACGAGAATGTAGGAAAACGACACGCACACAGCGGCGATGTTGAGCTTTGATGCCCAGTCGAGCTTCGATGCCATGTTCATCGGAGGAGCCCCTATCTCTGAAGGGGTTTAGACCCCCTCTGAATGGATAGGCAAGCTATCAAACCTGTATGGTCCTGAGAAGCACCCCCGATGGGCTAGGGCCCGTATCACCGGCGCGATGTAATCGTTAACAAAAAGTTAAGACCTTGTTTTGCCATGGATACTTCCCGCCTGAATTGGGGCGAAAAAAGTTCCTGATCAATTCTGTCGCACCCCCTGCAGCCGTGTCCAGCAATGCGCATGGCGCATCTGAAACAGCCTGATCGCATCCGTCCAGGCATTGGGCGCAGAGCCGGACGCCCGCTCGGCCACAGCCGAATCCGAGCCCGATCCAGGCTGGCCGTGTCGAAGGAGCTTCCAGGGGGGCGGGGCGATCCATCGCGTTCTTTAAGAAGCGTCCCCGTGTGGGCCGTCGGCCCATCGGTCAAAGCCGCGGCGACACGCACCACGTCATGGCCTCCCGGCCTTGATCCGGGGGGCAGTGCCGGCAATCCCGATCCGGTGAGGTTCGGCGCTTCAATCCATCGGGCTCACCGGCACGAGGCCGGTGATGACGTCGAGGGTGTCATCAGGAGGCCGCGTGGCGGAAGCCGGGACCCGGATCCGCCGACAATGGTGCCCCATCCTACTAGAGAAACCCGATCCGCAGGACCGTTCGGTCGCCGAGACGTACGGGCGTGACACCCTAAGTTTCGGCTATTCCTTCACCCATTCCCGGATCAGGTGGTTGGCAATGGCGATCGGCGAGGGGGCGTTGAATTGCTCGTGGGTGCCCTCCAGCATGCGCCGGACATCCTCCTTCGTGAACCAGCGGGCATCCTCCAGCTCTTCGCCGTCGAACGTGATCTCGTCGGTGAGTGCCTCGCCGATGCAGCCGATCATGACGTTGGACGGGAAGGGCCAGGGCTGGGAGGTCATGTAGCGCACGGCGCCGACCCGGATGCCGGCCTCCTCGAAGGTCTCCCGGCGCACCGCGTCCTCAATGGTCTCCCCCGGCTCCAGGAAGCCCGCGAGGCAGGAATACATCTTTTCGGCGAAGCGCGGCTGGCGGCCCATGAGGCATTTGTCGCCCCGCGTGATCAGCATGATCACCACGGGATCGGTGCGGGGGAAATGCTGCGCCCCGCAGGCACTGCAGTCGCGCCGGAAGCCCGCCTGCGCGAGCTGCGTCGGCGCGCCGCAATTGGCGCAGAAGCGGTGCCGCCGGTGCCAGTCGAGCAGGGACTTCGCCATGGCGAGCAGCCCGAGTTCCTCCGCCGGAACGAGTCCGCGCACGGCGATGGAGCGCAGGTCCACGACGGCGAGGGACGCATCGTCCTGGAACGATTCCGCCGTCTCCGGCGCCGCCAGGGTCGCCACCACGGGGCGGTCTCCGAGCATGCCGAGAAAGACCTGCTCCTGATGCCCAGGGAGGCGGTCGAGGATCGAGGCAGGGAGCAGGCTTGTCCCCGGCTCGCCGGCCAGGAGGATGGGCAGGTCCCCGGCGAGGACCACCATGGCGGTGCGCGGATCCCGGGCCGCGTTGGCCAGGGCCACCGGGTCCCGCTCGGCACTGTGGCGCACGAGCGGATTCGAGATGTAGGCGATGGGGCGTGTCATGGGTCAGGCCGCTGCGAAAAGGGCTGCGGCGCGCTCGATCAGGGCCGTCGCCGCGTGGTCGGGATAGGGCGTGCGGGTACCGTGCCCCCAGACGGGGCCGGGCCAGGCCGGATCGGAGCGGAAGCGCCCGATCACGTGCACATGAAGCTGCGTCACGATGTTGCCCAGCGCCCCCACATTCACCTTGTCGGGCCTGGAAAGCTCCAGCATCACCTTGGTGGCGATGCGGATCTCTTGAGCGAGCTGGACGTAATCGGCCTCCGAGAGGTCGGTGAACTCGCTCGCTCCCGCGATGCGCGGCACCAGCACGAACCAGGGGAAGCGTGCGTCGTTCAGAAGCAGGACGGACGAGAGGGCGAGATCGCCGACGGGGATCGTGTCGGCCTCGAGCCGGGAATCGAGCTTGAATGTCATGGCGCTATGTAACCGAGCTCGTGGCTTCGTGTCAGCCTGTGTTCCGCTCCGTCACTGGAAGAGCCCGGTGGAGATCGGGGATGGCCGTGAAGGCGGTTCGTTTCCAACTTGCGTTTCTCGAGCGATACGCCCATATAGCCGGTGGGAGGTTGGCGAGGGACGTCTCACTCGCCAACCGGGTCAGGTCCGGAAGGAAGCAGCCCTAACGAGACCGAACGGGTCTTCGTCCAGCCTCCCACCTTTGACGATTCTCCAAAGCCTTGCAGTCGATGGACGATACCACAGCCGGCACGCCCCCGAACGACGAGCCGGCCCTGCCGGGCTTCCCCGCCGCGCCCGCTTCCGCAGTGCCGGCCTCTCCTTATCGCGTCCTTGCCCGAAAATACCGCCCTCGAACCTTCGACGACCTGATCGGTCAGGAGGCGATGGTGCGCACCCTCTCGAACGCCTTCGAGACCGGGCGCATTCCGCAGGCCTGGATGCTCACCGGCGTCCGCGGCGTCGGCAAGACCACCACGGCCCGCATCCTCGCCCGCGGCCTCAACTACCAGAAGGCCGACGGCTCCGGTCAGCCGACCATCCACATGCCGGAACTCGGCGTCCATTGCCAGGCGATCATGGAATCGCGGCACGTGGACGTGCTGGAAATGGACGCCGCGTCCCACACTGGCATCGACGACGTCCGACAGATCATCGACGGCATCCGCTATTCGCCGGTTTCGGCCCGCTACAAGGTCTACATCATCGACGAGGTCCACATGCTCTCGGAGAAGGCGTTCAACGCCTTCCTGAAGACGCTGGAGGAACCGCCGCCGCATGCGAAGTTCATCTTCGCCACCACCGAAATCCGGAAAGTCCCCGTCACGATCCTGTCCCGCTGCCAGCGCTTCGACCTGCGCCGCATCGAGGCGGACAAGCTCGTGGCTCATCTCGGCCGCATCTGCAATGCCGAAGGCGTGCAGGCCGACCAGGAGGCGCTCGCCGCCATCGCCCGCGCGGCGGAAGGCTCGGCGCGCGATTCCCTGTCGCTGATGGATCAGGCCATCGCCCACGGCGCCGGAATCGTGACGCCCGACACCGTGCGCGACATGCTGGGGCTTGCCGACCGTACGCAGGTGATCGACCTCTTCGAGGCCGTGATGCGCGGCGACGTGCCGGCCGCCTTCGCGGGTCTGCGCTCGCAATACGACGCCGGTGCCGATCCCGCGGTGATCCTGTCCGATCTCGCGGCCTTCTCGCATGTGGTCACCCGCCTCAAGCTGATTCCGGAAGCCGCCAGGGATCCCGCTCTCTCCGAGATCGAGCGGACGCGCGGCACCGATTACGCCCAGAAGCTCTCGGTCAGGACCCTGTCGCGCGCCTGGCAGATTCTCCTCAAGGGCATTCCCGAGGTGCAATCCTCGAACCGTCCGATCGCGGCGGCCGAGATGGTGATCGTGCGCCTCGCCTATGCGGCCGACCTGCCGACCCCGGACGAGGCGCTGCGCGCCCTGAAGGACGGCGCGCCGGTTCCCGCCGGCGGCTCCTCGGCGCCCGCGCCCCGGCCGTCCGGTCCCGCCACGTCGGGCAACATGGCCCTGGCGACGTCGCAGCCCTATCCCCAGCCGCGCCCGCAGGCCGCGCAGCCCGAGCCGACCATGCGGCTTCGCCGCTTCGAGGACGTGGTCGCGCTCGCCGGCGAGAAGCGCGAGATCGTCCTGAAGGCGCAGCTCGAACGGGACGTGCGCCTGGTGCGTTTCGAGGAGGGCCGCATCGAGCTCAGCCTCACCGAGACCGGCAGCCGCACCATCGCCAACGACCTGACCCGCGCCCTCCAGCAATGGACCGGCGAGCGCTGGATGGTGGCCCTGTCCTCGGAGGAGGGGCAGGCGACCCTGCACGAGAAGGCGGTCGAGGCCGAGCGCGAGCGCAAGGAGGGCGCCGCCAATCACCCGCTCGTGCAGGCGGTGCTGACGAAGTTCCCCGGCGCGCAGATCGTGAACGTGGTCGAACGGGCGGAGAAGCCCGGCGAGGACGCGGAAACCGAGATCCTCGGCGAGGCCGATGCGCTGGCCGCGCACGAGGCCGAGGACGACGACGATCTTTTCTGATTTTCATTTCTAGATTGAGGATACGGTCATGAAGGACATCATGGGATTGATGAAGCAGGCTCAGGCCATGCAGCAGAAGCTGCAGGACGCGCAGGCCGAGCTCGACACCCTCGAAGTCGACGGCACCGCCGGCGGCGGCGTCGTGACCGTGAAGGTGACCGGCAAGGGCAGCCTGAAATCCATCAACATCGATGCCTCGCTCATGAATCCGGACGAGAAGGAGATCCTCGAGGATCTCATCGTGGCGGCCATGAACGATGCCCGCGGCAAGGCCGAGCGTGTCACCCAGGAGCGCATGGAAAGCATCACCAAGGGCCTGCCGCTGCCTCCGGGCCTGAAGCTGTTCTGAGCATCACGCCAAGACGTGGATGCCGGGTCTTCGCATTGAGCGATGCGACAAAAGCAAAGAGACTTTTTGAATGGCTCAGCACGTTGCCGGCCCTGAGATCGAGCGCCTGATCCAGCTCCTCGCCCGCCTGCCGGGCCTGGGGCCGCGCTCCGCACGGCGTGCGGCGCTTCATCTCATCAAGAAGCGCGAGACGCTGCTCAACCCGTTGAGCGATGCCATGCGCATCGCCAACGAGCGCATCGTCGTGTGCTCGACCTGCGGCAATGTCGATACGTCGGATCCCTGCACGGTCTGCCGCGATCCCAAGCGTGATCCGTCCATCCTCGTGGTGGTCGAGGACGTGTCCGACCTCTGGGCGCTGGAGCGGTCCGGCGCGGTCAGCGCCAAGTATCACGTGCTCGGGGGAGTGCTCTCGCCGCTCGACGGCATTCGTCCCGAGCACCTGAACCTGGAGCGCCTCGTCGCCCGCGCGTCCGAGTCGGGCGTGAACGAGGTCATCCTCGCGCTCAACGCCACGGTCGACGGCCAGACCACGGCCCATTACATCACCGAGCTTCTCGCCCATCTGCCCGTGAAGGTGACCAAGCTCGCCCATGGCGTGCCGGTGGGCGGCGAGCTCGATTATCTCGACGAGGGCACGCTCTCGGCGGCGATCCGGCAGCGCACGTCGTTCTGAACTCCGTTCGTCATCCCCGGGCTTGTCCCGGGGGCCCACGTCTTTTCAGTGCGTGGGTAAAGGCGTGGATGGCCGGGGCGAGTCCGGCCATGACGGGCAGAATATCAAGTCGAGCCACAGGCAGATGATCACGTGACAGGCCCGCGCGCCGTTGCTAATCAGGCGGCAACGAAACCCTGACCCGAGTTGCCCATGTCCACCGCTGATCTCGCCCGCACCATCGACGCCGCCTGGGAGGACCGGGCCAACGTGAACCCTTCGACGACCGGCGCCGTCCGCGAGGCCGTCGAGGAGGCGATGAACCTTCTCGATTCCGGCAAGGCGCGCGTGGCCGAGAAAACCGGCGGCGAGTGGCAGGTGCATCAGTGGCTGAAGAAGGCCGTGCTGCTGTCCTTCCGGCTCAACGACATGGACGTGATCGGCGGCGGGCCGGGCGAGGCCACGTGGTGGGACAAGGTGCCGTCCAAGTTCGCCGGATGGGGTGAGAACCGCTTCCGGGCCGCAGGCTTCCGTGCGGTTCCGAACTGCACCGTGCGGCGCGGCGCCTATATCGCGCCCGGCGTGGTGCTGATGCCGTCCTTCGTCAATCTCGGCGCCTATGTGGACGAGAACACCATGGTCGATACTTGGGCGACGGTGGGTTCCTGCGCCCAGATCGGCAAGAACGTGCACCTCTCCGGCGGCGTCGGCATCGGCGGCGTGCTGGAGCCGCTCCAGGCCAATCCCACCATCATCGAGGACAACTGCTTCATCGGTGCCCGCTCCGAGGTCGTGGAAGGCGTGGTCGTGGGCGAGGGCTCGGTGCTCTCCATGGGCGTGTTCATTTCGGCCTCGACCAAGATCATCGACCGCAACACCGGCGAGGTCTTCATCGGCCGCGTGCCGCCTTACTCGGTCGTCGTCCCCGGCTCGCTCCCTGGCAAGCCGCTTCCGGACGGCACTCCGGGCCCGTCGCTGTACTGCGCCGTGATCGTGAAGCGCGTCGATGCGCAGACACGCGCCAAGACGGGGATCAACGAGCTGTTGCGGGACTGATCCGATGGAACACTCGCCGCTCTCCCTCGCCCAATCGCTCCTGCGCTGCCCCTCGGTGACGCCCGAGGAGGGCGGGGCGCTTGCCTTCATCGAGGGCGTGCTGAAACAGGCGGGGTTCGAGGTTCACCGGCCGGTCTTCTCCGAGCCGGGCACGCCGGACGTGGAAAACCTCTATGCCCGCTATGGCACGGCTGAGCCCTACCTGCTCTTCGCCGGGCATACGGATGTGGTTCCGCCCGGCGATGCGGCCCGCTGGACCTACGATCCGTTCGGCGGCGAGATCCACGGCGGCGAGCTTTATGGGCGCGGCGCGGTCGACATGAAGGGCGGCATCGCCTGCATGATGGCGGCGGCGCTTGAGTTCATTGGCGCTAACCCGGACTTCGAAGGCTCCATCGGCTTCCTCATCACGGGAGACGAGGAGGGGCCGGCCGTCAACGGCACGGTGAAGCTCCTCGAATGGGCGAAGGGACGCGGCGAGCGGTTCGACCA
Organism: Microvirga lotononidis; assembly: GCF_034627025.1. Taxonomy (NCBI): domain Bacteria; kingdom Pseudomonadati; phylum Pseudomonadota; class Alphaproteobacteria; order Hyphomicrobiales; family Methylobacteriaceae; genus Microvirga; species Microvirga lotononidis. Next base: position 756,241 of record NZ_CP141048.1, on the reverse strand, counting down.
TTGCATCCTGGGCGAGCCGACCAATCCCAACCAGCTCGGTGACATGATCAAGATCGGGCGGCGCGGATCGCTCACCGGCAGGATCCTGGTCGAGGGCAAGCAGGGGCACGTGGCCTATCCGCATCTGGCGGACAATCCCATCCCGGGCCTGATGCGCCTGCTCGAGGGGCTCCTGAAGGAGCCGCTCGATCGGGGCACGGATCATTTCGATGCCTCGAACCTGGAGGTGACCACCATCGATGTGGGCAATCCGGCGGCGAACGTGATCCCGGCGGAGGCGAAGGCCACCTTCAACATCCGCTTCAACGACCTCTGGACGCCCCACAGCCTGGAGGCGGAGATCGAGCGCCGCCTGCGGGAAGCGGCAGGCAACACGGTCCGCTATGCCCTGACGATGGAGCCGACCAACGCGGTCGCCTTCCTCACGCCGCCGAACGAATTCGTCGGCTTCATCGCCAACGCCATCAAGGCGGAGACCGGCTCGCAGCCGAAGCTCTCCACCACGGGCGGCACCTCGGATGCTCGCTTCATTGTGAAGGACTGCCCGGTGGTCGAGTTCGGCCTCGTCGGACAGACCATGCACCAGATCGACGAGCGGGTGGCCGTGGCCGATTTGGATCGTCTCGCAACGATTTACCGCAAGGTGCTGGATGCCTATTTCGCCGGGTGAGCCCGACGGGGAAACTTGACCGTCTAAACTAAAGTCGAAGAAAGGCCGGAACGTTTTGCGGGCGCCGTCCATTTTTCGAGGGCAATCGTCTTCGAGAAAATGAGGCCGCTGATGATCGTTACGGCTGAGGAGGTCAACCGCTCGTTCAGGGGGACGCTCGACCTGCTCAACAGCAGGTCCGAGGGCCTGAAATCCTTCGACATGAGCGAGCGGGGCTTCTGGCGCTCCTTCACGGCGATCTGGCTGACGCTTCCCGCTTATGTCGTCTCCCTCGCCTTCGAGCGCCTCCGCCTCGGCCTTCTCCAGCCGGACCGGCCCCTTCTCGACAGTTTCTGGATCGATCTCGTCGTGGCTCTCGGCCATGTGGCGGGCTTCGTCGCCCTGCCGGTCGCCATGATCTGGATCGCCCGCTGGCTCCGGCTCGAGAAGTCCTATGTGCCCTTCGTCATCGTGACGAACTGGATCTCCGTCATGGGCATGCTGGTGCTCTCGGTGCCGGCGATGCTCATGCTGCTCGGCTGGGCGCCTGCGGGGCTCGCCAGCCTGTTCAGCCTCGCCTTCGCGATCATCATCGTGCGGCTGCAATGGTTCGCCACCAAGGAGACGCTGAAGATCGAGAGCCTTCCGGCGCTCGGCATCGTGATCCTCGGCATCATGCTCAATTCCGTCATCGGGACGGCGATGCGGGGGCTTCTAGGCTGAAGCATCGAACGCAAAAGTGGGAACCGGTTTTGCGTGGAAAGATGCGCCAATCGAAATCTTAGAGCTCGGGATAATCGACGCCGATCAGGTAAAGGCCAGTCGATGGGGCCATCGGCCCGCAGCGCCTGCGGTCGCGCGCATCGAGCGCCGCGCGCACATCCTCCACCGACCAGCGTCCCGCGCCGGCCCGCTCCAGGGTTCCCGTCATGGAGCGCACCTGGTGGTGCAGGAACGAGCGGGCGGAGGCATAGATGCGGATCTCGTCGCCGATCCGCTCCACGTCGAGCCTGTCGAGGGTGCGGACCGGGCTGTTGGCCTGGCACTCGGCGGCCCGGAAGGTGGTGAAGTCGTGCCGCCCGATCAGCGTTTGCGCGGCCTCGTGCATCAGGCCGGCATCGAGCTTCCAGGCCACGTGCCAGACCCGGTTCGCATCCAGCGCCGGGGGAGCGCGGCGGTTGAGGATGCGATAGACGTAGTGGCGCTTCACGGCGGACAGGCGGGCGTGGAACGTCTCGGGTACGGCCTCGGCCGAGAGGATGGCCACGGGAGCGGGTTTCAGATGAGCGTTGGTGGCATCCCGGACCGTATCCGGACGCCAGTCCTTGTCCAAGTCCACATGAACGACCTGATGGGTGGCATGAACCCCCGAATCCGTCCGCCCGGCGCAATGGATGCGCACGGCTGCGCCCGTGAAGCGCGCGATGGCATCCTCCACCGCCTGCTGCACGGAGAGCCCGTTCGTCTGATGCTGCCAACCGGTGAAGGGCGTGCCGTCGTACTCGACGACAAGCTTGTAGCGAGGCATGTTATTTCAGTTCTGCGAAGGCTCTGGCGTAAGTCACCGAGCCGTGAGCCTCTTTCCCGGTGTCGGAAAGGGCAAGGGCCTGAAGATAGGGTCCGTCATAGAGTGTCTTGAACCTGCGCGCCAGCGCCGTCGAGAAACCGAAGCGGCCATAATAATCCGGCTCGCCCAGAACGAGCACGAGGTCGAACCCCTTGGCCGTCATCCGCTTCAGGCCCTCCTCGATGAGAAGGGACCCGACACCACGCCCCTGGTTGGCGGGGTTAACCGCGAGTGGAGCCAGGCCGCATCCTTTGACGAAAGGGGCCTCATGGAGGGTCAGGCGGGAGAAAGCGATATGGCCGACGGGCTCCGCCCCATAGGCCGTGAGAGACAGGATGAGGTCGCCATCGTTGCGCAGGCGCTGGACGAGGCTGGCCTCAGCCAGCTGCCCGAACGCGGCTTGGTAAATCGCGCAGAGTCCTGCCCAATCGGCGGATTCCTCCAGACGAACCTCCATGCCGGACCTCACGCAAATTGGGCGCCCGGACCAATCCTCACGCCCCGCAGGAACTCTTCGAAGGCCACGGGGCCTTTTCCGGCACGCTGAACCTGAATCAGGCGGATCGCACCCTCGCCGCAGGATATCGTACCATCGCTGTCGATCAGAGTCCCGGGCAAACCGGAACCTTTTCCCAAGGTTGCCCTGAGAACCTTCACCCGCTCCGGTCCTTTGCCAAAATCGGCGGTAAAATAGGCACCTGGGAAGGGCGAGAGGCCGCGAATGTGGTCGTGAACGGCCTGCGCCGGTGTCGACCAGTCGATCCGGGCATCCTCGTTCTTGAGCTTGTGGGCATAGGTCACGCCTTCCTCGGGCTGGGGCGTAAAGCCCAAGCCGCCGCGGGAGAGGGCGGCGAGCGCCCGCACCATCAGGTCGGCGCCCAGGACCATAAGGCGGTCGTGGAGCTCGCCGGCGTTCATGTCCGGCGCGATCGTCACCCGCTCGACCATGGCGACGGGGCCGGTGTCCAGGCCTTCCTCCATCTTCATGACGGCGACCCCGGTCTCACCGTCGCCGGCCATGATGGCCCGCTGGATCGGCGCGGCGCCGCGCCAGCGCGGGAGGAGGGAGGCGTGAAGGTTGAGGCAGCCGAGCTCCGGCGCCTCCAGGATGGCCTTCGGCAGCAGCATGCCATAGGCCACCACCACCGCGACGTCGGCGTCGTGGCTGCGGAAGATCTCGGTTGCTTCTTCGGTGCGCAGGGTCTTCGGCGTCAGCACGGGAAAGCCGAAACGATCCGCCATCCGGTGGACCGGAGAGGGCTTCAGCTCCATGCCGCGGCCGGCCGCGGCGGGGGCGCGGGTATAGACGGCCACCACATCGTGGCCCTGGCCGACGATCTCGGACAGGGTCGGCACGGCGAAATCCGGCGTGCCCATGAAGACGACGCGCAGGCTCATGCCCCGGCCTCGCGCTTAGCCGCCTTCTTGAACTTGGTCATCACCCGGTCGCGCTTGAGCTTCGAAAGGTAGTCGATGAACAGGACCCCGTTCAGGTGGTCGATCTCGTGCTGCACGCAGGTGGCCAGCAGGCCGTCCGCATCCTGTTCGATGGTCTCGCCCTGCAGGTTCATGAAGCGGAACCGCACCCGGTCGGGACGCTCGACCTCCTCGTAATATTCCGGGATCGACAGGCAGCCCTCTTCGTAGACCCGCTTCTCCTCCGACGCCCAGGTGATCTCCGGATTGATGAGCACCATCGGCTGTCGCTCGTCGTCGGACTTGGACACGTCCATGGTCACCATGCGGACCGGCACGCCGATCTGGATGGCGGCCAGGCCGACGCCGGGGGCGTCATACATGGTTTCCAGCATGTCGTCCGCCAGCCGGCGGATCTCGCTCGAGATGTCCGTGATGGGTTCGGACACCAGGCGAAGCTTGGAATCGGGGATAATGACGAGGGGTCTGATGCTCATGATCGCGGGAAATAAGCGCTCGGCGAAGGATGGTCAAATCGTTCATCTAGAGCATCGGGCCCAGAAGCGGATCCGCTTCTGGGCCCAGCCCGATGCATGCCATTCATAAGTGCATCGTTTCCGCGGAAAAGTGGATTCCGCTTTGCCCCACGAGGCACTTGTGTTCGGATGCGTCCGTCAACCGGAACGATAGGCTCCATGAACGATGTCGTCCTGATCCTCGGCCAAACCCCCCTGACCTGGGGGCAGATCGTCATGGGCATGGCCGGTCTGAGCCTCGTCCTGCTCCTCATCGTGACCATGCTTCTCCTGCGGACCCGCCGGGAGCGAGCCCTGGAGGCCGCCATCGCGGACGAGCGGGCCAGGGAGATGGACGACAAGGTGGCCGAACTCACCCGGATCCAGTCGGAAATGACCGGCCGGATGCGGACCATGGCCGAGGTCTTCGGCTCGCGCCAGAGCGATTTCGTCCGCATGATCTCGGAGCGGATCGACGGATTGCAGCACCGGGTCGGGCAGGGGCTGGAAGCCTCCACGCGCCACCAGTCGGAGAACCTCTCCCGGCTCAATGAGCGCCTCGCCGTGATCGACGCCGCGCAGCAGAACCTGACGAGCCTCACCGGTGAGATCGTGGGCCTGAAGGACATCCTCTCCAACAAGCAGACCCGGGGCGCCTACGGGCAGGGGCGCATGGAGGCCATCGTCCGCGACGGGTTGCCCGCCAACGCCTTCGAGTTCCAGGCGACCCTGTCGAACCGCACGCGTCCCGACTGCCTCGTGCGCCTGCCCGGCGACGGGCGCGGCCTCGTGATCGACGCCAAGTTCCCGCTGGAGGGTTTCACCCTCTTCCGCGAGGCCAAGGGCGACGAGGCGCGCGGCCGCGCGGCCGCGAAGGTCCGCAACGACATGCTGGTGCACGTGAAGGACATCGCCGAGAAGTACCTGATCCCGGGCGAGACCCAGGACATCGCGATGCTCTTCGTGCCGGCGGAATCCATCTATGCCGATCTGGCCGAGCATTTCGACGACGTGGTCCAGAAGGCGCATCGCGCCCGCATCGTCATCGTGTCGCCCTCGCTCCTGACGCTCGCCATCCAGGTGATGCAGGCCCTGGTCCGCGATGCCCGTATCCGCGAGGAGGCGAGGGTGATCCAGGTCGAGGTGCAGAAGCTCCTGGAGGATGTGGTGCGCCTCGATGCCCGGGTGGCGAAGCTCGACACCCACTTCCGGCAGGCCCAGGAGGACGTATCGCAGATCCGGGTCTCGGCCGACAAGATCGTCAAGCGCGGCCAGAAGATCGAAACGCTCGAATTCGACGAGAACGAAGCCGAGGCCCGGGCCGAGTGGCTGCGCCTCCAAGGACGGAATCTCCGGGCGGTGGAATAAAAGCGTCCGACGATGCGTTCATGAAGGTTGGGGCCGGGAACCGCCTTTCTCCCGCAACGTTCTTCCCACGCTGCACGACACGCCATGGGCATGATGGCGTTTGCCGACCGGTACATCTCAGATTTTGGGAAGGATTGCGCTATGGGCCTTTTCTCGAAGGACATCAAGTCGTTGGATGATCTCTTCATCCACACCCTGCAGGACATCTACTACGCCGAGCAGCAGATCACGAAGGCGCTGCCGGAGATGATCGAGAAAGCGAGCGACCCGCAGCTGAAGCAGGCGTTCCAGACCCATCTCGGCGAAACCCAACAGCAGATCCAGATGGTCGAGCAGGTGTTCCGCATGCACGGCCACGACCCGAAGGGCGTGACCTGCCCGGCGATCGACGGCATCATCGACGAAGCCCAGGACATCGCTGGCGACATCGACGACCCGCAGGTTCTCGACGCGGCGCTGCTGGCCGCCGCTCAGGCGGTGGAGCACTATGAAATCACCCGCTACGGCACCCTCGTCGCCTGGGCCAAGCAGCTCGGCCGCGAAGACTGCGCCGGCGTCCTGCACCAGATCCTGGATCAGGAAAAGTCCACCGATGAGAAGCTCAACCGGATCGCGGAGAGCAAGATCAACACGAAGGCCGCGTAAGGTCTTCGCCCGACGAAACGGAAATGGCCTCCGGACGGGGGCCATTTTTGTCTTGGCTGCACGTTGTCATCCCCGGCGAGCCGAAGGCGAGGGAAGGGGATCCACGATCAGGTGAGCCGCTATGGATTCCCTTCCCCTCCGATGGCTTCGCCATCACCGGCCTTGTGCCGGCCATCCCGATGCGGAAAGGTTCGGCGCTCTACAGAAGCGAGATCACCGGCACAAGGCCGGTGATGCCGTGGCGGATGTCGTTTCGGTCTCTACTTCACCGGCAACGCATAGGCCCGCAGGAAATCAGCCAGGTCGTTGGTGATGTAGTCGATATCCGGCGTCCGCACCGCTTCCTGCTCGAAGCTCTCCCGGAACGGGTCGAAGGTCTTGGGCACGATGAGCGTGGTCGTCATGCCCAGTTCGTGCGGCACCGTGAGGTTCTTGGCGATGTCCTCGAACATGGCCGCGCGGGCCGGTTCCACCCCGTGCTTGTCGAGGAAGGTCTCGTAGGCGCGCCGGTCGGGCTTGGGCACGAAGTTCGAGGCGGCGATGTCGAACACGTCCTCGAAATGGTCGAGAATGCCGATCTTCCGCGCCACGTTCTCCGCGTGCTTGCGCGAGCCGTTGGTGAGGATGAGCTTGCGGCCGGGAAGCTTCTCGATGGCATCGCCGAGGCTGTTGTTCAGCTCGATATCCGTGTGGTCGATATCGTGGGCGAAATCGAGGAAGTCGGCCGGATCGATGTCGTGCTCCTCGATCAGCGCCCGCAGGGTCGTGCCATGCTTGTGATAGAAGTACTTCTGCAATGCCTTGGCGGAGAGGCCGTCGATTCCGAACAGGTTTGCCACATAAAGCGTGATGCGCTCGTCGACCTGGGGCCAGACCCGCGAGGTGTGCGGGTAGAGCGTATTGTCCAGGTCGAAGACCCACGTCTCCACATGCGCGAAGGGGCGGGATTCGGCGGACGACAGGTGATTTTCGACAGGCGGCTTAGCGTTCATGGATCTCAAAGACGACAATGGGGCCGTGCGGCCCCACTGACAAATATATAGGCTCTTTCGGCCGATCCGTGAAGGGCGACGCCTTAGCCCCGGCGGATCATGGTGCCCGCGCCGTGGTCGGTGAACAGCTCCAGCAGCACCGCGTGGGGGACCTTGCCGTCGAGGATGACGACCGCTTCCACGCCCCTCTCCAGGGCATAGATGCAGGTCTCGATCTTCGGGATCATGCCGTCCGTGATGGTGCCGTCGGCGATCAGGCGGCGGCAATCATCGATGGTCATGTCGGGGATCAGGTTCTTGTTCTTGTCGAGAACGCCCGGAACATCCGTGAGCAGCAGGAGGCGCTTGGCCGTCATGGCGCCGGCGATGGCGCCCGCGAAGGTGTCGGCATTGACGTTGTAGGTCTGGCCGTCGTTCCCGGTCGCGACCGGGGCGAGGACGGGGATCAGCTCGGCCTGGAGAACCTGGTCCAGGACGGCCCGGTTCACATGTTCAGGCTCGCCCACGAAACCGAGATCCACCACCTTCTCGATGTTGGAATCAGGGTCGACGGCGGTGCGGGTCACCTTTCGGGCGGTGACCATGTTGCCGTCCTTGCCGGAAAGGCCGACGGCCTTGCCGCCCTCGGCACCGATCCAGCCGACGATCTGCTTGTTGATGGAGCCCGCGAGCACCATCTCGACGACCTCGACCGTGGCCTCATCCGTGACGCGCAAGCCGCCCTTGAATTCGGACTTGATGCCGAGCTTCTCCAGCATCTTGCCGATCTGCGGCCCGCCGCCATGGACGATGATCGGCTTGATGCCCGATTGCTCGAGCAGGACCACGTCCTCGGCGAAGTCCTCGGCGGCGGCGCGGTCGCCCATGGCGTGGCCGCCATACTTGATCACAACGACCTGCTGGTCGTAGCGCTGCATGTGCGGCAGAGCCTGCACAAGCACCTCGGCCTGCACATGAACGTCGGGAAGGGGCATGGACGGATCGGACATGAACGGCTCCGGCGCGGGGATCGGGATCAAACGGCCTGCCTTCTAGAGCATCGGACCCGAAAGTGGAATGCACTTTCGGGATCCATCCGATGCTTCACCCTACAAACCGGCGCATCGCCCGTAGAATGCGCCGGCTCAAGGAAAGGCGGCTGCCAACAAGAGTTCAGGCCCTCAGGCGCAGAAGGGCCGAGATTCCGACCAGGAGCCAGCCCAGCATGAGGAGGATGCCACCCGTGGGCGCCGCCCTAGGGAAGAGCGCCACGCCCGAGAAGGCCCGGCGGGAGAGATCGCCGCAGAACAGGATCAGGCCGAGAACGAGGACGTAGCCGGCGATCTGGGCCAGCATCGGGTTCACGGCTCCGGCCGCGATCAGGGCCACGAGGGCCAGCAGGGCGGGGGCGTGGAAGAGCAGGAACTGCGCCGCCGTGGCGAGATTGCCGCCCGTGATGTGGGCCGCGGCCGCCGACAGGCCGACACCGAGCAGGCCGGAGAGCGAGGCCAGGACGATCAGGATCCGGGCGGCGAGGTTCATCCCGCGCCTCTCTCGCTCAGGAGCCTGGCGATTCCGGCGCGCAGCTCTGGAATGCCGAAGCCCGTGCGGCTCGATGTGGGCAGGATCTCGGGGAACGCTGCGGCACGCTTCTCGATTTTCTGAAGCGTGTCGGCCATGCGCTTGTCGAGCTCGTCCGGCTTCAACTCATCGGCCTTGGTCAGAACGATCTGGTAGGAGACGGCGGCGGTGCCGAGGGTCTCCAGGACCGCTTCGTCGACCGGCTTGATGCCGTGGCGGGCGTCGATCAGCACGTAGACGCGGGCGAGGCTCGCCCGGCCGCGAAGGTAATCGTGAATCAGCTGCGTCCAGGCCGCGACCTTCTGCTTGTCGACGGCCGCATAGCCGTAGCCGGGCATGTCGACCAGATGGAAACGGTCGTTGACGTTGAAGAAATTGAGCTGCTGGGTGCGGCCCGGAGTATGCGAGGTACGGGCCAGCGTGTTGCGCCCGGTCAGCGCATTCACGAGGCTCGACTTGCCGACGTTGGAGCGGCCCGCGAAGGCGATCTCCACCTTGCTCATGGGCGGCAGGTTCTTCAGGGAGTTGGCGGCCCAGATGAAATCAGCCTCGCCGGCAAAGAGCTTGCGGCCGATCTCGAGAAAGGGGTCGGTATCAGGTTCCATATCGGTCATGGGGCCCTTATCGGCGCTTGGTGCCCGGAGTTCAAGGCACCTCGCTCAAGCTTTTCCAGGCTCTTGAGGCGCCGAGACCCAGAACGGCTCCGCCTTGGAGAGCTTCCGGGCCTCCTTCTCTGCCTGGGACAGGAGCTTGCGTTCGCGCCGCTTCGTGTCCCCGGCCGCCTTACGGACCAATTTCCGGAACGGCGGAGCCAGCAGGGTTTCGCTCACCTCGATGTCGTTCAGCTTGCCCAGCACGTCCTGCAAGCCCTCGAGAAGGTCCAGCAGCGCCTTGCGGTTCTTTCGCGCCGGAATGCCCGGGAACAGGGTGGCGAAGAACTCCACGCCGTAGCGCAGCTTCTTGATGCGGATGCGAAGCCTGTGGCGGTCCTCTCCGCTCAGATCGGTCATCTGCCGTGCGCCCCGCCGGATCCGCCGCCAGCGGCGCGCGAGTTCCTCGGCCGCCCGCGCTTGAGCGGGCATTTCCCGTGCAGCCCTGACGGACGGCTTGCGCCGCGTGAGCCAGCGGCCGGTCTCGATCCATGTCGCGGCTTTCAGGACCGCCCTCATGAAACGGGGCTTGGACAGGGTTTTCAGGAGGCTCTCGAAAGCCTCGGTCCGCAGCCGTACGGCTTCTTCCAGAACCTGCGGGCCACGATCCTGGTCGTCGGCCTTGCGCAGCCGCGCGATCAGGACGTCGAGATCGCGAACGAGGCCGAGCTTCTTGCCCGCCCATCGCAGCTCGGCTTTCATCGTCTCACTGTCCCGGTCCCGCAGCATCGGCTCGAAGAGCGAGATCGCCGCGTTGAGCCGCCGGAAGCCGACCCGCGTTTGATGGACCAGCTCGGGGTCGTCGTGCCTGCGCAGGAGCGCCTCGTTGCGGATGATCTGGGACAGGCAGGCGCGTGCGATCATCTGGAACGCTTCGGCGCACGAGGCCTGGGTCGGAATGACGATCCGGCCGGCCTTGACCGGGGTGACGTCGGCCTGGCCGAGAAGCCGGTAGCCGCGTTCCGATTTCGTCACGGGAGAGAGACGGACCGGGAGGCTCTCGGCCAGATCGTCGGCGATCGCGAAGAGGGCGGTCGGGTCGCCGTCCTTCAATTCCAGCTCGACCTCGCAGAAATGCTCGGCACCGTTCTCCGTCGACGTTCTGGCGTCGTCGAGGGCGAGTTCGATCGTGGCTCCGTCGCGCTTGATCTCGAAGGCCCGGCGGTCCGTGTCCACGGTGAAAACGGGCTTCAGGTCCTGGCGGATGGCATCCTTGGCAACGAGCGGGGCAAGGGGTGTGCCCGCCGCCGCCGCGAGATCGGGACCGTCCTCGACCGGAATCTCCCATTCTCCGCGATCGAGGGCGAGGCCCCGGGTTTTGCGCTCGGCCTTGATGGTCTGCGTGCTGCGACCGTTCCGCTGCCGGACCCGGAGGCTCACTCCCGCCTTGTGCAGGGCGCAATCCGTCGAATCGTAATAGACGGCATGGAGGGCTCCGCCCTGATCGGGGAGGTCCCGGGCCTGCGACATCAGCGGGTGGCGAAGGAGCTTGCCTGCGGCGTCTGTGGCGAGTTCCAGCTTCAGTTCGATCTCGCTCGCCCTCTCGGGCCCGTGTTTGTCCTGCCGTCCGGCACTCATGGGCAGCCGCGTCTCCGGTTTTCCTGCGACGATCATGTAGAGCGATTCCCGGTGAAAGCCATGTGGAAGATCGTCGGCCGGGTTTTCAGGAAGCGGCTACCAGAAATCTACCGCTCTTCTACGAAACCGGAGGAGTGCATTCGACCGCGCCGCCGCCATGCTGTGCCGTCTTGGACATGACGGAAATGCGCACATGACGGACGCTCCCATTCTCATTCGCTCGGTCGAGATCCTCTCCGACGACTGGGCCATCCTCAAGAAGTTCACCTTCGACTACCGCCGCCGGGACGGCAGCCTGGAAAGGCAGGTTCGACAGACCTATGACCGCGGCCATGGCGCCGTGATCCTCCCCTACGATCCCGGGCGCGGTACGGTGCTGCTCGTCCGGCAGTTCCGGCTGCCCGCCTACGTGAGCGGCCATTCCGAGCCCCTGATCGAGGCCTGCGCGGGACTGCTCGACAAGGACAACCCCGAGACCTGCATCCGCCGGGAGGCGGAGGAGGAGCTTGGCTACCGGCTGCGCGAGACCGAGCCCGTTTTCCACGTCTTCATGAGCCCGGGCAGCGTGACCGAGCGGCTCATGTTCTTCATCGCCCGCTATTCGCCTGAGGATCGTGTCGGCGAGGGTGGAGGCGACAGGCATGAGGGCGAGGACATCGAGGTGCTGGAAATGGCGCTCGATGAAGCCCTTGCCATGGTGGACCAGGGCCGGATCGTCGACGGCAAGACCATCATGCTGCTCCAGCACCTGAAGCTGAAAGGTCTTTGAGAGCCTGACAAAGAAAAACCCCGGGCTTCGACCCGGGGTTCTCTGCTGGTTCCGGTCGATGGCGGCTCAGCCCTTGGCCGGGCTGGCCTTGCGGCTGAAGGTCTTGCGCAGGTTGTCCCAGAGTTCGATCTTCACGCCGTTGCGCTTCATGATGAAGGCCTGCTGGCTCACCGAGAGGAGGTTGTTCCAGGCCCAGTAGATCACGAGACCGGCCGGGAACGAGCCGAGCATGAAGGTGAAGATCACCGGCATCCAGGAGAAGACCTGCTTCTGCACCGGGTCCGGCGGCTCCGGGTTCATCTTCATCTGCAGCCACATGGTGAAGCCCATGATGATCGGCCACACGCCGAGCATCAGGAAGTGGCCGATGACCGGCACGGCGCCCGGGTTGTAGGGCAGGAGGCCGAACAGGTTGAAGATCGTGGTCGGATCGGGAGCCGCGAGGTCGCGGATCCAGCCGAAGAACGGCGCATGGCGCATTTCAATGGTGACGAAGAGCACCTTGTAGAGCGCGAAGAAAACCGGGATCTGGATCAGCACGGGCCAGCAGCCGGCGACCGGGTTGATCTTCTCCTTGCGGTAGAGCTCCATCAGAGCCTGCTGCTGCTTCATCTTGTCGTCGGCATAGCGCTCGCGGATCGAGGCCATCTCCGGCTGCACCGCCTTCATCTTCGCCATGGAGCGATAGGACTTGCTGGCGAGCGGGAAGAACAGACCCTTCAGGATCACGGTCACGAGGAGGATCGCGATGCCGAAATTGCCGAACAGGCGGAAGAAGAAGTCCAGAACCTTAAAGAGCGGCTTGGTGATGAAGTAGAACCAGCCCCAGTCGATCAGGAGATCGAAGTTCTTGATGTTCAGGGCGCTGTGATAGGCGTCGACGGTCGCGACCTCCTTGGCACCGGCGAACAGGCGCTGGGTCACTTCCGTGGTGGCGCCGGGCTGAAGCGTCTGCGACGCACCGGCCACCGTGGCCTGATAGGTGCGATCCGCCGTCTGGCCCTGCTGCGACGTGAAGGAGCCCTGGAAAGCCTGCGTCTGGTCGGGAATGACGGCCGCCGCCCAGTACTTGTCGGTGATGCCGAGGAAGCCGCCGGTGACCGAGTTCCAGATCTGGCCGACCGTGCTGCCGCCCGAGATCGGCTCCTTCTTGTCCAGGTTCGCGTATGTGATCTCCTGGAGGCCGTTGTCGCCGAGAACGCCGATCATGCCTTCGTGCAGCACGTAATAGCCGAGGGTCACGGGCCGCCCATGACGGGAAACGAGGCTGTAGGACTGCAGCGTCACGGGAGCCGAACCCCGGTTCTCGACCGCATCCTTGACCGTGAACATGTACTTGTCGTCGACCGAGATCGTGCGGCGGAACACCAGGCCCTGGTCGTTCTGCCAGGTCAGGGTCACCGGGCTGCTGGGGGTCAGGGTGGTCTTGTCCGCCGTCCAGACCGTGTTCTGGTTTGGCAGGCTGCCCGCCTCGGCGCCGACCCAGCCGAACTCGGCGTAGTAGGGGTTCTGAGTGCCCGTCGGCGACAGGAGCACGATGATCGGGCTCTTGGGGTCCACCGTCTCCCGGTAATGCTTGAGGGACACGTCGTCGACGCGGCCGCCGCGCAGGTTGATCGAGCCGGAGATCGCGGGCGTGTCGATGGTGACGCGCGGCGAAGCGGCGAGCGCCGCCTCACGGGATTGGACGGTCGGAGCCGAAGGGGCGCCCGGGACGGTTCCCGGCACGGTCGGGGAGGCTCCGCCAGCCTGGCTCGGGCTCGCCGGCGGATTCGGCGCCGTGGGATTCACCTGCGTGGATTGCGCCTGCTGGGCGGCCTGCCGCTGCTTCTCGGCCTGGGGAGCCGCATAGAAGTATTGCCAGCCGAGCAGGATCGCCAGCGATAGCGCGATGGCGACGATGAGATTTTTGTTGTCTTCACGCATGGGAATGTCCGCGACGCTCGCCGTTGGGGGGAGGTGAGGAAGGGGGCCGACGCTCTGCGGACGGTGCGCTTCTCGGCTTGGTGACCGTCCGCAGCGCGCGTCTAAGATCGTCGATGAGCAGAGCGAAATCGGCGGAGAGGATATCGCGTCGTCCGATGATGACGACGTCCGCATCGATATTCGCGTAATCCTGGCCCGCCGCAGGAAGGGCGGCCCGGAGCCGGCGCTTGATCCGGTTGCGCTCGGTGGCGTGGCCGACGCGCTTCGTGACCGTGAGGCCGAAGCGCAGGCCGAGGCCCGAGCCTTCGCGCAGCCGAGCCTGCACCGACATCCGCTCGGTATGAAAGCGGCGGCCAGAGGCCGCCGCGACGAAGTCAGGTCTTTTCGTCAGACGCCCGAGGCATTGCTCTGCGCGAGGCTCGCGCATCGGGCGATCCTTAGCTGCTTACGCCGAAAGGCGCTTGCGGCCATGGGCGCGGCGAGCGGCAATGACCTTGCGGCCACCCTTGGTCGCCATGCGCGCACGGAAGCCGTGGCGGCGCTTGCGAACCAGCTTGCTCGGTTGATACGTCCTCTTCACGGCACATCTCCGGTCGAATGGGGCAGCGGTGCTCGATGGCTCGCGCCCGTCTGGTTAAAATGGGGTTGCCCCCGAAACTGTCTCGAAAAAACGATCAGCGCCCCAGAAGAGCGCTGTCAGCTTGCGGGCTTATGAAGGAATGGAGGGGCAAAGTCAACGCTGCTCTGGCCCTTATGCGGCAATCGGCCCAGCAGCCCCGCCTCAGGCGCCGAGTCCGTGGGCCCGCCGCCGTCAGGCCCTATGTAGGGCCTGAAAAACAAGGAGAAGTCGTGGTCGATCCGCAACAGAACGCTCATAGCCCAAAGGGAGCGTCCCGTCTCCTGCGCATCCTGCCCCTCGGGCTCGTCGTCCTGGTGCTGGGGGCCTTCTTCGCATCGGGCCTGCACCGGTCCTTGAGCTTCGAGACCTTCATCCGCTACCAGACATGGCTGCAGGACCACGTCGCCGCCCATCGCGTTGCCATGCTCGCCCTGTTCGGGGCGATCTATGTGGCGGCTGTCACCCTGTCCCTGCCGGTTTCCGCCCTGCTGACGACCGTCGGTGGCTATCTGTTCGGTTGGGTGCTCGGGGGGATCGCGGCTTCCGTGGCAGCCACCATGGGGGCGACCGGCCTCTTCCTGATCGCCCGCACGTCTCTCGCGGGGCCTCTCCTGCAGAGGGCAGGCGGGCGGATCCAGGCCCTTGCGGCGGGCTTCCGGAAGCAGGCCTTCTTCTATCTTCTTTCGCTTCGCCTGATTCCTGCCGTGCCATTCTGGCTCACGAACCTCGCCGCGGCCTTTTTCGGCATGCCCGCCAAGACCTTCGTTCTGGCGACCCAACTGGGGATCCTGCCGGTTTCCTTTGCGTTCGCCTTCGCAGGCTCGGGACTGGACGAGGCGCTGTCACGGCACAAGACGCTCCTGGCCGAATGCCGGGCGGCCGGGCGAGGCGATTGCGCGGTCGATTTCGACCCGCGGAGCCTGTTGACGCCGGAACTCCTGATCGCTCTCGTGATCCTGGGAGCGCTCGCACTGGTTCCGGTTGCGCTGAAGCACTGGCGCAGGCGCGTCGCCGACGAGGGCCGATGATTAAGCAGGCGTGGATGAGGGCATCGAATCCTAGCGTGGAGCTCGCTTTCGGGCTTGCTCCATTCCTATCTCCCTTTATCCCAGCCCATGTTGGGCGCGACGGTGGCGTTTCTCGAATCGTCGGCTCACAATCCATGAGCGCGGCGGCCGGTCTTCAGGGGCGCCGCCTGGAATGAAACGGGAATGAGCCGCGAGCCGACCACTCTCACAGGACGCATCCTGAGCCAGTTCGGGCTCTCCGCTCGGCTGCTCCTGCTGACCGTGCTCTTCGTGATGATCGCGGAGGTGCTCATCTATGTGCCCTCCGTGGCCAATTTCCGGCTGACATGGCTGAACGACCGTCTCGCGGCGGCGCAGATCGCCGCCATGGTTCTCGATGCCGCGCCTGAGGAAAGCCTGACGGAGGAGTTGGAGCTGCGCCTCCTGCACGGAGTCGGCGCCAAGGCCATTGCCCTGAAGGGAGGCGGGCGCCGGAGCCTGCTGGCCTCCGGCGAGATGCCGAACGAGGTGAGCAAGACGGTCGACCTGCGCGACGCCCATTGGCCGACCTTGGTCCAGGACGCCTTCTCCGTGCTGTTCAACCCGGCGGACAAGCCGATTCGTGTCATCGGCGCCGGCATGGGGGTGGAATTCGTCGAGATGATTCTCGATCAGGCCCCCTTGCGCCAGGCCATGATCAAGTTCTCGCGCAACATCCTGTTCCTGTCCCTGTTCATCTCCGGCATCACGGCGATTCTCGTCTATCTCACCCTGCAATGGGTGATCGTGCGTCCCGTGCGGCGGCTCACGGGCAACATCGCGGAGTTCTCCAGCAATCCGGAGGATGCGTCGCGGGTCATCCAGCCGACCGATCGCGTCGACGAGATCGGCCTCGCCGAACAGGCGCTCGCCCGCATGGAGACGACGCTCGCCGATGAGCTGCGCCAGAAGCGTCGCCTGGCGCAGCTGGGGCTGGCGGTCAGCAAGATCAATCACGAGCTGCGCAACATGCTCACCACGGCCCAGCTCCTCACGGATCGCCTGGACAACGTGAGCGACGAGAGCGTCCAGCGCATCGCCCCCAGGCTCGTCAACACCCTCGACCGGGCCATTGCCTTCTGCGAGACCACCCTGGCCTACGGCCGGGCCACGGAGCCCCTGCCGCAGCGGCGGCTGATCGCCCTGGCACCCCTGATCGCGGAACTGTCGAACCTCACGGACCTGGCGCCGGAGGTCGGCATCACCTTCGAGGCCCAGGTGCCCGAGGACCTCATGGTTGACGCCGACCCGGATCAGCTCTCCCGGGTTCTGGTGAATGTCGTTCGCAACGCGGTCCAGGCTCTCAGCCAGACCGGGGCCCCGGAGGGGCGCCCCCGGATCGATGTGTCCGCCTCCCGGGAGGACGGCTCCGTGTGCATCCTGATCAAGGATAACGGTCCCGGCATTCCCGAGCGGGCGAAGGCGACCCTGTTCACCCCCTTCCAGGGCTCGGCCCAGAAGGGCGGGACGGGCCTGGGCCTTCCCATCGCGGCGGAGCTCGTCCAGCTTCACGGCGGGACCATCGCCCTCGACGAGAGCCACGGCACCACTTGCTTCAAGATCTCGATTCCCGACCGGCCCTCCGTGTCGGGATCAAACTGAAGCTTTCCGCACATCTTCTGCACGAAGAGGCTTGCCAAGCGGATCAGATGCCTCTATGTCAGCGGCCTCGGCGAACGTTGCTTCCTGCAACAACCGGCCGATAAAGCGCCCGTAGCTCAGCTGGATAGAGCACCAGACTACGAATCTGGGGGTCAGAGGTTCGAATCCTTTCGGGCGCGCCATTTTCCTTGCTACAATCTGTGAAGACGAGACGAGAGTTCGAGGCTCAGATCCTGAGCATCTGGACTCCGCATTCGTTTCGGGCGCCGTGATCGATCCGGCACCAGCCATTCACCTCTTCCTTGCAAGCGCTCATCCCGAGGAGGCGCGTCGCGCCGTCTCGAGGGAGGACCCGGAGAGCACACGCAGATCAGTCGGACACAGCGCCGCCGCTCCTCAGAACGAGGTGAGAGGGTATTCGGCGGGTTCATCGGCATGGGATCAGGCGTGGCAACCCCATGAGTGCATAGGAAGGTCTCGAGGGTTCTAGACCTCGGCCGCCGGAGTGATGCCGAGGTCGGTGAGCTTGGCTCGAACCTCCGAGACCGGCCGTTTCAGCTTCAGGCTGATCACCGAGACCGGGGCTCCTTCCCGCGCGAGGGACAGAAGGGCTTGGACGGCCTCGTAGCTCCAATGGTCTCCAGCAGGATTCATGGCGTTCTTCTCCCTGTGAACGAAGCGCAAGCGTCGGTCGCAAGTGCGGCGAGATGATGAAATGGGGCTTTGGGAGACGGTCCCGCCGCAACCTTAGCCGAGGATGCGCGTTCCTTGTGGAGGCAACGCAGACCAAGGACCGCAACATGAGCATTCTCTGGACCATCATCATCGGCTTCGTGGCAGGTGTGATCGCTAAATGGATCATGCCCGGACGGAACGAGCCCTCCGGCTTCATCATGACGACCATCCTGGGCATCGTGGGTGCCGTGGTCGCCACCTATCTCGGTCAAGCTCTGGGCTGGTACCGGGCCGATGAGGGGGCAGGGTTCATCGGCGCCATCGTCGGCGCGATCATCGTGCTCTTCATCTATGGCCTGATCGTCGGACGCCGCTCGACGTCGTCTTATTGATCGGCTCCAGGATCGAGATAAAAACGCCAAGGGCCACAGTCTCGCTGTGGCCCTTCTTGCATGAGGGGTATCCCGGAAGCGGCATCCGCTCCCGGGTCTGCCTTTCTAGCTGTTTCCACTAGCGTGGAATCATCTCTCTTCTTTGCTGGGCCGCATTTTTGACGGCCAACCGGATCCACTTCGCCGAAAAATGCTCTAGCCGTGATGCGCGATGCGATCCTGAGCGTCCGAGCCCATGAGGGCCGCCTTGACGGGGCAATTGCCCACATAGCCGCGCCAAGCGAGATAAGAGCCGCCCGCGAGCGCGAGAATGTTCAAGAGGGGATTGGGGCGCGGCTTGGCCGCCGCAGCCGCCAGGCCGAGCCCGGCCAGCATATAGGCCCCGCGCTCGACCGTACTGAGGTTGGGCTCTCCATCCATCATGTTCGTCACGTCTGTTCTCCTTCTTTGATCTTGGCCGAACGCGACGCGAAGCCGTGTTGTTCCCCTGTGACAAGAGCCGAAAAATTCTGCAGGAACCCCGAAGCTTGACCTTCGTTGAGTCCACGCTCAACGAAGGAGTTGTTACGATGGCAGCCAAGGAAAAGACCCTGAACGACCTGTTCCTTCACACGCTGAAGGACGTCTACTACGCCGAGAAACAGATCCTGAAGGCCCTGCCGCGGATGGCGAAGAACGCCGATTCCGAGGAGCTCAAGCAGGCCTTCGAGACCCATCGCGAAGAGACGGAAGGCCAGATCGAGCGGCTCGAGAAGGTGTTCGAGATGCTCGGCAAGCCAGCTCGCGGCGTGCAGTGCGAAGCGATCAACGGCATCATCGAGGAAGGCAAGGAAGTCATGGAGGACTTCGCCGACAGCGAGGCTCTCGACGCGGGCATCCTCGCCGCCGCGCAGGCCGTCGAGCATTACGAGATCACCCGCTACGGCTCCCTGAAGACCTGGGCCGGCGAGCTGGGCCTGAACGACGCCGTGACGCTCCTCGACCAGAACCTCGAAGAGGAGAAGAAGACCGACAAGCTGCTGACCCAGCTTGCCGAGGCGCGCGTGAACACCAAGGCCGCGTAAACGACGCTTGCGAAGGAACAGCCTCGCGCTCCCGCAGCGCGAGGCTCTTTCGTTTTCGAGGCGGCCGGAACGCGCAGCCTCAATGCCGATGGGCCGGATCCGGCGCGACCTTCGTGTCCAGGATTAGCCGCATGGTTCCCGACGGGGTGATCTCGAGCGAGGCGCGCATCGTGTCCGGGTATTCCACCAGATGCATGAAGGCCAGAAGCCTCAGGCGCGCGATGGCGGGAAACTGAGCCAGGCAATGCGCCATGTTGCGGGAGGCGCGCTCGATCAACTCGTCCGGGACAATGCAGGAGAGGAGAGGGTTCTCTTCAGGCAGCGACATGCGGCACCCGTCTTATAGCTGGAGACAGCGGGGTATTGCGTTCGAGCACGGAGCCGCGCAGACCGGCGATGCGGCGAACCTGCTCCAGGCTCTCCGGTGACACGGTGATCGACGCCGCGATGCAGGGCTGGCCTTCGATCGTCGTCGGCAGGCCCAGAGGCTTTACCTTGAAGCCTGTCTGCTGCCAGCGCGGCAGCCACCACATCTCGACAACCGCCGTGAGTTCCGTGATGCCTTCCTCCAGGCAGTACTCCTGCACGGCCGCGAGAAGCCTGCAATCCGTTCGCCCCATGCGTCTTTCCTTGACGACGAAGTAGCGCGTCCACTCGAAGACGCGGTCGGCTCGGAGGATGCCCCGTGGCGCCATGTGGCCGAAGACGTCGCTCAGCATATGGGGCAGAACGGTCGGGTAAAGCCGCTGGCCTCCCACGACCCGGTCCTGTTCGATGGCCAGGAGATAGATCGCGTTGCTGTTGTCGTAGGCGTCGATCTCCCGTCCGTCGGGGCGATGCAGGCCTTGCCACCCGCGTTCCCTGACGAAGACCTCGTGCCGGAGGCGGAAGTATTCCTCCAACGGGTGTTCGTATAAACTCAGGTTGTCCTTCGTGATCACATGAATTGTCGTCATGGAATTCCACACCCCTTCATGATCAAGGGGGGCATTCTTCTCGCGCTAGGCGGAAGAAAGATATTGTAGGAAATTACAGGTGATGCGTTACAGCTGGATCAGCTTGTATTTAAGCGCCCGCGCCACCGCCTGGGTCTTGTTGACCGCCTCGAGCTTCTGGCAGGCGCTGACGATGTGGGCCGTGACGGTACGTTCGGTGATCCCGAGAATCTCACCCGTATCCGCGGCCGACTTTCCCGCGGCGGCCCAGAGCAAGGCTTCGCGCTCGCGGGGCGTGAGCAAACTGGGGCCGGCCGGGGTCTGGGCATCGAGCAACCCTCGGGCGCGCTCGAAGGCATACATGGCCATCAGGTGGAGGGCGGGCTTCGTCCGGGGGGATAGGTCAAGGTCCACGCCGCTCATGGAGAAGCAGGCCTCATAACCATTGATCCCATGAATCGGCAGGCAGAAGCCGTCCCGCATCCTGAAATCCGTGGCCCGCTCCATGACCTCGGCGGCCTTGCGCTCGGTTGCCCGGTCATAGGGTGCCTCTGACCACTCGAAGGGCTGCGTCGTGTTTTTGCAGAGGCGGATGATTGGGTCGGACCTTACGTAATCGTGCCGGACATAAATATCGAACCACCCCATCGGCCACTTCCTGAGCAGGACGACCTGTTCGAAGCGCTCCTTGGGGTTCGGCAGGCCCGTCATGATGAAGTTCTCGAAGCCGAACAACGAGAACGTCCGGGCGACGGCTTCCACCACGTCGTCCAGGCTGGTCAGTCCGTCGAGGCGGTCGATGAAGCTGAAGGCTTCCGTCGCGTGGTCGAAGGCGCTGCCGCTCAAGGAAATCTCCCGAAAAGGCTTTCCAATCGAGCTTATAATGATGTATCAATACTAACAAGGGTTCTGGAAAAGGCCCGGAGAGGAAAAGGCTGCCGCAGGAGCGTTCTTTGCACAAAAAGTCACCCAACGAGGTCGATCGGCATATCGGAGGCCGCGTCAAAGCCCGGCGCGTCACGCTTGGGATGAGCCAGGAGAAGCTTGCAAGTGCCCTCGGGATCACGTTCCAGCAGATCCAGAAATATGAGAAGGGCACGAACCGCATCGGTGCGAGCCGCCTGCTTCAAATCGCCGGCATCTTGGATGTGAACTTCGAGTTCTTCTTCGAAGGGCTTCCCGGCCTACGGGCCGGCGGCTTGACCGATGACAGCTTGATGGCCGAGTTTCTGAACCGCTCGGACAGCCGCCGCATCGTGCGCGGCTTCCTGAATCTGAAGGACGACGAGGCCCGCCAGAAGGTGGCCGATCTCGTCGACTGGCTTGCGACGTCCCGGTGAGGGACCTCCCGACAGCGCCCTGAGCAGGGAGCGCTTCATCCCCTAAAGCATTGAGCCTTGGAGACCTTCGGAACCCGCCGCGCTTCTAATGGTTACTCACTCACGATTGAAAGAGGTTGACCATGGGCGTGGGACAGCAGAACACCGACAGGCAGCAGGACAACGGCAACGAGGATTGGGATGCGCTCAAGGGCGATGTCGGCGACATCGCAGGTGCCGCAGTGGAGCGCAGCCGGTACTTCATCGATTCCGCGCGCGAGCAGGCGACGGATTACGTCGACCGCCGCAAGGACGATATCGCGCAATCCGTTGCGGATTTCGCCAATTCTCTGCGCGAATCCACCCATTCCTTCGATGAGCGGCCCAACATCCGCGCTGTCGTCGATACCGCGGCCGAGGGTCTGGAGCAGCTAGCGGATTCCATCCGTGAGCGCACCTTCGCGGATTTCTTCAACGACTTCGAGGATGTGGTCCGTCGCCGCCCGGCAACCGTGGCGGCCGCAACCGTGGCCATCGGCTTCCTTGCCGCCCGCTTCATCAAAAGCACGGCCGAGGACCTTCGCTATGACGACGTGCGCGAAAGCCAGGCCCAGACTGCGCGGTCCCGTGCGCGGCAGGCCCAGCGCTCGCGCTCCAGCGCCTGACGGAGGCCGCCATGCAGGGCAACGGCAACCAAACGATCCAGGGTCTCGTGGGTGAGGCGCTGCGGGAATCCACCGATCTCGCACAGAAGGAATTCACCCTTTTCAAGACCGAGGTATCTCAGAACATCCGCACGCTTTTCATGGGGCTCGCCATGGTAGTCGTGGCGGCGATCTTCGCCATCGCGGCCGTCATGTTGCTGACAGACTCGCTCGTGAAGTGGCTGGCGACCGTCGTCCATTCGGAGGCGCTTGCCGCGCTCATCGTTGGCGGCGTGCTGGCCTTGATCGCCATCGGCCTCGGGCTGTGGGGACGCAGCGCCATGTCGTCGTCCACGCTCACGCCGAAGCGGACGATGCATTCGCTCAAGCGCGATGCGGAAGTCCTGTCGGAAAGAGGTGCATGATGACGTCACAGAGTCTGCAGGAACTGGAAAGCGACATTGAGCGTAGCCGCGCTCAGCTCGACCAGACCATCGACCGTCTCCAGAACAAGATGACGGTTTCCGGTGTGGTCGACGATATGCTCGGCACCGCCCGGAACGGCCAGTACGGACCGCTTTACGAAAAGGTTCTGGATACGGTCAGGCGCAATCCAGTTCCGGTCATGCTGATCGCCATGGGCGTCGGGCTTCTCGCCTATCGCCTCGGTCGGTCGACTGCACCTCGGAGAACCCGTCTGATCGCAGCCGATGAGGATCTGATCACGGAAGAGCATCTGCTGATGGAGGCGGAGGATCCTCGTCTCTATGGGGCGGAGGGCGCGCCGCTGAGCACGTCCGATCCGATGTTCGAACCTCCCCGCACCAGTTCCCGATTTTGATCATGAAACAGGAGTTTTCCATGGCTAACAGCAAAAACGAAACCGGTAAGCCGAGCGGGGCGCAGTCGGGCACGACAGGGAACGTCTCTGCCGGAACGTCGGTGGGCAATATCGGCGAGCCGCCCATGCCTCATGCCCATGAGCAGCGGTCGGCCCAGGGTTCCGGCGCCACCGGCGGCAATCAGGCATCCGGTCAGCAGAAAGGCCAGTCCCAGCAGAACGCGCAGGAGCAGGGTGGGTCGATCACCGACAAGGCCCAGCAGGCTGCGGATCAGGCCCGGCAGAAAGCGGGAGAGGCCTATGAAGGCGCTTCCGATTGGGCGCGCGACACCTACGAGCGCGCCTCGCACTGGGCATCCGATACCTATTCAGGCCAGCGCCGTCGCATGAACCAGATGGGCGGGCGGTCTGCTCGTGCCTTCGGTAATGCGCGTGGCGGCGTTCAAAGCTACGTGTCCGAGAACCCGATGGTCGTCGGCCTCGTGGGATTGGCCACAGGTCTTCTCCTCGGCGCCTTGCTGCCGCGCACCCGCCGCGAGAACGAGATGTTCGGCGAATGGGCTGACGAGGTTCGCAACCAGGGTCTTCGCTATGCCCGCGATGCCGCCAATCGCGGCCGCGAATATGTCGAGGACACCTTCAGCGGCGACGAAGCGCGCTTCAGCCGGCACGAGAGCGAGTTCAACAACCAGCGCGATACCAATCGCCATTGATGCTTGAACTGCACCAGTACCGAAGTGAAAAGGCGCCGGCGAAAGCCGGCGCTTTTTTGTTGGATTCGGGAAGGCTGCAATGGGGTGAATAGGTGCGCCACCGGCGAGCGTGCCGCACAAATGACAACGGCCACGGCGAGATGATGCGCGTACATCCGGCGTCAGCATCTCGGCATCGTGACCGCTTCTGGCAAGCGCTTGTGCCGCCAGGTTGAGAGTAAGATGGGATTGACGCCTCCGGTTTCAAGGACCTATCCAAAATCGCACGCGTGCAATATCGGCTTCTTAACCGTAACTCTTCAAAAATTCAGTCCGATGCGACGTATGCGGGAACGAGCTGCTGTCGAACTTGTTGCTCCTACACAAGGAAAAGATTTCCTATCGTCGAAATGCCTGGGAGAGTTGCGGTCCAGTCGAAGGATCGGATGTTGGAGTTGGGTATGCGTATTCTGATCCTGGAAGACGATCCCTGGATTGCGACCGACCTGCAAGCGATCCTCGAGTCGGAAGGGCATGAGATCGTCGATTCCTTGAGTTCCCTCGACGAAGCCTTCCGGCATCTCGACGATGGATTCGATTGCGCGCTGCTCGACATCGACGTGATCGGCGGCAAGAGTTTTGGCGTGGCGGAGGCTCTCGCGGCGCGACGGATTCCCTTCGTCTTCGTGTCGGCGTCGCAGCCCTCCGACTTGCCTCAAACCCTCCGGCAGGCGGCGTTCGTGGCAAAGCCTTTCGAGGAGCGAACGCTTCTGGAATCCGTCGATCATCTCTCCCTCAACCGCCTGCCATGCTGACGGTGGCGCAGGAACCCGCCGCCGCCTGATGGCGTCATCTCTCGTCATGCAAGATTCCCGCTTCGGCTTCTGCTGCAAATACATTCCCGAGGATGGCGACGCGCAGACCGCGCGCGCGATGAACACGAGCACGGTCACGATGGCCTATCTCGGTCGGCTCGTTCCGAGGGCTGCCTATGACAAGATCAGCGCGGTCGTGGCGCATAATCTCGAAGCGTTTCGCCTGCAGATCGCCAATGTGGCGAGACGGCCGAAGAGCGAGCGGCTGCATCGTCTGTCCAGTGATCTGCTTCCCGGTTACACCCACGCGAGCTGCAAGGACATCTACCGCGACCTGGACCTGCGCCGCACGATCGAAACCAAACTCGCTGCCATGGGGGAGCTGGCGCGCGCCAGCGATGTGCGGCTCAGCATGCATCCGGGCCAGTTCTGTGTGATCGCCTCCGCCAATCCGTCGGCCGCAGCCAACGGGTTGGCGGAGTTCGAATACCATGCCGAGGTCATGGCGCTCATGGGATATGGGGAGGGATGGCATCCTCACGGCGCGCATATCAACATTCACGGCGGCGCGAAGGCTCTCGGGGCGGAGGGAATCCGGAGCGGTCTGCAGCATCTGTCGCGCACGGCCCGCAACCTGATCACCATCGAAAACGACGAAGTCAGCTTCGGCCTCGACGACCTCCTGCCGCTCGCGGACGATGTGCCGCTTGTCCTCGATCTCCATCATCATTGGATCATGAGCCGGGGTGAATACATCGAGCCGGAGGATCCCAGGATCGCGCGGATCCTGGCGTCCTGGCGCGGCGTGCGCCCGGTGAGCCATGTAAGCGTCTCCCGGGAGGACCTGCTGCCGGATCAGGATCCGGGGACGCTTCCGGGCTTTCAGGCCCTGATCGCCGCCGGGGTCAAACCAAAGGATCTGCGGGCCCATTCGGACCTCATGTGGAACGAGGCTGTCAACGATCTCGTGATGCGCCACCTATCCTGGTCGGATTTCGAAATCGAGGCCAAGCTGAAGAATATCGCGTCGGAAGGCTTGGCTCGTCACATGACGCTGCGGCAGACGTTGGGGCTTCGGTTGACATGATATTGCATTTTTCTGACCGGTTCCGGAACCAAACCGATTTGGCGGCGTTGTTGGGCATTGTGCATTGAATCAAGAAGTCGATGTCCGCCCATCCCTCCACGGTTCTCCTCGTCGAAGACGAGCCTCTCATCCGCCTCTTCATCTCCGATCTGCTTGAAGATGCCGGCTTCAGGGTGGTCGAGGCTGCCAATGCCACGGAGGCGATGGTGCTTCTTGAGGCGGGGCTGCCCGTCAATGTGCTCCTGACCGACGTGGACATGCCTCTGGGGTGCAATGGCTTCGAGCTCGCCCACCGGGTCCATCGCACCTGGCCGGAGACCGAGATCCTCATCATGTCCGGCCGGCAATGGCCTTCGGAAGGGGACCTCCCACCCGGCGCGGCGTTCCTCGCCAAGCCATGCCCCAACGAGGCCATCGTGTCCCATGTGGCGTCCGCAGCGGAGCGCACCCGGCGCTTCGGCCATGTTGCCAAAAATCCACGACCTGCGGTCGATGACGCGGGGAAGATCCTTCCCTTTCCGAAAACCGCCTAAATTCCTGAACTGCGGCTTGCTGCTGGCGCTGAGCGGACATAAGCTCTGCCGGAATTGACCTTCTGTCAGGGGGCCGGGCTCCGGTAATGTAGCCGGGATGTCCGACCGAAGGCTGGTCAATGAGCTTTTCGGGCCTGCTTCAGGGCTGTCGATGAGCTTTCCCATCCCATTCCCGGAGGAATAAATGCCGACCAAGACTACAGACGGAAAAGCCGGTGCGAAGAAGGCTGCCACGAAGACGGAAGGCTCGAAGCCCAACGCTCTTCAGAAGCCCTTGCAGCCGTCCAAGGAACTGGCTGCCATCGTAGGCTCGGATCCGCTGCCGCGCGGTGAGGTCGTGAGCAAGATCTGGGACTACATCAAGAAGAACAACCTCCAGAATCCCGAGAACAAGCGCGAGATCCTGGCTGACGACAAGCTGCAGCCGATCTTCGGCAAGCCGAAGGTGACGATGTTCGAAATGAACAAGCACCTCGCACAGCACCTGAAATAAGCCTGCGGGCCGTAAGCTCGACTATGAATCCTGCCGCCACCGCGTGAGCGGCAGGATATCAGGCCTCTGACCAGGGGCCTTCTTCCAGGGATCCACCGCCCAGGCCGTTCCCGTCCGCTTCTCGGTGATCACCGCGGTGAAATGCGGGTAGCGCCCATCGAGGAAGAAACCCCGCGATTCTGGATATTGCACCACATGATGGGCCAGAAGTCCCTGTTCCTGCAGGACCAGGAGTACGCTCGTGGTGTTCGCGGTTTCATCCAGGCAATCCATCTGTCCATAGACGCCCGACATCTGGGGCGGCGACCCCGGAACATCCGGCTTTCCTCCCAACGAGGTGGAGAGATAGGCCGTGTAGGAGCGGATCACCTCGCTGAGCGCCTGCCGTTCCGCATCGGGTGAGCCCTGGTTGGACCGCAGCATCTCTCTTGCCCGGCTCAGCCACGCTCCATCGACCGAGATCGCCATCCGCCTCACGCAGCCATAGCCATGGCAGGCGATGATCCGGCTTCCCGACGGCCCCACATAGCCCTGCTGGTTGAACCAGCTCTGGGCCGGCAGGGACGCGGCGGTGGCCGGCGGGGCCATGAACAGCAGGAAGGGCAGGGCCTTCAAAATGAGAAGTGGCGTCGCTCTCATGATGAGTTTACCTATCGGCGAGAGGTTGCAGCGATCCTTGGCCATATAGATCGGGCCGTTCATCTGCCCATAGGTTAAGCTTGCGCGCCGCTTACGACTTTGGAGTTCTCATGTCCCGCATCGTCTTCCTGAACGGATCCTTCCTGCCGATCGAAGAGGCCAAGGTGCCCTTCATGGACCGCGGCTTCATGTTCGGGGACGGCGTCTACGAGGGCATCGGCATGCTCGACGGGCGCTTGATCGACAACGAGGCCCATCTCGAGCGTCTGGAGCGTTCGCTCGCCGAGATCCGCATCCCCAATCCCTATTCCAGGGCCGAGTGGACCCGGCTTCAGGAGGAACTCGCGCGCCGCAACGGCATGACTGAGGGCTTCATCTATTTCCAGGTGACCCGCGGGGTGGCCGAGCGGGACTTCTTCTTCCCCGAGGATCCCAAGCCCACGGTGGCGATGTTCACCCAGGCCAAGTCCATCGCCGACGCTCCGGCGGCTCGGACCGGGATTGCCGTCGTGACGGTTCCGGACCTGCGCTGGCAGAGGCGCGACATCAAGTCGATCAACCTGCTCGCCCAGGTCCTCGCCAAGCAGGCGGCCAAGGAGGCGGGCGCCCAGGAGGCTTGGCTGGTGGAGGACGGTTTCGTGACGGAGGGCGGCTCGTCGAGCGCCTTCATCGTGACGAAGCAGGGCAGCATCGTCGTGCGTCCGCTCTCGAACGCCATCCTGCCCGGCATCACCCGCAAGTCCCTGCTCAGGCTCTCACAGGAGGACGGGATCGTCCTGGAGGAGCGCCGCTTCACGGTCGAGGAGGCCTATGATGCGGCGGAAGCCTTCCTGACCAGTGCCTCGAACTTCGTTCTCCCCATCGTGTCCATCGACGGGCGCCCGGTTGCCGACGGCAAGCCCGGCCCTGTCACGGCGCGGCTGCGGGCGCTTTATCTGCAAATGGCCAGCGCGCCGGCCCTGGCGGCCGAGTAGCTCTGCCGGAACCCGCTCCTGGGTCGCCCGTTGCCTTTGCAAAGGAGCGACCCATGAAGCGTGTGCTGGTCCTATCCACGATCCTGGCCGCCGGCCTCGGCACGGCAGCCCTGGCTCAAAATCCCGAGGTTCTGAGGCAGCAGGCCCCGAACATGCCTGGGCCGAGCCAGATGCCAGCCGAGAAGGTCGAGCCCGACAGCAATCTCTCCGGCCCGAACAACGGCCCGGCCGAGACCGGCTCGACCAACACCTTGAGCGACAAGCTGGAGCGCTCCGACGGGGTGATCCGTCCGCCGGCAAACATCTCTCCTGACAACACCGTGCGTCCGCCGGTGCCGGACCCCGGCACGATGCCGGTGATCCCCCCGCCGGGCAGCCCCGGCGGCAATCCGCAGGTCGAGCCCAAGTAACCCATGAGCCGGCGGGGAGAACCTACTTCCCCGCCGAGCGGCGGCGCTTGCCCTCGCGGGAGCGGTTGTTGTCCCGCGTCTTCCCATTGTCGGAGTTGTTGTTGTCGCTCTTCATGATCTGAGCGGCGACCTCCGTGATCTGGCGGCGCAGCTCGTCGGTCTGTACCCCGGAGCCTTCCAGGCCTGTGAGACGCGCCTGAGCCTCGTCCCGCTCGCCCTCTATTTCGCGGATCCGCTGCTCCAGGATCAGGCCGCGCTCCTGCTCGGCGGCAAGGCTCTTGGCCAGCTCGGCGAGACGCAGGCGCTCGTCGGAGAGTTCGCTGTGGCGCTCGCCCAAGGCCCGCTCGAAATCATTGCCTCGGGCCGTCTGGGTCATCAGGCGGGTTTCCAGGTCCGAGATGGTGATGCGCTTGGTGTCGAGTTCGCTCAAGGATGTCGTGAGGCGCCTCTGGGCATCCGTGAAATCCGCCTCCAGGCGGGCGAGCTTGTCCTCCAGATGGAGGAGTTCGTTCTTGAGCTTCGCGCCCTCGCTCTGGGCGATGTCGAGTTCCATGCGGGTATTGGAAAGCTCGTCCAGGGTCGACCGGTGGGCGTTCTCGAGAGCTGTGAGAGTCTCGCGGGTGCCCGAGAGATGGGCCTGCGTCTGAGTCTGATCCGCTTCGGTGGAGGCGAGCCGGGTCTGCGTTTCCGCAAGCCGGGTCTCCAGTTCGACAACGGTGCGATCACGCTCCGCAAGGGTGGATTCCAAGGCCTCGATCCGGATGGCCCGCCGCCCGAGCTCTTCCATGCTCTCGTGCTTGGTGGCCAGGGCTTCCTCGGCCTTGCGCTCGATCCGCCGCTGCATCACGGCGAATTCGGCGCGCAAATGATCCTTCTCGGCCGTCAATTCCGAGATCGACATGGGAAAGAGCGCCTCCGCCCTGCGGCGGGCGAGGCGCTCCGCGCGGGCATTGACGGCTGGGATGATGAGAAGTGCGATGAGGGATGCTGCGA
This sequence comes from Microvirga lotononidis, assembly GCF_034627025.1. NCBI lineage: Bacteria > Pseudomonadati > Pseudomonadota > Alphaproteobacteria > Hyphomicrobiales > Methylobacteriaceae > Microvirga > Microvirga lotononidis. The sequence continues at coordinate 726,833 of NZ_CP141048.1, read as the reverse complement.
CGAACCCCAACGCAAAGATCATGATGCTTTCGATCACGCGGACGCCAACTCCAAAATGCTTGACCGTTAACGCTCAAGCACCTGGTCTTGTGCCTGCGCAGCTTTCCGGAACTGTCATGCTCCAGACCGCCCGTTGTAGCGCATTCGAAGACGGTTTCCACTGGCATGGCAAAGCCGAGTGATCATTCGCCTCAGGTTATCGCCCGCCTCGTGCCGGTGATCTCGGTTCTAGGGGGCGCTGTGCCTTGCCAATCGAGATGGTTGGCACAGGGCCGGCCATGACGTCCGAGCGGCCGTCGAATCCCGCGTTCCTGGGCCGATCTCAGAACGGATTCCAGGTCGGCTCCGGGGTGAATTTCAGGTAGCCGACATTGACGCCGAGGCGCGCTCCGACGCCGGCCCGGATCGGAACCACGATCATCTCGTCGGCCGCGACGGCCGTGACGCCGAAGCCGCCGATGAAATAGGCCGAGCCGTCGAGGCCCACGAAGCGCTTATAAAGAGCGTCCGTGAAGGGCATGTTGTAGACCAGCATCATGGTGCGGGCGCCGTCGCCGCCCACGTCGAAGCCGAGGGACGGCCCCTGCCAGAACACCTTGCGTTGACCCGCATTGCGGGTGAAGAGCTTGCCCTCGCCGTAGCGCAACCCGCCGAAGAAGGCTCCTGAGGCTTCCTGGCCCAGAATATAGCCGTTGGGCTCGCCCCAGCGCCGGATGGCTTCCTGCAGGGCCAGGGCGAGACCGCGGGAAGCGGAGCCGAAGAACTGGTGTCCCGACTCGACCAGCTCGTTGGAATTGAACGAGTTGGGTCCGCCGGGATTGCTCGCATAGGCGCGTTGAACGGACTGGGCCGAAGCCTGCAGGGGCAGGGCACCGATCAGGGCGGCAAAAGCCGCTGCCGCAACAATCGTGGACCGGGAGCGCATGGGCCATCTCCTCGCATGAAGCGTTCGACAATTCGGCAACAGGGCCGGACAATCTTCGTGGAGATCGAGTTTAAGGCCATCAACCCTAACAAAACCTGTACGCCTGCCGTTTGGTGACCATACGGCAAGGTTCATCGGGCAAAGCCCTGCCGATGCGAGATCATAGGGCTTCGGCTCCCAGCCTCTCGGCCCAGTGGGCGAGGCGCTCCTTCAGGAGGCGATCCCGAAGATAGGCGCTACTCTCTTCCGGAAGCCGCTCGATCTCCTCCAGGACGAAGGCGTCCGGCCCGTGCATCCGCCATTCGGCCTGCAGCGACCGGCAGGTATGGCTGCCCTGTCGAAGCGTGAACCAAACGCGGTTTTGGATCTTGGACAGGTTCGGCGACCGGCCGAGCCAGCACGTGCCGGTCGTCCGGCACCGAACGGCATAGATGCCTGCAACCACCTTCGCTTCCTTGTAGGCCGCGATGGCAGCCTTCCTATCAATGCCCTGCATCAGAGCCTCCCTTACGCCCGCCGGGTCATCGGCATGTTCCGGGTGCAGAATATTGCACGGGTAATAAAACTTTGACAGAGCAATTTTCACCTGGGTATAAATATGTTCGAAGTGGAGATACCGATGGCTGAACTCCTGTCCAAACCCTGTACCCTCTTCGCAGGGACCCGGATGATGGCCTCTGGGCCGCTGGTCGACGTTGCCTTGGCGGCCAGAGCTCTCGAAGGAGCGTCAACCGAGCCCGCCATCATCTTCGAGGATGCAACGGGTCAGGTCATCGATGTGGACCTGCGAGGCAGTTCCGCCGAGATCGTGTCCCGCCTAGTCGCGCGGGAGCAGGAAGCAGCCTCAGGCTCGAAGGCTGCCGTACCGGCTCAGGGGCGCGGGCGTCCCAAACTGGGAGTCGTCTCGCGCGAGGTCACCCTGTTGCCGCGTCATTGGGAATGGCTGTCGGCGCAGCCGGGAGGCGCATCCCAGGCTCTTCGTCGCCTCGTCGACGAGGCGCGCCAAGCCGATCGAGGGGAGAGCCGGAGGAGGGCCGCCCAGGAGGCGAGCTATCGCTTCATGTCGGCTGTCGCGGGCGACTTCCCGGGTTACGAGGAGGCTTTGCGCGCGCTCTTCGCCGGTCATGAAGGGCAGTTCATGGACCTGACGTCCCGATGGCCCGAGGATGTGCGCGCCTATGCTCACAGGCTCGCCTTCGGGCAGCCTGATCCGTCCTGAGGCACGAGCGCACCGGACGGGTATTCGAACTCAGGTCAGAGGCGCGACGTGTTTGATGGATCGCATCCCTACGCGCCAAACCGGCTCAAACTTTCGCGCTGGATGCTGAGGGACTTGCTGGTGTGGGCTCTAGGACGCGACCCTCGGCAGGTCGAGGCGCGAGGCCAGGGCGTTGTCGCCGATGGCCGCGAAAGGTCCGTTCCGGTAGCCCCTGTCCTCGTGGCCATAGGTAAGCGGGATGCCGCCGGGGCCGACGACGCTGCCGCCCGCGCGGGTCAGAATGTGGTCGCCCGCCGCCGTGTCCCATTCCATGGTCGGGCCGCAGCGCACATAGACGTCGGCCTCGCCGGACGCGATGAGGCAGAATTTCAAGGCCGATGATGTCATGCGCCGGGTGCCGATCGACAGGGCCGAAAGGCAGACCTCCGTGGCGCTGTCGCCATGGCGGCGGCTCACCAGGGCGACGAGATCCTTTTCGGGTGCCGGACGGACCGTCGCCTCGCGCCAGTCGAAATCGGCCGTCCCGTCGGGGAGGGGGCTCGTTCGGGCCGTCGCTCCGGCGATCCAGATCGACCCCATGGCGGGGGCGGCCACCACGGCTGCCGTGGGCCTTTGGCCCTGGATCAGGGCGATGTTGACGCTGTATTCGCCGGTGCCGCGGATGAAGTCGCCCGTACCGTCGAGGGGGTCGACCAGAAAGAAAGAGTGATCGACATGCCCTGCGCTGCAGGTTTCCTCCGCCACGACCGGCACCCCGGGCCAAGCCTCCTCGAGCCGCTTGAGGATCAGCTGCTCGGCGGCGAGGTCCGCCGCCGTCGTGGGAGTTCCGTCGTCCTTGATGCGCTTTTCGAGAAAGGCCGTCTCCATGCCGCGGAGGATGCGGCCCGCCTCGACGGCGATGTGAGCGAGCTTCAGGGCGATTTCGTCAGGGTTTTGACCATCGAAGCGCATCATGGCTTTGTGCCCGTTCCCTCGAGATCTGTCGATCTCTTTTTGCCCGCTTCCCAAAGAACTCGTAGCCGGGTATCCGGGTTCACGTTCTCTTTCCTGTTTGGCTGTATGGGTACGCGTCGAAATCTCGATTTCATGAACGTACAGCTGACATTACGGTGCTTCCGGAGCCCTCATGGCCACGATCTCGCTCGATTCGCTCGACCTCGCCGCTCTTCTCTGCTCGCGCGTCTGCCACGACGTGATTTCGCCGGTGGGCGCGATCGTCAACGGGCTGGAGGTTCTCGAGGATGACAGCGATGCCTCCATGCGCGATTTCGCGCTCGACCTGATCCAGAAGAGCGCCAAGCAGGCCTCGGCCCGTCTCCAGTTCGCGCGTCTCGCCTTCGGGGCCGCCGGATCGGCCGGCGCTTCCATCGATCTCGGCGACGCCGAGCAGGTGGCCCGCGGGCTTTTCCTGGACGACAAGATCAGCTTCTCCTGGTCGTCGCCCCGGCTCCTGTTCCCGAAGAACCGGGTGAAGCTGCTCCTGAACCTGGTCATGATCGCCACCACGGCGATCCCCCGCGGCGGCTCGATCGCCGTGACCGTGACGGGCGATGCGGAGAGCTGCGCCTTCACCCTCGTGTCGAAGGGCCTCAACGCCCGCATCCCGGCGCATTCCGAAGCGCTGCTCGCCGGGGATTCCGAAAACGGAACGGTCGATGCCCACGGCATCCAGGTCTATTACGCCGGCATGGTGGCCCGCGCCTCGAACATGAGTATCGCGTTCGGCATCGAGGGCGACGAGGTGACGATCAAGGCCGCGACGGTCTGATCGTCGGTCCTTACGCCTTGTAGGCGACGAGAACCGCGCCCGACGCGATGAGCGCGATGCCGATCCAGTTCGGCATCGCCAGTTTTTCTCCGAGAAAGAGCACGCCGAACAGGGCGACGAGCACGACGCTGAGCTTGTCGATCGGAGCGACGCGCGCCGCATCGCCGAGCTTGAGCGCCCGGAAATAGCAGAGCCAGGATGCGCCCGTCGCAAGCCCGGAGAGGACAAGGAAGAGATACGTCCTGCCGGAGACGGATGTCGGAGCCTGCCACTGGCCCGTTCCGATCAGGATTCCTCCGAGCACGACCAGGATCACGACAGTCCGGATGAAGGTCGCGAAATCCGAATTGATATTCTCGATGCCGACCTTGGCGAAGATCGCCGTCAGGGCCGCGAAGGCGGCTGAGAGCAGGGCCCAGAACTGCCACGACAGAAGAACGGATTTCATGTGAACCTCCATGCTGGCGCCAACAAAAAAGCCCGGGCTGGAGCCGGGCTTCTTTGATTTCCTGCCGATCGCGACGATCAGATCGCGATGCGCTCTTCCGCCTCGTTCGGCTCGCGCAGCACATAACCGCGTCCCCAGACCGTTTCGATGTAGTTACGGCCCTGCGAAGCATTGGCAAGCTTCTTGCGCAGTTTGCAGATGAACACGTCGATGATCTTCAGCTCCGGCTCGTCCATGCCGCCGTAGAGATGGTTGAGGAACATCTCCTTCGTCAGGGTCGTGCCCTTGCGCAGGGAGAGGAGCTCCAGCATCTGGTACTCCTTGCCCGTCAGGTGCACGCGGGCTCCGCTGACTTCGACGGTCTTCGTGTCGAGGTTCACGATGAGATCGCCCGTCGTGATGACCGACTGGGCGTGCCCCTTCGAGCGGCGGACGATCGCATGGATGCGGGCCACCATCTCGTCCTTGTGGAACGGCTTGGTGAGATAATCGTCGGCGCCGAAGCCCAGGCCCTTCACCTTGTCCTCGATGCCGGCCATGCCGGAGAGGATCAGGATCGGCGTCTTCACCTTCGCGACGCGGAGCGTCCGCAGGACCTCGTAGCCCGACATGTCGGGGAGGTTCAGGTCGAGAAGGATGATGTCGTAATCGTAGAGTTTGCCGAGGTCGATGCCCTCTTCGCCGAGATCCGTCGTATAAATGTTGAAGTTCTCGGACTTTAGCATCAATTCGATGCTTTGCGCAGTCGCGCTGTCGTCTTCGATCAGAAGTACGCGCATGTTCAATCCCCAGCCCTTGCCCTTGAGCCTTCGAGCAGCGGATAGCCGCCCATCCGCCACCGGGCTTGCGGCGGATGCTCTTCTGAACTGATTCGAAACGCTAATGCAGAATGGTTAACAAACACTGATTCTGGGATGCAAGCGCTTAACGACCTGGAGAGGCAGATCATCTGCCGAAGGCGATTATCCTGTGGATTCTGGGTAACCATAGGGAACCGCCTCACATCATCCCAAATTCTTGTAACCTAAGCGTTTCATGTGAACCCGGAGGCGGATCCGAAGCAGCCGCACCCGTGATCGAGCCAGTCTTAACGAAATCGGTAAACGAAAGGTTTACGAGCCCCGGCGGTTTCCGTCCTGGCTCGCGGCGCTCCAGAGGGGCGCCCAGGGGATAGGAAATTTTTTGTCGCAGCCGGTAAGGAAAGCTCAACTTCCATGGGCGAAGGTGACGCATGTCTGGCGGATAACTGAGCGATCCGTGAGATGCAGTGAAACAGCGACGTGTGGAGTTCAATCAAGATGAAGTCGCGGGATACGCTCATCCGCCTCAAGCGTTTTCAGGTCGACGAGAAGCGTCGCCGGGTTGCGCAGATCGAGATGATGATCTCTGAGTTCGACCGCATGGCGGCTGATCTGGACCGGGAAATCGCCGCGGAGGAGCAGAAGGCCGGCATCGCCGACCCGAACCACTTTGCCTATCCGACCTACGCGCGCGCTGCGGCCCAGAGGCGGGACAACCTTCGCCACTCGGCCCAGAACCTGCATATCCAGCTCGACGATGCCAAGGCCGAACTCGGCGAAGCCTTCGAGGAGCTGAAGAAGGCCGAGAGCCTGGAAGACCGCGAGCGGACCCTCGATGCCGCCATCGCCCAGGCCGGGCATGGCCGCGCGGTTCGCGCATCGGCCTGATCGATCAGCTCATTTGAATTCGGCGAAAGGGCGTGTCCGGACGGGACGCGCCCTTTTCCTGTTCCGGGGTCCCCAGGACCGGAATGTGAGCTGCCGCCTCCATTGGAAGGAAGCCCTGCAGGCGCGGGTCATCGGCCACCTCGATGGCGCGGCGGTACGGCGTGAAGCCAGAGCGCATGTAGAAGGGCAGGGCGCCCGGCGAGTCCAGCGTGCAGGTATGGACGAAGAAGCGCTCGACCGGATTGGCGAAGGCGCGGGCGATGGCTTCGCCCATCAGGAAGCTCCCGGCACCCTGGCCGATGAATCCGGGAACGAGTCCGAGGAAGGCCAGCTCGGCCTCTCCCTCGGTGCGGAAGTCGAGTTCGAGCAGCCCGACATCGGCCTCGCCGTCATGCAGGGCATAGGCCTCGACCTTGGGGTCGTCGAGGATGGCCGCCAATTCGTGATCCGGCATCACGGCCCGGCTGAACCAGAGCCATGGTTCACCGATCGTCCTGAACAGGGCCCGGTAACGAGGATGGTCCTGATCGATGCGATGGAGACTCCAGTTCTCCGGTTTCTGGAACGGTGGACGGGCCGGAGGCTCGCGCATCTCGAGATAGGTGACGATCGTCGCGATCTTCCCCTGCGGTAGGTCGGTATAGCCATCGAGATTGAGGGGCGTCGCAGGTTCCGCCGTCATGGGCCCATGCCTTGTGAAATCGGTGAGAAAGGAGAGCTGCTCCGCTTGATAATGCGATTGTTACCTGACGTCACGCCTCTTCAGAGAGCCTTCGGATCCTTCGTGAATCGCTCTTCCGCGGCGGATGCCTGCCTTGGACCTTATGTCATGCCCCGGCAAGGCATAATCCCCTTGCAGAACAATGGGATTGTGGGCACAGAAGAAACAACGAGGGAGTTCTGCCGGCTCGATGAAGAATGTGCGTGAGTTCATTTGGCCCGTGATCGGGCTGCTTGCAGTCGTCGTGTCGGGCTGGCTTCTTTATCGTGAATTGCGGGGGATGTCTCTCGACGATGTCTGGGACAGCCTGACGGCCGTTCCGTCGCACCGCTACGCCCTCGCTGCGCTCTCCACTCTCGTGGCCTATGCGGCCCTCGCCTGGTACGACCGGATCGCCCTTCTGCACCTGGGGGTGCGCCATATCTCGTGGCTCTTCGTGTCGGTCACGTCGTTCACGACCTATGCCCTGTCCCACAACATCGGCGCATCGGTCTTCTCCGGTGCGGTGGTGCGGTATCGGGCCTATACGTCGAAAGGCCTGAGTGCGCCCCAGATCGCCGTGCTCGTGGCCCTGTGCTCCTTCACCTTCGGCCTCGGCACCATTCTGCTCGGCGGCATCGTGCTGGTGTCCGATCCGACCCTGCTGCACCGGCTTGAGGATCTTCTCCCGCCGATGCTCACCAATCCCGCGACGGCGCGGGTCGTCGGGTTCCTGCTTCTCGGCTTCGTCGCGCTCTATGTGGTGGGGTCCATCCTGCACCTGCCGCCGCTCGTCATCCGCAAGGCCAAGCTGGAATATCCCCGTCCCGCCGTCATGACGCGCCAGCTGATCGCCGCGCCGCTCGAACTCCTGGGCGCCGCCGGCATCATCTATTTCGTGCTCCCGGCCCATCTGGAGCCGAGCTTCATCATCGTGCTGGCGGTCTTCCTGGCCTCCTTCTCGGCCGCCCTGGTCAGCCACGCGCCCGGAGGGCTCGGGGTCTTCGAGCTGGTCTTCCTGACGGCCATGCCGGACATCCCCAAGGCCGACGTTCTGGCAGCCCTCATCATCTTCCGTCTCTTCTATCTTCTCATCCCCTTCGCCCTCTCCCTCGTGGTCGTTCTGATGTTCGAGCGGGCGCGTCTGGCCCAAGCCTGGCGCGGGCGGGCGGGTACCCCCGACGGCGCCGTGCCGCCGCCGCCTCTGTCCTCCTCCGAGAAATGAGCCCTTTCTGGCGGCGCCTGCGCTTCGGCCTCTCGACCCTGCTCGGCGTCAAGAGGCTCGGCTTCTTCATTCCTTACCGCTATGCGGAGAGCGTCGAGGCGCAGGATTACCCGGCGTTGCGCCCGCTCTTCGAGGCCGCGCAGCCCCGATTTTCCGAGGTTCTGGAGGCCATCGAAAGCCACGCGCACGATCTGCGCTCCATCCTGGAGGGCAGGGGGCCTGCGCGCTTCGACCAGAGCTGGTTCCCCCGCCTCGACGCGGCCGCCGCCTACGCCATCGTCCGCCGGGAGAGGCCGCGCCGGATCGTGGAGATCGGATCCGGCCATTCGACCCGCTTCATGGCCCAGGCGGTCCAGGATGAGGGCCTTGCCACCCGGATCACCTGCATCGATCCCGCTCCTAGGGCCACGCTACGGAAGCTCGACGTGGAGCATCGGCAGGCGCTCCTGCGGGACGCGGATCCGGGTGTGTTCGAGGCTCTGGAGGCCGGAGATATCCTCTTCATCGATTCCAGCCACATCGCCATGCCGGGCACCGATGTGGACCGCCTCTTCCTCGATGCGCTGCCTCGCCTCGCAAGCGGGACCCTGGTCCATATCCACGACATCGCGCTTCCCCATTCCTATCCGGCGGTGTGGGAGTGGCGCGGGTATAACGAGCAATTGCTCGTGGGGGCCCTGCTGCAGGGGGGCGGCTACGACCTCGTCTTCGCGAGCCATCATGTGGCGGGAACGAGCGGCGAGGCCCTGTCCCGGGGCATTCTATCCGAGCTGCCTCTCGTTCACGGCGCGCACGAGACCAGCCTCTGGCTACGGAAAAAGTAGGCCTCAGGCAGCGACTGTCGGCCTCTGCCCCGGCTCCGGCACCGCGATGCCGGCTTCCATGTATTCGTTGAGCTTGTTGCGCAGGGTGCGGATCGAGATGCCGAGGATCCGCGCGGCATGGGTCCTGTTGCCGAAGCAGGACGCAAGGGTATCGAGGATGAGGTGTCGCTCCACGTCGGCGATGGTGCGCCCGACCAGGATACGCCTCAGAACATCGATGGCCTGTTCCGTTTCGGGTGTCGTCGCAGCTGCATTCGCCTGGGGTGAGCCTTGCTGTTCCAACGAATCCGAGGTGCCGAGCACGATGCGAGCCTGCCTTAAGGGAAGTGATTCAGGGATATATGCTCATTCTATGGTTAGGAAGCTCTTAACGGCCGAGCTTCCGGCCCGTGAAAAAGGCGCCGGTCGGGTGACGGGCGCCTTTTCAAGAAGGTGGTTCGGCCGGCTTACTGGCGGTATTGCTGGATGCGCGTGGTGCGCAGGCCGGCCAGGCCATGCTGGTCGATGGACATCTGCCAGCTCAGGAATTCCTCGGTGGTCAGCGTGTAGCGCTGGCAGGCCTCCTCCAGGCTGAGCAATCCGCCGCGGACGGCGGCGACGACCTCGGCCTTGCGACGGATGACCCAGCGGCGGGTGCTGGACGGGGGTAGGTCGGCAATCGTCAGGGGACTGCCATCGGGCCCAATGACATACTTGACCCTTGGGCGGTGGGGTTCGGTCATGATACGCTCACACAAAAATTCAACGACCTGTGACAGGCTCGAACCTACGTGACGGGACTTAATGTTTCCCTAAGCCGATCAGGCGGTTACGAGAATGCCTAAGCTTAGCCATAAACGTTAACGTTGCCTTATTGCGGCGCATTTTCCCTTTAAGAATTGTGGCGCAGGAGCATCGGACCTGGATGTCGGCCCGGCTTTTGGGCGCATCCGATGCTTTTGGTCCATGCCGGCGGCGCGTTCGGCGCGGGGCCGGAGAGCCGCGTCAGCGAAAACGGGTCCACATTTCCGCACGATAGGTTATAGAGGGGCTTTGCAACCCCTCCCGTGCGCCGCCTTGAACGGCGCCTCTGGATGGAAACATGCTCAACTCACTCGATCTTCCCACCGATCCCTCGAAGACCCGCGTCGTCGTCGCGATGTCGGGCGGCGTGGACTCCTCCGTCGTCGCGGCCCTGCTCAAGCGCGAGGGCTACGACGTCCTCGGGATCACGCTCCAGCTCTACGATCACGGGGCCGCTGCGCACCGAAAGGGCGCCTGCTGCGCTGGCCAGGACATCTACGATGCCCGGCGGGTGGCGGAGGCCATCGGCATCCCCCATTACGTGCTCGATTACGAGGCCCGCTTCCGCGAGGCCGTGATCGACCGTTTCACCCAGAGCTATCTGGCGGGCGAGACGCCGATCCCTTGCGTCGAGTGCAACCGCTCCATCAAGTTCCGCGATCTCCTTGAGACCGCCAGGGAGCTTGGCGCCGACGTGCTCGCCACGGGCCATTACGTGGCAAGCCGCGCCCTGCCGGACGGGCGCCGTGCGCTCCACCGGGCCGCCGATCCGGACCGCGACCAGAGCTATTTCCTCTATGCGACGACCCCGGAGCAGCTCGACCTTTTGCGCTTTCCCTTAGGTGAGCTGCCCAAGGAGAAGACCCGCGAGCTGGCGCGCGAATTCGGCCTCACCGTGGCCGAGAAGGCCGACAGCCAGGATATCTGCTTCGTCACGCAGGGCCGCTACAGCGACGTGATCGAGCGGCTGAAGCCCGGCGCCGTGCAGGGCGGGGAGATCGTCCATGTGGACGGCCGCGTGCTCGGTCGCCATGAGGGTATCATCCATTACACCGTAGGACAGCGGAAGGGGCTCGGCCTTTCCGTGGGCGAGCCGCTCTACGTGGTCCGCCTGGACGCCAAGGAGGCGCGCGTGGTCGTCGGCCCGCGGGACGCCCTCGCCACCCGCTTGATCCGCATGACCGACGTGAACTGGCTCGGCGACGTTCCCCTGGAAACCCTGGGCGACAAGGGCATGGAGGTGGCCGTGCGTGTCCGCTCCACCCGCGAGCCTCGCCCGGCGCTCTTGAGATCCACCGGAACCCACACTACGGTCGAGCTGTTATCGGCGGAAGATGGGGTGTCTCCCGGTCAAGCTTGTGTCATCTATGAGAGCGATGCTCCCCGGGCGCGCGTGCTTGGCGGGGGCACCATTGCTCGGACTCTCGCCGAAGCCGCGTCCGCCGCGGCCTGAGGTATTTACCTAGGGAACGTTTATGACGGATGGAGCCACCACCGTCCTGATGCGCAAGGCTTATGCGCGTTGGGCCCCGATCTACGACCTCGTCTACGACAAGCTGACCGAGCCGGCCGCCCGCGCGGCCGTGAACGCCGCCGTCGCCTGCGGCCCCAAGGTGCTGGAGGCGGGCGTCGGCACGGGCCTGTCCCTCGGCTACTATCCCAGGCACGCGGAGGTCTATGGGGTCGATCTCTCCGAGGACATGCTGCGCCGGGCGCAGGACAAGGTGGAGAAGCGGGGGCTCAGCCACGTGAAGAGCCTGCAGGTCATGGACGTGACCCGCCTGAGCTTCCCGGACGAGAGCTTCGATGCCGTCACGGCCCAGTTCATCATCACCCTCGTGCCGGAGCCGGAGACGGCTCTCGACGAGTTCATGCGCGTGCTGAAGCCGGGCGGCGAGATCGTGCTCGCCAATCATTGGGGCCAACCCTCGGGGCCGATCGCTGCCCTGGAGGAGCTGGCATCGCCCGTCGCCAAGGCCATCGGCTGGAGTTCGGCCTTCAAGTCGGCCCGGGTCGAGGATTGGGCCCGAAGGACGGGCCGCATGGAGGTCGTGGAGCTGCGAACCCTGTTCCCGGTCGGGTTCTTCAAGCTGATGCGGATCAGGAAACAGGCCTAGGGACTGGGCCAGCGCTGGGCTCGACGCACCATGCGTTGAGGATGCCCGGTGCGACAAAGGTGACTTTCGGGGCTCGGACCCTATCTTCATAGGGGCTGCCACCTGCTTAAAAACGAAAGTCATCGCCATGCGTCTCTTCATGTTCACCTCCCAAGCCAAGGACGACCTGCACGCGTTTGCCGGCGATGAGGCGGGGAGCAAGCTCCCGTCCAAATATGCACCCTGGGGGCTGACCGGCACGCTCGGCTCCCGCGAGGCGCCGCCGCACAAGTTCTCGCGCAAAGCCATCGAACAGGCGATTTCGACCGACGGCTTCCAGCTCTGGCGCATGAAGTCGAAGGGCTGACAGGCCCGCCGGGCAGGTCAAGAGGAACTCCACCGGAAGCGCGCTGCACAAATCCGCAGCTTTGCCGCGCGTCTTCCTTGACACTGGGGGGCAACTTTCCCTATATCGCCCATGCCTGACGCGGGGTCCGCCCCGCTTCCTGGGGCGGAGTAGCTCAGTTGGTCAGAGCAGAGGAATCATAATCCTTGTGTCGGGGGTTCAAATCCCTCCTCCGCTACCAAACTTTCCAAAACAAAATTGAACGAGCGGCATTCCGGTCATCCGGACATGGCTAAGAGGGCGTTCTGCGCTCAGCGCCGCTACGCGCTCTCGTCGGACATCGCAACGTTGTTCTTCTCGCCGGACCGAAGGCCGGCGGGGCGGGGCTGCAATCTTCGAATCCGTGACGTCTTTCTCGTCGGCGACGATCAGGCGGCGGCGTGGGGGCGGCGGTTCTGCTGTCGGTCGGCTTCTGCCTCACGGTGGTGAACGCAGTTTCGTCCGGCGGCCTTGGCTCCGTAGAGTGCCCGGTCTGCCGCCTCGAGAAGGGTTGCGCGTTCGCTTCCGCGCGACGGATGGACGGACGCGATGCCTATGCTGGCCGTCACCACCTGATAGGGGCTGCCCTCATGGGCGATGCCCAGGGTGACGATGCTCTGACGGATGTTCTCCGCGATCAGTCGGGCGCCCGCGAGATCCGTCTCCGGCAGCACGATGGCGAATTCCTCGCCGCCATGACGGACGGCGACATCGCGCGGACGGCGGATGTTGTTTTCGAGCGTCGCGGCAACGGCGCGGAGGGCCTCGTCGCCCTGTCCATGGCCATAACGGTCGTTGAAGTTCTTGAAGTAGTCGGCGTCGATATAGAGCAGCGACAGAGGCGAACCGGAGCGGACGGCATGGCGCCATTCCCGCTCGAAGGTTTCACGGAAGGCACGGCGGTTCGGCAGGCCCGTCAGGTCGTCGGTGCGTGCGATGCGCCGGAGCTTGGTCTCCGCTCTCGTGCGGCGTTTGAGTTCGCGCTGGAACAGGATCGTCAGTCCGACGACGGCACAGCACAGGACGACGGTCGCAAGGCTCAGGACAAGGGCCTTGCGCTGCCACGCGGAGAAAATCTCCTCGACCGAAAGGGCAACCGTGAGAACGAGCGGATATCGTTCGAACCGTTCGAAGGAGATGATGCGCCGCACGCCATCGATGGGGGAAACGGAAGCGAATGTGCCGGATTTCTCGCCAAGGAGGCGCATGACATGCGGTGAGCCGCCGAGATCCTGGTTCACCTGGCTCGCATCATAAGGATAGCGCGTCAGCAGGATGCCGTCGTTCCGAAAGAGATTGATCGCGCCGTGCTGGCCGAGGCTCAGATTGTCGAACAACTGGTTGATCGTGCTCAGGGGCACGGACCCCATCACGACCCCGGCGAAGTGCCCGGCGGTGTCGGAAAGCTTTCGGCTGATTCCGATGCTCGGGTCGCCGTGCCGCGTCCGGCTCGCGAAGGGGCGGCTGATATACAGGCCGATATGGTTGTTCACTTTGTGGGCGATGAAATACTCGCGGTCCGCGACGTTGAGCGATCGGGAGGCGATCACCGGTCCCGCGTCGGCGATGAGGTTGCCATCCTGATCCACGACCAGCAATGTCCCCATGAAGGAGGCCGTAGCGGCGCGATCGAAGAGCATGCGGTATTGGAGGTCGGGCGAAAGCTGCTGGGAGCCGAGATATTTCAGTCCCTCGATGGCTCCCTGGAGCGACAGATCGAGCAGGTCGAGCTTGCCCTCGAGATCCCGTGCAATCGTCGTCAGGACGTTCCGCGAAGATCTTTCCGCCTCCTCCCACGTGTTCTGGCGGTCGATCCAAAGCGTGTGGCCTGAGATTCCCAGAATGCCCAGGGCGATCACGCCTGCAATCAGGTGCAAATAGACTTCTGAGTACAGACGTTTCATTCGGCAACGCACAAGTTTCTACAGAATATATTCTATATGCGATCCTAAGAGATTGTTACAGCCCAGGCCGAATGAGACTAACGAAGTAGGGTATTTTCCTGAAACGATTTGGATGAAGGATCCATAAATCTTCATTGAATTACAGTAACGTTGCGTAATTTTGGGGCGAGCCTTCGGGTCGGCAGCAGAAGCGTTGTCGTTTCGTAGCGCGCCATGCACGACGAGGAGTGGGGGCTAACACCGCCTCGGTGGCTTCAATCCGTGACCAAGACGCGGACATGATGCATGGGACCATGGCGAAATGTCAGGCTTCATCCTGGTCACGGCCGCCGGTGCAAATGTCGCGCTTGGATCCCGATATCATCCGCGATCTGCGGAGCCGCTGATTTCGCGATTGAGCCGTTGAACTGCATCTGACGCAGCCACATATCCTTAAGAAGTATTGAAATCGTGTCCGGTTCGGCTGCCGAAAAAGGATTTCATTCCAGTGCGTTAGTTCCGATCTCGGCAACGTGGCGGCGACCCAGTGGAACCGCCCGTGGCAGGAGAAGCGTTTCCTCATCGAATCATCTGGAGGCGTGTTGTGGCGGAATTTTCAGGACGTTGGCTGGTGGCTGTCTCCTTGGTGGGAGTTCTTGGGAGCTCGGTGGCTGCTTTCGCACAATCAGGGCGGCCATGGGTCGATCCTCCCTCCGAGACGGACGGCAGGGTCCAAGCGCCCGTATCCGCGCCGGCGTCTCTGCCGGCAAAGCCTCCGGCCCAGGTTGCAGCGCCCCCGGCTCCGGCTCACTCTGACGCCAAGGCAAGTGTTGAGACCCGGCCGGTTGAAGACACGACACCTCCGAAGCCCATCAAGACGGCAAGCGACAAGCCGACGAAACAGAAGGCGGTTGTTGAACGGAAGACTCGTGCCGCCTCACAGCAGGCCAGTTCGGCACCCCGCAACCAGCGACAGGCGACGCAGAACGTGCGCCGGCGCGCCAGCGGGACTGAGCTGTCGCAGGCTGAACCGCGCAACGGCATTGAGCGTCGCGTGCGAGCCGCGCGTTATGGTTCCGTTCAGGAGGGATTGGACGCGGGGCTTCAGGTCATGCGGCTCAGAACCATCCAACTGCCGGATGGCCGCCGCATCGAAGTTCTGACACGCCCCGACCAGGACATCGCATCCGGATTGCCGGACGGTTATTGAGCATCGGGTGAGTGACGGCGGAACAGCGCGCTGAATTCATCTGTCGTCGATGATGCTTTCGCGGTTGCGGGCAGAAGCTCAACAGAGCTTCCCGGAGCATCGGCCTTGATCGCGTGGTCGCGCCCCATGCTTTAGATTTGGCCTATTGGTTCACGAAAGGCCAGTGCCTGTTTTCGCAGACGTGACTTTCGATTCCGATACCCTTTCTTGCGCGCGGCGATAAATGTCGAACCAGAGTTTTCGTTCTCGCTGCGCATCCGCGAGGGCGCGATGCGCGGCAGGTCCGAGTTCGTCGTTGTTGCGTTGAGCTTGAGCAAGAATGTCCTGCATGAGCGCGCGCTGAAGTTCTTCGGGAACTTCAGCATCTCTGAGCACTTCGCGCATGATCCGACGGTGCGCCATCTCGGTATCCTCGAGACGCAAGGCATGGCGAGGCTGTCCTGCCGCGCGCAAGAGTTTGCTCAGCCACTTGCCGTCCCAGGATGGTGCCGTCGCATAAAGCTTGT
Source organism: Microvirga lotononidis (assembly GCF_034627025.1). Lineage (NCBI taxonomy): Bacteria > Pseudomonadati > Pseudomonadota > Alphaproteobacteria > Hyphomicrobiales > Methylobacteriaceae > Microvirga > Microvirga lotononidis. The sequence continues at coordinate 711,173 of NZ_CP141048.1, read as the reverse complement.
GCCCGGTCAAAACCGACATCATGCGTTGCACGACATCTTCGAGCGGTTCTCCTTCCGCATTCAACTGATCTCTCGCGATGCGGTGAATCCTGGCTGCTCTGATGTCCCAATCGGTCCAGGATGCAGCCGGCTTGATGAGATGGGTCTCTTCCTCGCCGCTCGCGAAGGCCCAGGCGACCTCGATGGGATAGCCCTGCTTGCCAAGGGACGATGCTTCGAAATCGAGGAAGACAATATCGGACAGGCAGGGCATCGTGGATCAACTCGCGCATGTCGGTATTGCCGACCACGAATACTCAATATCACGCCTATGAAGGTCGGGGCTATCGTCCCGCGTGGTTGATCTCAACGTGAAGCGACGCGCCATTCGCACGATGCCGCAACGTTTTGCGATGACGCCTTGTGCCACACTAAACCGGCTCTCACTTGGCACCGATGCGGCCTCCCGGGGACGCACGATGCTCCCTCTTTTGGCTGGCGCACCGTTGGGCGCGAAAAACCGGAGAGCGACTTTTTCGCACGATGCGCTAGCGCGCCGCGGCCGATGCAAAACCTGCGGCAGGGATCGACCCGGTCATCGTCGGATCGTTGGAGCCGGTTCTGAGTGCATTCAGCAGGCCCTTGCGCTTGGCTTCGTAATAATAGCCGCCCGCATAAAGAGCGACTGCGCGATCCGGATTGCCACCTGCGACCATATAGGCGTTCGCAAGATAAGGAACCGCGTAGGTCAGATTGGTGTTTGCATCGAGAAGTCCGGAGGCCGATCCTGTGTAGCCCATGCCACGTGCGGTGGCGTAGCGGATCTGCATGAGGCCGAGATTGCCTCTATGCGATGCACGGGGATTGTACCCGCTTTCGCGTTTGACGATGCGGTGTACCAATGTTTCGGGAACGCCGTGAGCCTTGGCGTGCTGAGCGATCAGCGCATCGAGTTGGTCGCGTTCGGATGCTGTTGCGGGCAGAGTGCAAGCGATCATTGCGCATGCGAGCACAAGACGAGAAATCATGAAGGTCCCCTTGTTTGAGGAGATTTCTCGACATCAATCGTGGCAATTGGACGTCAGCTTGACTGTAAGGAATTTCTAACACTCGCTTGATGGCCGTGTGTCATGCATCGAAAGGGCAGGGGATTGCGGGCCTTCAGCCGCGGCAGCGGATGCAGTTGTCTCAGCTTCTTTCGAGGTCGTTTTCTCTGCTTATGCGCAAGATGATACGAAATGGCATTCGATGGATGAAGCGTGCATTTTCGTCGGCTGATCGTTGCCGACATCCGCTCTTATGAGTACAATCAAGATGACGCATCCCTTTTGGGGCGTTGAATTCTACCACCTAAGCATAATTCGCTACCTCTTTATTAAGGATGGATAACAAACGGTTAATTCGTACAATTCGAGGTAACCTCTGCGGAAAGGCTCCCTCGCATGTCAAACCTCCTGCCAGTCACCACCATCTTAGGCTGCAAGAATTCGATGCTGCGCGAGGGCTTGAGACACGTCCTCTCAAGCACCCGGTTCCGATTGCATTCGGAAAATCTGACGCGTGGAGAGGTGAGCCTCGATCCGCTCGATCAGGAGAGCCCGCTTCTTTTCATCATCGATGCGAGCCTGTACCCGTCCGATCTGGCTGACGGAATCTGGTCATTGAAGCAACGATACGGCCAAGCCCGTATCGTGGTGCTGTCCGACAGCTTCAATCTCGAGGGCATGAAATCCGCCTTTCAATCCGGAGCGGACGGATACTGCCTTGCCAGCACGGGATGCGAGGCTCTGATCAAGTACCTGGACCTCGTCATGCTGGGCGAGGTCGTCTTCCCATCGGCGGCCTTCCTGTCGGCGATCTCCGGGAGTTCGGACAGTGCCGATCAACCGAGAGATTCGTCTTCCATCAGAATGCAGCCTCTGCCGGTCTCTTCGATGTCGGAAGGCCATGACTCTCCTATCCGCACTTTGTCGAGCAGAGAGGCGGAGATTCTTCAATGCTTGATGCAAGGCGCGCCCAACAAGGTTATCGCGCGCAAACTCGATGTCGCCGAAGCAACGGTGAAAGTGCATATCAAGGCTATTCTGCGCAAAATCCGCGTTGCCAATCGAACCCAGGCCGCCATGTGGGCCGTCAATCATCTGTCGTCCGGCTCAACGGATGCGCCTTGGGCTTAACCTGTCCATAGAGCGTTCTTGCGGGGAGCGTTGGACGTAGACAATGGATGCCATTCTTCGTCCAACGCTCCATTCTTTCACGCCGCATCATCGGCGGATCTCTTAAGGTGAATCCGCCTGCTGGCGGATACTTTCCGCCCAAGGCGCTTCAAACCCCAGATCATCATCCGGTTGCCGGATCGCGGTAAGTCCCGATTATATTAAATCTGGGCGGAAACGGCTGCGTTTGGCGCGCAGATATGTGGCATGGCAAAGAAAAGAACAGATCATACGTAAGTATAAGCCTTGCTGAACGAGGTTCTTTGGAATGGCGGCTCGTTCAAAATATATGTTATCTCATTTCAAATATAACAATTAAAGATTGTTAAAATGATTTGAATGGGTAATGATTGTCTATAATGAGATTATAAGCTAAACATTGTTTGGGAAACTTTATTATCGGCTCTTCGAATCAAGACCAGAAAGGCATCTGCGATGCGGAACACCTACGATCTTGATAGTCTTCCTCATCCTGGAGCCTCGTCGGCCAAGGATGTTGCGTATTCGAGATATATGGAGCTAGCCCGTTCGGTAGAGCCTTCTGCAACCGATCATGCTGCCGCTCGTCCTATCAAGACGATTCTCATCGAGCCGAATGCACTTCTCCGAGAAGGTCTGCGCAGGATTCTTGCGGAGACTGTCTATTGCCCTTCCGTGGCCGCTTCGAGTCTGGAGGAAATGGGAGTGGTGCAGGGTATCGAGAGCAGCACGGTCGTCCTCATCATCGACGCGAGCCGCGATCACGATGCCACCTGTCATCAGGCACGCATGCTGAAAGAGGGTAATCCGAGCGCCAAGGTGATCATGCTGATTGAAGAGTATGATCTCAAGCAGGTGGTTGCGGCTTTTCAGGCCGGGGCGGATGCCTATCTCAAGAAGTCGATCTCCCATGAGGTCCTGGTGAAGTCGCTGGATCTCGTGATGCTGGGGGAAGCCATTTTCCCTGGTGCGATCCTCGATCTGCTGCGGGAACGCGACGTCCAGGCGAGTCAGGCAAAGCCGGCGCCGATGCCTGAGGATACGCATGAATCCAGCCTTCCGGCCAAGGGGCTTTCGGTTCGCGAGACGGTGATCCTGCGCTGTCTGATGGATGGCGACTCGAACAAGATCATCGCTCGCAAGTTCGACATCACCGAGGCGACCGTCAAAGTCCATGTGAAGGCGATTCTGCGCAAGATCCAGGCAAAGAATCGCACACAGGCGGCGATCTGGGCGGCAAGCCATTTGCCGGCGACCCAAGGCAGCGCGAACACCTAGGTCGATTGCCGACGCATTTTCTCAATGGGAGCCAGTGGCTCCCATTGAACGTTTCGATTCGTGGGAATGGACGATTCTCGCCCGCCAGGGAGAGGCATCCCGTCGCGCCCCGACCGATCCTGCTTATCGACCTTCATGCCGATGACAACCGACAGGCTGCGCCACGCGGTACAGATGCCGCGTTGCCCTCCCTGACATCGCGTTCTGGTCATGCTCTGCCTTGGGCTCAGCCGATGACGTCGATTGTCGGAGAGGCGGCATGAAGGACTCGGGAGGGTTTCATCCTTTGTAGTCACCCGGCTTAAACTCCAGGGCCGTTTGTGTTTCAGCTTTTCCATTCTAGTCACAGGGATGAAGCAACAAGTCGAACTCCATCCCTGACACATTCAACGTTGGCAGTATGATGATGCGGCTGAAATCCCTATTCCTCGCGCTCGCCGGCCTCATGGTTGCAAATCTCGCTTATGCCCGTGAGCCTGATCAGAACGGCGACTGGTTGGCGCAGCAGGAGAAGTTCAACAAACGCATTGAGGCACGGGATCGCCGGGCCACTCGGAGCATCTGCGCAAATCTTTGCAAGGAGCCGAAGCGACCGGTCTATGCCGAACCGGAAGAGGGGCTCGAGCCCGACACTGTTGCCGAGGCCACTTACCAACGAGCACGTACGCCCTATCAAATGCAGTTGGAGATGGATGGTCTGCAGGATGAGGGCCAGTAAGTCCGCCATGCTTCGGTCGGCGGAGCATTTCTGAAACCGGATCTGGGCTTGCATGCCTGACGCGGCAGAGCTTTTGCCTGTGGGTGAGAGAAGACTGGTTTCAGCTTCCGGCCGTCATCGACATCAAGGACAAGAGTGATGAATAGGCGTCACTGCTCGGAAGCTGCGGCGGGCAAGGGCTGCTGAAACGATGCCAAGGCCGCATGGATGAACTCAGTCAGTTGCTGTGCCGCAAGGGACAAGGGGCGACGGCTCGATGTCAGAAGCCAGATATCCATCGAGGTCTTCGGAAGGAGCGGGCGGCGGACCAATTGGTCTGATGGATAATCCATTCCAACGAAAGGCGGAAGAATCGAGACCCCGACGCCATTCGCGACGAAGCTGCAGGCGGTTTCCGACATGGGAACTTCGATTCGATTCCGCTTCTGCACACCGCGCATCTGAAATGCACGATCGATCGTCATCAAGGAGCAATCGTCTCGTTCCAGAGAGATGAATGACTCGTTCCGTAAGTCTTCCACGCCGATCGTTGTTTTCTTCGCCAAAGGATGCTGCGACGGCAGAAAGCACATGAGGTCAAATCGGATGACGGCTTCGGCCGTGACGTCCGGATGGTCGAAGGGCAGGATGCTCAGGCCGATATCGACCTGTTGCGCCATGACGAGTTCCGCGATGCGCGGCGAGGCTCGGCTTTGCAGCGTCAGGCGCAGGTCGCGCTGCTCGGCCAGAAACGGCGAAAGGGCTCGCGGAAGATAGCGCGAGGCAAGCGCGGGTAGCGCCGCGATCGTGACTTGCCCCCATTCGCGGTTTCGCACGGCGGCAGCCACCCGTTCGATACGTTCCGTGCCGGCGATGAGCCTCTCGACTTCCGCCGCGACGAGGCGAGCTTCGAGTGTCGGAACCAGCCGGCCGTTGCTGCGCATGAAGAGCTTGAAGCCGCAGCTCTCGCCGAAACCCTTCAGCAGCTTGCTGACTGCGGGCTGCGAGATGCCGAGCCTCTCGCCGGCATGCGTCACGGAGCCGGTCTCCATGAACGCATGAAAGGCTTCTATCTGTCTGATGTTCATTACAACGTTCTCAAGCCTGCGCTTCGCATCATGAATTTTGGTTATAATGAACGGAAGAAAAGCAATTTGACAATCATGTTCGAGGCTCCTCTAATCCTCGGAAGACCTGCGGGCAAGGCGGTCTAGTGGCAGGCGATCATGAGGAGCGGCCTCTCTGGAGGGAGCATCCCAGAGGCTCGTCCGGTGTGCCCGCGGCAACAATATCCAAAGGGGACACAGCGTGATGAAATCAGCAATTTCCGTGGGCGCGTTGGCGATCTTGATATCCGCCGCGTCCCCCGCCTTGAGCAGCAGCCTCGTCGTCTGCATCGAAGGAAGCCCGGAGACCTTCAATCCGCAGCTGACCAGCAATGCGACGACAAGCATCGTGACCGGGCAGATCTACGATCAGCTCGTCTCGGTGAAAGCGGGCAGCTCAGAGCTCGAGCCGAGTCTCGCCGAAAGCTGGTCCGTTTCGGAGGACGGCAAGACTTATACGTTCAAGCTGAGGCAGGGCGTGAAGTGGCAGTCCAACAAGAACTTCAAGCCCTCGCGCGACTTCAATGCGGACGATGTGGTCTTCAGCTTCGAACGGATGATGAAGGCCGATCATCCCTACGCCAAGGTGAACGGCGGGAACTACATCACCTTCAACACCAAGCTCGCCGACGTCCTGACGGCGGTGAAGAAGGTCGACGAGCACACGGTCGCGTTCACCCTGAAGGAGCCGCTGGCGCCTTTCATCGGGATTCTGTCCCACCAGTCGCTGGTGATCCTCTCGGCCGAATATGCCGATCAGCTGCTCAAGGCTGGAACGCCCGAGCAACTCGATCTGCAGCCCATCGGAACGGGCCCGTTCCAGATGCAGGTCTATCAGACCAATGCGGCCGTTCGATTCAAGGCCTTCCACGACACCTGGGGCGAGAAGGCGAAGGATCCGTCGCGGACGCCGAAGGTCGACGATCTCATCATGCCGATCACCGTGGACGCGCCGGTCCGGCTGCAGCGCGCGCAGGCGGGTGAATGCCACATCGCCAATGCGCCGAGCCCCGCCGACCGGGAGGTGATCAAGGCCAGTGCGAAGCTCAACCTCGCCGAGACGCCCGTCGCATCCTCCGGCTTCCTGGCCTTCAACTTCAAAGAGAAGCCGTTCCAGGACAAGCGCGTCCGCCAAGCCCTCGCGCATGCCATCAACATGAAGGGTCTCGTCGACAACGTCTTCGAAGGAACGGGCGCGGTGACGGGAGCTCTCATCCCGGCCTCGCTCTGGGGGCACAATGCAGACCTGAAGGGACATGCCTACGATATCGAGAAGGCCAAGGCGCTGCTCGCCGAGGCCGGATATCCGAACGGCTTCGAAACCCAGATCTGGGCGCTTCCGGTCACACGCCCCTACATGCCGAACGGCCGCCGCGCCGCGGAGTTGATCCAGGCGGACTGGGCCAAGATCGGCGTCAAGGCGGAAATCGTGACCTACGAATGGGGCGAGTACGTCAAGCGCGCGCGCATGGGCGAGTCGAAGACCGCGATGTTCGGCGGCATCTGGGACTTCCCGGATCCGAGCCAGATCCCGAACAACTATTTCACCTGCAATTCGCAGGGCAAACCGAGCCCGTCGAATATCGGCTCGTGGTGCAACCCGACCTTCATCGATCTGATCGCCCGCGCCGGACAGATCACTGATCAGAAGCAGCGGACCGACCTCTACAAGCAGGCGCAGGTCGTCTTCAACGACGAGGTTCCCGCAATCCTGTTCGGCAGCTCCTCGGCCCTGCTCGCCGTCAACAAATCGGTCTCGGGGTTCGTCCCGGCCGTGTTCGGAACGAGCCGCTTCTCCGGCGTCACGGTGCCGTAGAACAATCCAGAGCATCGAACGCAAAAGCGGGAACCGATTTTGCGTGGAAAGATGCGGAAAGACAAAACCTCGGAGCATCGGACGTGAGTTCGATTCCACGTCCGATGCTCCAAGGGTCAAAGCCGAGCGGGGAGGGAAGAAGGATACCTCTCCCTCGATCATTCTTGCCGTTGGGCCGGGCTCAGAACCCGGCGCAGGGCTGTTTCCTTCATGCGGAGCTTGAAGATGCGTGTCGTCGTGATCGGCGCGGGGATCCTTGGATCCAGTGTCGCCTATCATCTTGCCATGAACGGCATTGAAGTCGAGGTGTTCGACGAGGTTCACCAGGGCAAGGCGACCCTGGCGGGGGCGGGGATCGTTTGCCCCTGGGCCACCAAGGTCACCGATCCGGAATGGTACGCTCTTTATGCCGCCGGAGCGCGCTACTATGCCGATCTCGTCGAGGGACTGACCCAGCGTGGCGAAACCGATCTCGGATATGGGCGGGTCGGTGCGCTCGTCGTGGCCGAGGACCGGAAGGAGTTGGACGCCGCGGAACAGAGAATTCAGTCCCGCATCGCCCATGCGCCGGAGGCCGGAAACGTACGCCGCGTGTCGGCTGCGGAAGCGAAGCGGCTGTTCCCGCCTCTGCGGGAGGATCTCGACGGAATCTATATTCCTGGCGGCTCTCGCGTCGACGGCAGGCTTCTCGCCGCAGCCATGACCCGTGCGGCTGTCGCGGCCGGCGCCGTGCTCCGGCATGACCACGTCTCGCTCGAACTGAGGGAAGGAAGGGCACGCGCCATCCGCAGCGATGGAAGCCCGATCGAAGCGGACGAGATCGTCGTCACGGCCGGCGCCTGGGCTTCGCAGATCCTGCGTCCCCTCGGAATGGAGCATCCCGTTCGTCCGCAACGAGGCCAGATCGTTCACCTGCGCCTGTCGGGAACCGAAACGCGCTCTTGGCCCGTGCTGCTCCCGATGACCAGCCATTACATGCTGGCCTTCGACGATTCCCGTGTCGTGATCGGCGCAACGCGCGAGGACAATACCGGGTTCGATTATCGCGTCACCGCGAGCGGCCAGGCCGAGGTCCTCAATGCCGGCCTCGCAATCGCGCCCGGCCTCGCCTCGGCCACGATCATCGAGACACGGATCGGCTTCCGGCCCGCAGGCGACGGCTACAAGCCGATCCTCGGGCGTGTCGCGGGGATGGACGGGCTCGTCATCGGCAACGGCCTTGGCGCAGCGGGCCTCACCATCGGACCCTATGCAGGGCGCCTGCTGGCTCAGATCTGCATGGGCGAGGCGCCGGATACCGACACTTCTCCCTACGCTCCCGCCTCGGCGTGAACGACGCTCCCTTCCCAATCAAAGGACATCCAATGACTGAAATCATCCGTCACCGGAAACACAAGATCATGCACGGCGCCGTGGAGCACAATGGCGTGCTGTACTTCGGCGGGCATGCCGCCAACGACCTGTCGAAGGGCATGGCGGATCAGACCCGGGAGGTCTGCGCCAAGCTCGACAAGTTCCTCGCGGAACTCGGTTCCGACAAGACGAAGATCCTCGCGGCGCGAATTTACCTGAGCGACATGTCGCAGAAGGAAGAAATGAACAAGGCCTGGCTCGAATGGATTCCCGAGGACGATCTCCCGTCGCGGGCCACGATCGGCATTGCCAGTCTCGGCGATCCCAATCGCCTGATCGAAGTGATCATCACCGCCGCGCGATAGCGAAGGCTGAAGTTCATTCATCAGCAACGACAACAGGCTGCGGGTACTATCTTCGCCCGCAGCCATTCATCGAGCAGCATCTGACCAAGGATTGCCGCTGCAATCCCGTACGGTCCCTGGGACGCGGACAATGACAGAGACGAAGAACGGCCGGATCGACGATCGCTACGCGACCAATGAAAAATACACGACGTTGCGTGGAATTCACCGCGACGCCCAGAGGCATCTGTCGGAAGTCGAATGGAATTATCTCTGGTGCGGCACCGGCGACGAGGTCACCCTCAGGGACAATACGGCGGCGTTCGATCGCTATCGGTTCGTCACTCCGCTTTTTGCCGGGATCAGCAACCCCGATACGCGAACCCATGTTCTCGGATTTGATCTGAGCTTTCCTGCCTTCATCGCTCCGTTCGGCGGCGAGGCCGCGTTCCATCCCGGCGGACATCTCGCGATCGGGCGTGCGGCCGAAGCGGTCGGCATTCACCAGATGGTTCCGGTGGCCGCATCGTTCCCGCTCGAGGACATCGCGGCTGCCTCCTCCGTGGCATCGATCTTCCAGATGACGTTCGTCGGCGACGAGGATGCCGCCGTCGACCTCATGGAGCGGGCGAAGGCCGCCGGCTACAAATACATTTGCGTCACCTATTCCCCCATCAGGCAATGGCGGGAACGGATGATGGAAGACCGCTTCTCCATCCGGGGCGAGAGAGGCCCCGCCAATTTCGGACCTGGGCGGTCCGACCCGGCTGCTCTCGTCGAATTGCTCGAGTTCACGCAGCCGCGCTGGACCTGGGAGCAGGTCAAGCGGGTCATCGCCCGCTCGCCGCTTCCCTGCATCGTCAAAGGCGTCACGAGCGTCAAGGACGCGCATGCATCGCTCGATGCCGGCGCGGTCGGGCTTTACGTTTCGAATTACGGCGGTCGCACGGTCGACCGGACACCTGCGGCTCTCGACGTTCTGCCATCCATCCGGAAGTCGGTGGGACGGGACGTTCCGATCATCTTCGACTCGGGCATCCGTCGGGGCAGCGATATCGTCACGGCACTTGCATTAGGCGCGAATGCGGTCGCGCTTGGCCGTCTCATTGCGCTTGGCCTGGCGGCCGACGGTGAGCACGGAGTTCGGCGGACGCTGGAACTTCTGCAGCGCGAGTTTTGGACGACACTGGGTCACCTGGGCTGCTCCCAGGTCCAGGATGTGGGCGAGGCTGTTCTCTATCGACACGAGCTGGATACAGGGCGCTGAAGCATCGAACGCAAAAGTGGGAACCGGTTTTGCGTGGGAAGATTCGTCAAGCCGACGAGTCAGAGCGTCGGACCCAAGGCGGAAGCAGCGAGGCCGTCAATGGAGCACGAGCAGCCAGCTGACCAGGGCCACGGGGGCGATGATGCCGAGAACGAAGGAAACAGCCGAGTGGGCCATAGGAACCTCCTGATGGTTCCCTAACGTAATCCCATGCGCCTCCGCGGGCGGTGCGCTGCAGCACCTGCCAGGGCGAGGACATTACGGCCCTGGCTTGTCCGCTCCCGATGATCCGGTTTCCGAAGGAGAGGGCGGGGCCGTTTCCTCATTGGCGGAGGCGCCATTGCGACCCTTACGCTTCTTGCCGAGCCATTTGAACAGCATCCACCCCAAGCCGGAACTGAGGGCGGCGATCACCACGAGGCCGGAACTCGGATAGTCGCGGAAATTGATCCGCTTCGTACCGTTCAGCTCTTCCAATTCGTCTTCGGGCTGGTCGTCTGTCTCGCGCATGGGATATCTCGTAGGACTCACTCCCATATAAGTCTCTCGCGGCCGGTTTCCATCGCGTGCGGAGGCACTGGACAGCAAAGAGCGCCGCAGCCTCGCGGCTACGGCGCTCCCGTTAAGGTTCAAGGCGTGCGGACGGCCCGGGCGGAGTTACCGACCCCAGCGCAACACCATCGGATCGAGACGGCGGGCCACCTCGAGCAGGCCCTTGCGGATCTCCGGATGTAGGGGCTGCAGCGGATGGCGCACGGCGTCGGAACGGATCACGCCGCCTTCCTTCATGAGCACCTTGGCGGCCAGCAGCCAGCCCTGCCGGTTCTCGTAGTTGATCAGCGGAAGCCAGCGCTCGTAAGCGGCGGCGGCCTCCTCCTTCTTGCCGGCCATGTAAGGGTCGATGATCTGGCGGATGCCGTCCGGATAGGCTCCGCCCGTCATCGCGCCGGTGGCGCCGGCGTCGAGATCGGCCATGAGGGTGATCGCCTCCTCGCCGTCCCAGGGGCCTTCGATGGCATCACCGCCCAGCGCGATCAGCTCCCGCAGCTTCACCGCCGTGCCGGGCACTTCGATCTTGAAGTAGGACACATTGGCGATCTCCTTGGCCATGCGCGCCAGGAAGGGGGCCGACAGGAAGGTGCCGGCCATCGGGGCATCCTGGATCATGATCGGGATGGTGATGGCATCCGAAACCCGGCGGAAGAACTCGTAGATCCCAGCCTCCGACACGCGCAGCGTCGCGCCGAAGAACGGCGGCATGATCATCACCATGGCGGCGCCCGCGGCTTCGGCCCGCCGGGAGCGGTCGGCGCAGATCTCGGTCGAGAAATGGCTGGTGGTGACGATGACCGGAACCCGGCCGGCGACGTGGTCGAGCACCGTCTTCGTGACGGTCTCGCGCTCCTCGTCGGTCAGCAGGAACTGCTCGGAGAAGTTCGCGAGGATGCACAGGCCGTCCGAGCCGGCTTCGATCATGAAATCGATGGCGCGCTTCTGGCCTTCGAGATCGAGCGTCCCATCGTCATGGAAGATGGTCGGCGCCACCGGAAAAACGCCGCGATACGGACGCGTGGAATGAATGCCGGACGAGGACATGATGTCTCCTTTCAGAATGGATGGCGTCGCGGTCAATGGTTGTCGCGTGGGACGGGCGATCCTGTCCGACCCACGAGAAAGTCCAGATCGACACCTTTGTCGGCCTGCAGGACATGGTCGATATAGAGCTTGGCCCAGCCGCGTTCGGCATGCGGAGCCGGCGGAACCCACGCGGCGCGGCGGCGCTCCATCTCCTCTGCCTCGACATGGAGATGCAGGCTACGCGCCGCGACATCGAGCGTGATCATGTCGCCGTTCTGCACCAGCGCCAGAGGGCCGCCGGCGGCGGCTTCCGGCGCCACGTGCAGCACCACCGTGCCGTAGGCCGTGCCGGACATGCGCGCATCCGAAATGCGGATCATGTCGCGCACGCCCTTCTTGAGGAGCTTCTGCGGCAGCGGCATGTTGCCGACCTCGGCCATGCCCGGATAGCCCTTCGGGCCGCAGTTCTTCAGCACCATGATGCAGGTCTCGTCGATGTCGAGATCGTCATCGTCGATCCGGTGGTGCAGTTCCTCGATGGTCTCGAACACGACCGCGCGGCCGGTGTGCTGCATGAGCTCCGGAGAAGCGGCGGACGGTTTGATGACGGCCCCGTTGGGAGCGAGGTTGCCTTTGAGGATCGCGATGCCGGCTTCCGGCTTGAAGGGCTCCTCGAAGGTGGTGATCACCTCGCGGTTCCAGCACGGCGCGTCCTTCACGTTCTCCCAGATCGGCTTCCCGTTGACGGTGAGCGCATCCTTGTGCAGCAGACCGCGTTCGCCGAGCGTGCGCAGCACGACGGGCAAGCCGCCGGCATAATAGAAATCCTCCATCAGGAAGCGGCCGGATGGCATGAGATCGACGAGGCAATGGATCTCGCGGCCGAGGCGGTCGAAATCGTCCAGGGTCAGATCGATCCCGACCCGTCCCGCGATGGCGAGAAGATGCACGACCGCGTTGGTCGAGCCGCCGATGGCAGCCAGCGTCCGGATGGCGTTTTCGAAGGCTTCGCGCGTCATCACCTTCGACAGCACGAGATCCTCGTTCACCATCTCGACGATGCGCCGTCCGGCCATGCGGGCGAGATGGTTGCGCCGCGCATCGGCGGCCGGGATCGCGGCATTCTCCGGCAGGCCGACGCCGAGCGCCTCGACCATGGAGGCCATGGTGGAGCCCGTGCCCATCGTCATGCAATGGCCGGCCGAACGGTTCATTCCACCTTCCGCCTCGTGGAATTCCTGCAGCGTCACTTCCCCGGCGCGCAGCTGCTCGCTCATGGAAATGATGTTGGTGCCCGAGCCGATATATTTGCCGCGATAGACGCCGCGCAGCTGCGGGCCGCCCGACACGCCGATGGTCGGAAGATCCGCCGACGCCGCGCCCATGAGAAGGGCAGGGGTGGTCTTGTCGCACCCCATGAGAAGCACGACGCCGTCGAGAGGATGAGCCCGGATGGCTTCTTCCACGTCCATGGCCGCGAGGTTGCGGAACAGCATGGCCGTTGGGCGCATGGTCACCTCGCCGAGAGAGGAGACCGGGAATTCGAGCGGGAATCCGCCGGCATCCAGCACGCCGTATTTCACATGCTCGGCAATGGTGCGGAAATGCGCGTTGCAGGGCGTCAGTTCGGACCATGTGTTGCAGATGCCGATGACCGGGCGGCCTTCGAACTGGTCCTGCGGGAAGCCGCTGTTTTTCAGGAAGGAGCGATAATAGAAGCCCATCTTGTCCTGGCGTCCGAACCAGGCTTGGCTGCGAAGCTGGCGTTTCTTCTCTTCGGTCATTGTTCTCGGTGCCCTTGGAACTTTGTATCGCCGCGATGGGTGAAACACGTTGGAGCGCGACTTTTGTTGAATAGGCGCTCACTTCGATTCATATAATAGTACTAATAGTCGGCTGTTAAGGCTGCTAAAGTCGAAAAGCAACGACAAATTTTGGGAGAATGCTCATGAAGGCCCGTCATCTCCTGACGACGATTGGCATGGCTGCACTGATGCTGTCCTCAGGCGCCGCGTATGCCCAGAACAAAATGACCATCGGGTTCTCACAGGTCGGATCGGAATCCGGCTGGCGCGCCGCCGAGACGAAGGTTTCGAAGCTCGAAGCCGAGAAGCGCGGCGTGGACCTGAAGATCTCCGACGCGCAGCAGAAGCAGGAGAACCAGATCCGCGCGGTTCGCTCCTTCATCGCGCAGGGCGTGGACGCCATCTTCATCGCTCCGGTCGTGTCGACCGGTTGGGACGCGGTTCTTAAAGAGGCCAAGGATGCCAAGATCCCGGTCGTGCTGCTCGACCGCTCCATCGATACGAAGGACGATTCCCTTTATCTCACCGCCGTGACATCCGACACCGTCTATGAGGGCAAGGTGGCCGGCGAGTGGCTTGCAAAGACAACCGGCGGCAAGTGCAATGTCGTGGAGCTGCAGGGCACGGTCGGATCGAGCCCGGCGATCAATCGCAAGAAGGGCTTCGACGAAGTCGTCGCCGCCAATCCCGGCATGAAGATCGTCCGCACGCAGTCCGGCGACTTTACCCGCACCAAGGGTAAGGAAGTGATGGAAAGCTTCATCAAGGCGGAAGGCGGTGGCAAGAACATCTGCGCCGTCTACGCTCATAACGACGACATGGCGATCGGCGCCATTCAGGCCATCAAGGAAGCAGGCCTGAAACCCGGCACGGACATCAAGATCGTCTCAATCGACGGCGTTCCGGATATCTTCAAGGCCATGTCCGACGGAGAGGCGAACGTTACTGTCGAGCTGACGCCGAACATGGCGGGTCCGGCCCTCGACGCGCTCATCGCCTACAAGAAGGACGGCACGGCGCCGAAGAAGTGGATTCAGACGGAATCCAAGGTCTTCACGCCGGACACGGCCAAGGCCGAGTACGACAAGCGCAAGGATCTCTACTGAAATCGGGATGTGCTGAGGCAGCAGGCGAGCGATCGCCTGCTGTTTTGCTTAAAGCATGATCGGCATCGGACCCGAAAACGAATGGCCGCTTTCAGGTCCGATGCTCCGAAGGCCAGCGAGGACGAGATGCCAGTATCGACGGAGCAGCCTCAGCTTCTCGAGATCCGGGGGCTTACGAAGGGCTTTCCGGGCGTGCAGGCGCTCGATCACGTGGATTTCACTCTGCATGAGGGCGAGATCCACGGGCTGCTCGGCGAAAACGGCGCCGGCAAGTCGACCTTGATCAAGGTGCTCACTGGCGTCTTCAAGCGCGATGCCGGCACCATCCGCCTCGACGGTCAGGACATCGAGGCGCGAGATCCCGCCGATGCGCTCTCGCTCGGCATCGGAACCGTCTATCAGGAAGTCAATCTGCTGCCGAACCTGTCGGTGGCGGAAAACCTCTACATCGGCCGTCAGCCGCACCGCTTCGGCCTCGTGCGCACCGGCGAGATGCGCCGTCGCTCTCAGGAGCTGCTGGCGGGCTACGGCCTCGACATCGATGTCGCCAATCCGTTGAGCGCTTATTCGGTAGCCGTCCAGCAGATCGTCGCCATCGCCCGTGCGGTCGATCTCTCGGCCAAGGTGCTGATCCTCGACGAGCCGACCGCGAGCCTCGACGCGCAGGAGGTCGAGACGCTGTTCAAGATCCTGCGGGATCTCAAGAGCCGCGGCATCGGCATCGTGTTCGTCACCCATTTCCTCGATCAGGTCTATGCCGTCTGCGACCGGATCACTGTCCTGCGCAACGGACGCCTCGTGGGCTCCCGTCCCATCGCCGAGCTGCCGCGCATCGAACTCGTCTCCATGATGCTGGGACGCGAGCTTGCGGCGGAAGCGCTCCATCGCAACCAGCGGAGAGCCGTGACGGGACAGCCGCTCGTCGCCTTCGAGGATTACGGCAAGCGCCGTCTGCTGGAGCCTTTCGATCTCGCGGTGCGCCCCGGTGAGGTGGTCGGTCTTGCGGGTCTCCTCGGCTCCGGCCGAACGGAGACGGCCAAGCTGGTCTTCGGCATCGAGCGCGCCGATAGCGGGCAGGCCTTCGTCGACGGCAAGCCCGTGCGCATCGCGACGCCGCGCGACGCCGCCCGCCTGCGGTTCGGCTTTACGCCCGAGGATCGCAAGACGGAAGGCATCGTGGCGGAATTGTCCGTGCGCGAGAACATCATCCTGGCCCTCCAGGCCCAGCGCGGCTGGCTGCGCCTGATCCCGAGACGCAGGCAGGAGGAGATCGCCGACCGCTTCATCAAGCTGCTCGACATCCGCACGCCGGATGCGGAGAAACCCATCGGGCTTCTGTCGGGCGGCAATCAGCAGAAGGCGCTGCTCGCCCGCTGGCTCGCCACCGAGCCGCGCTTCCTCATCCTGGACGAGCCGACGCGCGGAATCGACGTGGGCGCCCACGCGGAGATCATCCGCCTGATCGAGCGCTTGTGCGAGGATGGGCTCGCCCTTCTCGTCATCTCGTCCGAGCTGGAGGAGATCGCCTCCTACAGCGACCGGGTCGTGGTTCTGCGCGACCGGCGGCACGTGCGCGAACTCTCCGGACCCGATGTGAGCGCCAACACCATCATGACAACCATCGCGGGCCATTAATGAGCGGCATGATCCAGGCGAGCAGCGCTCGCACGCTTCCCAAGGGGCTTCCGCAGGTTGCTGCGCTCCTCCTCGTCTTTCTCGTCAACTGGCTCGTCTTCCGCGATTTCTTTGCCCTGCGCCTGCAGGACGGGCGGCTCTTCGGCAGCCTGATCGACGTGCTGAACCGCGGCGCGCCGGTCGCCATTCTGGCGCTGGGGATGACGCTCGTCATCGCGACCCGCGGCATCGATCTTTCCGTGGGCGCCGTCATGGCGATTGCGGGCGCGATGGCCGCGACATTGACCGCGCAAGGCTATCCGCTGCCCGTGGCGCTGGCGGCCGCCGCCGGGATCGGCCTGGCCTGCGGCCTGTGGAACGGCTTTCTCGTCGCCGTGCTCGAAATCCAGCCCTTCGTGGCGACCCTGATCCTGATGGTGGCCGGGCGCGGCTTCGCGCAGCTCATCACCGAGGGACAGATCATCACCTTCGTGAGCGACGGCTTCGCGGCCATCGGCGGCGGCTCCTTCCTGATGCTGCCAATGCCGGTGGTGATCGCCGTGGTGATGCTCGTCGTCACGCATTGCATCGTGCGCTACACCGCCTTGGGGCTCTTCATCGAATCCATCGGCGCCAATGTCCGCTCCAGCGCCTATGCGGGCATCGGCACCAAGGTCGTGACCATCGCGGTCTATATGTGGTGCAGCCTGTGCGCGGCGATCGCCGGCTTGATCGTGACGGCGGACATTCGCGGGGCCGATGCCAACAATGCCGGGCTCTGGCTCGAGCTCGATGCGATCCTCGCCGTGGTGATCGGCGGCACGTCCCTGTTCGGCGGGCGATTCAGCCTCGGTCTCTCGGTCGTCGGGGCCCTGATCATCCAGGCGATGAACACGGGCATCCTGCTGAGCGGCTATCCGCCCGAATACAACCTCATCGTGAAGGCCATCGTTGTGCTCGCCGTGCTTCTCGCCCAGTCGCCCGTTCTCTCGGCCGTCCGCTCCGTCTGGAAGGCAAGAGCATGATCAGGCGTCACCTTCCGGTTCTCATCACGCTCGCGGTCTTCATCGTCGGGTACCTGATCTGCCTCGCGCAGTTTCCGAGCTTCGCCTCGACCCGCGTGATTGGCAATCTTCTGACCGACAACGCGTTCCTCGGCATCGTGGCGGTCGGCATGACCTTCGTGATCCTCTCCGGCGGCATCGATCTCTCGGTCGGCTCGGTCATCGCCTTCACGGGTGTGTTCCTCGCCGTGACCATCGAGAGATACGGATTGAACCCGTACCTCGCCTTCATCCTCATCCTGGGGATCGCGGGGCTGTTCGGGGCCGCCATGGGCTTCCTGATCCACACCTTCCAGATCCCCGCCTTCATCGTGACGCTGGCGGGCATGTTCCTGGCGCGCGGCCTTTGCTTCGTGCTCACCACCGATTCGATCCCCATCAACGCGCCGGCCTATGGCCAGATCACGGACATCGCCTTCGGCCTGCCGGGCGGAGGACGGTTGAGCTTCATCGCCATGGTGATGCTGCTGACCTTCGCGGCCGGCATCGTCCTGGCGCATTTCACGCGCTTCGGCGCCAATGTCTATGCGCTCGGCGGCAACCGGACCTCGGCGGAGCTGATGGGCGTGCCGGTACGGAAGACGACGATCCGCATCTATATGCTGTCGAGTTTCCTGGCGGCCTTGGCCGGAATTGTCTTTTCCTTCTATACCTCGGCGGGCTACTCCCTGGCCGCGACCGGCGTCGAGCTCGACACGATCGCGGCGGTCGTCATCGGCGGCACCCTGCTCACGGGGGGCTACGGGACGATCATCGGCACGCTGGTGGGCGTGCTCATCCAGGGATTGATCCAGACCTACATCACGTTCGAGGGAACCTTGAGCTCGTGGTGGACCAAGATCGCCATCGGGGCCCTGCTGTTCGCGTTCATCGTGCTGCAGCGCGGCCTGTCGGCGGCGTCGCTTCGAACACGGTAAGACAGAGGGAGGAACGGTGTTGCTGAACGGTGTCCAGAGGCCTGCGAGAGCGCGATCAGCCCATGATCTCGTTGCCCATGGGATCGGCCAGAACATCATGCAGGGCCGCTTCCCCATCGGCAGTACCCTGCCGGGCGACGCGGAGCTGATGGAGCTCTACGGGGTTTCGCGCACGGCGCTCCGGGAGGCGCTGAAGACGTTGGCGGCCAAGGGCCTGATCGAGTCGAAGACGAAGGTCGGCACGAGGGTTCTCGACCGCAACAACTGGAACATGTTCGATGCCGACATCCTCGGATGGCATCTCGAAATGGGCGTCGACGCCCGCTTCCTCGGATGGCTCTTCGAGATCCGGCAGATGCTCGAGCCCCTGGCCTGCGCCACCGCCGCCATGAGGCGGACGCCGGAGCAGCTCGCGGTGATGAGCCGGGCGCTCCAGGCCATGTACCAGTGCGAGACCAGCCGGCAGAGCTTCACGAAGGCCGACCTCGCCTTCCATCAGGCCATCCTGGAAGCCTCCAGCAACCCCTTCCTGCAATCGATCGGCTCCGTCATCGGCGCCGCCCTGGCGACCTCGTTCACGATCAGCTCGCCGGTCTCCAGCGACGACCGCTTCCGCGAGGTGATGCGGCAGCACCAGGCGGTGTTCGACGCCATCGCGGAGGGCGATCCGGCGGCGGCGAGCGAGGCGATGTCGGAGCTGATCCTCCAAGCGGCGGAGCGGGTCCGGATCAAGCATGCGGAGAGTGCGCTGGCGACGTTGCAGATCCACGCCTTCTCGGAAGTGGAGTGACGTCCCGGCGATCCTTCTCCCAGGTGTTCGATCCTCAGCCTTGCTGGAGGGAATAGTATTATAGTATGATTTAATGGCGGGCAGGAGAGGTCTAACACTCGCTTCTATTCGGAGGGGCGGGGCTGTTCTCGGAGGTCATCCTGCCCTTATCATGAGGTCAAAAAGCCGGCCCGAGCGCCCGCCTGTCCGCGCCGAACTCGGTCCTGGAACGAAGAGTGCTGAATATGCGCCGGGCGCGATCATGGCGTTCCGGGCATGGACGAGAGGGAGAACGACCTTGAAGACATTCACGACCACAATGGCGGCCGTGGCTCTTGGAGCCTTTGGCCTCATCGGCGCCGCGCAGGCGCAGGATAAGGGCACGGTCGGCGTGGCCATGCCCACGAAGTCGTCCGCGCGCTGGATCGACGACGGCAACAACATGGTCAAGGTGCTCAAAGAGAAGGGCTACAACGTCGATCTGCAATATGCGGAAGACGACATCCCGAACCAGCTGTCGCAGATCGAGAACATGATCACCAAGGGCTCCAAGGTGCTCGTCATCGCGGCGATCGACGGGACGACGCTCTCCGATGCGCTCCAGCAGGCCGCCGACAAGGGCATCAAGGTCATCGCCTATGACCGCCTGATCCGGAACTCCAAGAACGTCGACTACTACGCCACCTTCGACAACTTCCAGGTGGGTGTGCTCCAGGGCGGCTACATCGAGAAGGCGCTCGGCCTGAAGGAGGGCAAGGGCCCGTTCAACATCGAGCTGTTCGGCGGCTCGCCCGACGACAACAACGCCTACTTCTTCTACAACGGCGCCATGTCCGTGCTCGAACCCTACATCAAGAGCGGCAAGCTCAAGGTGGTCAGCGGCCAGACCGGCATGGACAAGGTCTCGACCCTGCGCTGGGACGGCGCGGTGGCCCAGGCCCGCATGGATAACCTGCTCTCCGCCTACTACACCGACAAGCGCGTCGACGCGGTTCTCTCGCCTTACGACGGCCTGAGCATCGGCATCATCTCGTCGCTCAAGGGCGTGGGCTACGGCACGCCGAAGCAGCCGATGCCGATCATCACCGGCCAGGACGCGGAAGTTCCTTCGATCAAGTCGATCCTCGCCAAGGAGCAGACCTCGACGGTGTTCAAGGACACTCGCGAGCTCGCCAAGGTGACGGTCAACATGGTCGACGCCGTGCTCTCCGGCAAGCAGCCGGAAGTCAACGACACCAAGACCTACGAGAACGGCGTGAAGGTCGTTCCGGCCTACCTGCTGAAGCCGGTCAGCGTCGATGCCTCGAACTGGAAGGAAATTCTGGTGGGCAGCGGCTACTACAAGGAAGACCAGTTCAAGTAGTCGACCGTCTCAAAGATGGACCCTGCGCACCCGCGCAGGGTCCTTGCTCATTTCTGGAAGGCTCCTTGCCTGAGGTCATGCGATGAATGCGATCCTTGAGATGCGCGGGATCACCAAGACTTTCCCGGGCGTGAAGGCGCTGGACAACGTCAACATCACGGTCAAGGCCGGCGAGATCCACGCCCTCGTGGGCGAGAACGGCGCCGGCAAGTCCACGCTGATGAAGGTCCTGAGCGGCGTCTATCCGCATGGTTCCTATTCCGGCGAGATCGTTTACGAGGGCCAGGAGCGGCGCTTCTCGGGCATTGCCGACAGCGAGAAGCTCGGCATCATCATCATCCATCAGGAACTGGCGCTCGTTCCGCTTCTGTCGATTGCCGAGAACATCTTCCTCGGCAACGAGCAGGCCCAATTCGGAATCATCGACTGGTCCGTCGCGTTCGCGAAGACGAAGGAGCTTCTCAAGCTCGTCGGCCTCAAGGAATCGCCCGACGAGCTGATCACCAATCTCGGCGTCGGCAAGCAGCAGCTCGTGGAGATTGCCAAGGCGCTCTCGAAGAAGGTGAAGCTCCTCATCCTGGACGAGCCGACCGCGAGCCTGAACGAGAAGGACAGCGACGCCCTTCTGAACCTGCTGCTCCGGTTCAAGGAGCAGGGCATTTCCTCGATCCTGATCTCGCACAAGCTGAACGAAATCTCGAAGGTCGCCGATTCCATCACCGTCCTGCGCGATGGCGGCACGGTCGAGACGCTCGATTGCCGGGCCGAGACCGTGAGCGAGGACCGCATCATCCGCGGCATGGTGGGCCGCACCATGGAGGACCGCTATCCCAAGCGTGAGCCGAAGATCGGCGAGACCATTTTCCAGGTCGAGAACTGGTCGGCCTATCACCCGCTCCACAGCCAGGTGCAGGTGGTCAAAAATGTCAACCTGCATATCCGGCGCGGTGAGATCGTCGGCATCGCCGGGCTGATGGGGGCAGGGCGGACCGAGTTCGCCATGAGCCTGTTCGGCCGCAGCTACGGCCAGAACATCTCCGGCCGCGTGACCCTGCGCGGCAAGGAGATCGACGTGAGCACGGTGGAGAAGGCCGTCTCCAACGGGATCGCTTACGCCACCGAGGACCGGAAGACCTATGGCCTCGTCCTGGCCGAGGACATTCGCAAGAACGTGACCCTCGCCCATCTCGAGGGCGTCTCGAAGACCTTCGTCATCGACGACATCAAGGAGCTGGCGGTCGCCAACGACTACCGCGCCAAGATGCGGATCCGCTCTTCCAACGTCTTCCAGGAAACGGTGAACCTCTCGGGCGGCAACCAGCAGAAGGTGGTCCTGAGCAAATGGCTCTTCTCGGATCCGGAGATCCTGATCCTGGACGAGCCGACCCGCGGCATCGATGTCGGGGCGAAGTACGAAATCTATACGATCATCAACAGGTTGGCCGATGCCGGCAAGGGCGTCCTCATGATATCATCCGAGATGCCGGAACTGCTCGGCATGTGCGACCGGATATACGTCATGAACGAAGGCTCCCTGATCGCCGAACTCGATATTGCCGAGGCATCACAGGAAAAGATCATGCACGCCATCGTTAAGTCGGGGAGACGCTGAGATGGACACGAGAACCGCTGACGAGATTCAGGTTCCCCAGCAAAAGACGTCGTGGACGGAGTTCGTCAAAACCCATTTCCGCGACTACGGCATGCTGCTGTCGCTGCTGGTCATCATGCTGTTCTTCCAGGTGGTGACGGACGGAACGCTGCTGCGGCCGCTCAACCTGACCAACCTGGTGCTCCAGAACAGCTACATCGTCATCATGGCGCTGGGCATGCTCCTCGTCATCGTGGCGGGCCATATCGACCTCTCGGTCGGCTCCATTGTCGGCTTCGTCGGCGGGCTCGCGGCCATGATGATGGTGCGCTGGGGCTTCGATCCGGTGACGACCACCATCGCGTGCCTGATCGTGGGCGGCATGATCGGTGCGGCGCAGGGGTACTGGGTGGCCTATTTCAAGGTGCCGTCCTTCATCGTCACGCTCGCCGGCATGCTCGTCTTCAAGGGCCTGACCCTGGCGCTGCTCGGAGGCATGTCGGTCGGACCGTTTCCGGTCGGTTTCCAGCGCCTGAGCTCCGGCTTCATCCCGGACGTCTTCGGCGGAGAGGGCTTCAACTACACCGCGTTGTTCCTCGGCGCCGCCAGCGTGGCCGCCATCATCTATTTCAGCTTCCGCAGCCGCGCTAATCAGCTCAAGCACGCGGTCGAGACCGCGCCCTTCGGCCTGTTCCTGTTCAAGAACGCCCTGCTGGCCATTCTCGTCGTCGCATTCTGCTACCTGATGGCGACCTATCGCGGCCTGCCGAACGTCCTGGTCATCATGGCGGTTCTGATCGCGCTCTACGCCTTCGTGACCAACCGGACCACGATCGGCCGCCGCATCTACGCGCTCGGCGGCAACGAGAAGGCGGCCAAGCTGTCGGGCATCAAGACAGAACGCCTGACCTTCCTCACCTTCGTCAACATGGGCGTGTTGGCGGGACTTGCCGGGCTCATCTTCGCCGCCCGCCTCAACACGGCGACGCCGAAGGCGGGCCTCGGCTTCGAACTCGACGTGATCGCGGCCGTGTTCATCGGCGGAGCCTCGGCCACCGGCGGCGTCGGCAAGGTGACGGGAGCCGTCATCGGCGCCTTCGTGATGGGCGTGATGAACAACGGCATGTCGATCCTCGGCATCGGCATCGACTACCAGCAGGTCATCAAGGGCCTCGTCCTGCTCGCAGCCGTCTCCCTCGACGTCTACAACAGGAAAAAATAGGGGAGGCGTCCTGCCGGCCTTCAGACGCACGAACGGCGAGCCTCGGGCCCGCCGTTTTCATTGGAGGGGATCTGGCCCCGTTCCGGTCAATGGGCGGCAGCCGTCAGGCCGGCCGCTTCGGGAACCGGGCTCTTGGTCAAAGTCATCTTGCTGGCGCTGCGGTCGCAGGACACCGTGACGAAGCCGTCGGAGGCGTTGATCCGAACCGTCACCGTATCGTCCGTGCTGACGAGCTTGACCGGTTCCTCGCCCACGTCCTGTGCGGCTTCGTTGATGATCGAGAGACACTCACTGAAAGGCATGGAGGCAATGCGCGTGTCGGCCGCCAGAGCTGCAGAGCCGGCTGCGACGGCACCCAGGGTGCCGAGCATGGTCGCAAGCAAAGTAGAGCGCATTGATCGGTTCTCCCAACGCTCGGACGTCACCACATCCGAGAACGTCCCGCTGTGTCCTGTCACACACGAGGAAGGAACGTCCCTCGCGAGGGGCCGTTCCTCGCCGTCGATGTCGCAGGGAAGGGCCGGACCATCATTGATAAATGTCACATACCCATCGTTAGAGATGTCTGAAGAAGCTTGGCTTTTTCGCTTGCGTGAACGTTGCGCTCATCCTTGTTCGGGGCGCAGCTTCTGCCGCCAAACCGGCGGCTGCTTAGGGGCGATGCACTAGCCGCTCGACTCCTTCTGGTGCCCGGAAATCCGGCGCCCGCGTTGCTCCGCCTGCTCCAAGGCTTCAGCCAGGAGATGGCGGCTCCGCATCAGGGCATCCTCATCCGACATCGCGGCGGTCAATGTCGCGAGGATCTTCTCGGCTTCCGTTTCGTGGCGTGGCTCGGGCATGACAATCTCCATCAAGCTGTGCAGGTGCAACCACCTGATCTCTTCCCGGTTCCTGCGCGACAATCTGGACAGGGGAAGGCAGCATATTTCTGGCGTAATATTGTCCAGCTTGAGCTTCCTTGCTCAAGGGCCTTTCGGACGATGTCTCAGGCCGTCGGTAACGAATTCTTGTTCAGCCTCCCAACATTGCGCGTTCAGACATGATTCATCCCAAGATTGTCAGGGATGGTCCTATGACGACCGGCGGACCAGACCCTTTGAAGGATGCTCTCGATCTCCAGGCTCGGATCAGGGGATTGCAGGCCCTGCTCGAATTGCAGCGCTGGCAGATCGAGGTGCTCAACAACAGACTCTATTCGTCCGAGCCCGGCGGCATCGCCGCGCGGCGCCTGCTGGATCTCAAGCGGAGCGAAGCCGTCAAGGGTGCGTTCGTGGTGCCCAAAGGCGTCAACGATCCCTGACCACGTTTTGGCTGGTGCGATCACGCGAAAAGGCCCGGTGAGGTTACCGGGCCTTCTGCATTGTCGAGGGTGCGGCGTGATCAGTTGAACTTGTAGTTCAGGCCTGCGCGGATGACGCCGAATTCCGCGTCGCGGTTCACGTTCACGCGGCCGCCGAGCACGTAGTTGTCCTTGGTGTCGAGATCGACATAGAGGCCTTCGACCTTGGCGGTGAAGTTGTTGGTGAGGGCGTATTCCACACCGCCGCCCAGGGTCCAGCCCCAGTTGGTCTCGTCGCCGGTGTGATGGCCGAGCACCGGATCGTAGCCGCGGTTGCCGCCGATATCGCCATAGGCGAAGCCGCCCGTGCCGTAGATGAAGGCGCGGTCGAAGGCGACGCCGGCGCGGGCCCGGATCGTGCCGAAGAAGCCGTCGGAGTCGCCGTCATAATACGTGGTGCCGTAGGACGCGCCCTTGTTGCCGACGGCGGCATACTGAAGGTCGGTCTCGACGCCGGCCACGAACATGCCGAACTGGTAATTGTAGCCGGCCTGGGCGCCGCCCACGAAGCCGCCGCCGCGGCTGCCCCGAACCGTGCCGAAGGCCGGATCGTAGTAGCGACTGTCCCCGACGTTCCAGCCGTAGCCGGCGTTCAGACCGGCATAGAAGCCCGTCCAGGTGAAGATCGGAAGCGCATTGTAGGCTGGAGCAGGAGAATAGCGGCTCGGCAGGTCAGCCGCGTGAGCCGTCGAAGCCGCGATGGCGAGAGCCGCAGTGGCCGCGAGAAGTCCAAGAGCAGAGTGACGCATAACTGTATTCCGTGCTTAGCAACAAAAGATCGGATAGGCATTTATTGCCTGTCACGGGTCTAATAAGGGGTGGCGAGAGATTGTTGCAATATGCTTCGATGTAATCAGTCGAAACATGATTGACGGTTTATGAATGTTTACTTTTCATCAACCATGGCGGCTGCGTTCAGCTTGAGGTCAAAGGCTGATTGTGCGCAGATCGCAGCGTGAAGTTTGGCCGTGAGGCCTCAAAGCAAGAGACAGAACTTGGCCTCGCCTTTTTTCAAGGCGGGGCCTTTTTGTCGTTGCCTCGTCGTCAGGGCCGGCCGGGATTCGAAGCCGCGTGAGCCCGTCGGGCAATCACATCCACGTCCGCGCTCATGGCCAGGCGTTCCGGGTCGAGATCAGCAAGGTCGAACCAGCGTGCTTCCAGGGCATCGTCGCCGGCGACGGGCTCGCCCGCGATCCACCGGCATTGCACGGCGATCAGGATGTAGTGCTGCTCCACCGCGCCGGATGGATCCCGCACGAGAACATCGAGGGTGGTGATGACGTCCCGGGCTTCAGCCTCGATCCCGGTCTCCTCCAGAAGCTCCCGGGTCGCGGCGTCCGAGACCGTCTCGCCTAACTCGATCTTCCCGCCGGGAAAGCCCCAAAGGCCCGCATCGGGTGGGTTGGCCCGGCGGACGAGCAAGGTCCGGTCGTCGCGGATGACGACGGCGATGACGGCGGGAACGGGTTTGGGGAACATGGAAAAGGCCCGGCCTGGATGGGCCGAGCCTTAACCGAAAGGTTCGTCGCTGGATAGCTTGTTCAGCGCCCGGAGCGGTGCAGGGCCGATTGCAGGGGCTCCAGGCTCTTGGTGAACCAGAGCGCCGTCGTCTCGGCGATGTCCTTCCATTGTGCCGAGGCGGTCTCATAGGCCTGGCGCGTGGCCTGGCTCTGCGCCTTGAACGCCTCCGGAAGCGGGGAGGGGCTGATCGCCGAGCGCCACAGGTCCAGAGCGGCATGGCGCTGCGTGTTCATGGCGTCGATGATCTTGTCGTTTACTTCCAGGGCACCCTTGGCGGATGCCGCCACGGCCTCGCTCATGGCCTTGCGGAAGACGTCACCCTGCTTCTTGGCGGTCGAGAAGATGGCACCGGCCTCGGCGGGCGCAGCGATCGTCGCAGGCAGCAGAGCGGGCTTCGCTTCCGCCACGGCCTCGATCGTCTCGGCGGCCGGAATGGCTGCCATCTCGACCAGATCGGTGGCCTTCTGCGCTGTCTTTGCTGTCGTCTTGGCTTTGGGCTTCTTCACTTCCGCCATCGTGAGGTCCTCGCAAGGTTTAAGGGAGAAGGAGATTACTTCTTGGAGCCCGGCTGCTTCATGGCCGACTGAGCCAGGGAGCCGAATTCCTTCATCTGGGTCTGCATCGCCTCGAACTGCGTGCGGACGAACTCGGCCTGGATCTGCATGGCTTCCTGCATGTCCTTGGCGCGCACCATTCTCTGCGCGAGGTCGAAGGCGGCGGAGAGGTTCTGCTCGGTATAGGCGAAGGTCTTGCGTGCTGCATCCTTGGCGCTGGCCTGAACGGTGTTCGCCGATCCTTCGAAGGTATCGGCCGTCTTCTGGGCGGCGCTCATGAAACCGTCGATGGCCTTGCGGGCCTGCTCGACGCTCTTCTCGGCGAAGTCGCGCATTTCCGGGGGAACTTCGTAATTTTGGGTCGGATTCGTGGCCATGGGATGCTCCTTGTCGTTCGGTATTTGTGCAGTGCAATATCACATTGTGCGATGCAAAATCAACTCCCTCCTGCTTCGCCCTATTAAGGTTACCTGAAAGTAAAAGGATTCAAGAGTCCTGCCTTGCATGCTTGGCAGTCGATATTAGTCTAGAAGCTCTTCTTGAGTGACTCTCAGATCTTTTACCGCAAAGGCCGTTGATGACGGGTGGTCCCAACCCATTCGAACCGCTGATCTCGCAGCTTGCCACGGAGCCGGGCTTGAGCCTTCTGGCCGAGCCGGGAGCGGGTGTGCTCGTCTGGGATCGGGCCGGGGAGAGGCTCCTCTGGGCATCGCCCGCTGCCGAGAGGCTGAAGGATGCGCTCGCCGATGAAAACGGCCGGATGCTCCCGGGCCTCCGGGCGCGCGATCGGATCAAGGCGTTGGCGGGAGGGCTGGCACCCCGGCAGGGCACTCTGAAAGAGCGCCTGCGGCTCGATCCGTCCCGCCCCTGGCTGCCGGTCTCAACCCTCTGTCGCCTGGCGTCGCTGGAGACCGGCGAGACCGTTCTCGTGACGGCCTTCGCCGGACCCGTGCCGAAAGGGACCACCGCCCCTCGCGTGGTTCGGCCATCGGAACCGCCGAGCATCGAGCTGCCAGTGCCCGTGGAAGGCGATGCCACTCCTTTGCCGGAGCGGCGTTCGGGTCCGGTTCGCTTCATCTGGCACACGGATGCGGCAACTCGTTTCACCGATGTATCACATGATCTCCCCCTGGCTGTGGGAACCATGGCGGGCAATATCGTCGGCCAAACCTGGGAGGAGGTATCGCGGAGCGTCGTTGAGGATCCGCACGAAAGCATCGCAGCCCTGTTTGCCCGCCGCGAGACCTGGAGCGGGCGTACGATCCTCTGGAGCATCGACAATTCCTCGCTGCAGGTTCCGGTCGATTGGGCCGGCATGCCGGTCTTCGGTCCGGACCGGGAACTCATCGGTTTCCGGGGCTTCGGCCTCCTACGCATGGATGCCGTCCAGGAACGGACGATCCCGGACGCGGCGGCCGACCTGATTGCGCAAAGCCTAGTCAACGACGAGACCCTGCCGTTCCGCCCGCCCGAGGAGATGCCGGGCGAGGAGCCTGCGGATTCCGCGCCTTCCGACGAGGAAACATGGTTCTCGAACTTGCGCGACCAAGTGGCCGCGGCGCTGTCCGGCCCCAAGCCGAACGAGCCGGAACCGACCGAGCGCAGCCGCCCCGTCGCGAAGGAGCCTCAAGCATCCGGCCTCTCCAGCACGGAGCGGAATGCCTTCCGTGAAATCGCCCGGGCCCTTGGAGCGCGTCTGGAGGAGGACAAGCCCTCGCCTGAGCAACCGGAGACCGGGGAAGAACTCGGGGCACCGTCCCTGCCGCCGCCGATGGTGCCGTCGGATCACCCTGGCATCCTCGACCGGCTGCCGATCGGGATTCTGGTTCATCGTGGCGAAGTCATCCTCTTCGTCAACCGGTTCCTTCTGGACCTGACCGGGTACGAGGATGTCGAGCAAATCCGGTTGGATGGCGGTCTCGTTCATCTGTTCCGCGGCTCTCCGGCTCTCGGCGGAGCAGGGGGCGAGGATTCCGCCCTCGCGCTGACCACGCAGGCCAACGAGACCATCGCCGTCGCCGTGCGCTCGTCCTCGGCCGAATGGGCCGGCGAACCGGCCGATCTGATGGTCATCCGCAGGGCGACGAGCCTGGAGACGGCACAGCCGCCGGACAACCGCGTCCAGGAGCTGGAAGCGATCCTCGACACGGCCACGGACGGCGTGATCGTGCTCAATGAGACGGGCCGGATCCTCTCGCTCAACCGCTCGGCCGAAGCGCTGTTCGGCTACGACGAGCAGGCGGTGGCAGGCGATGCCATCACGGTTCTCCTGGCGCCGGAGAGCCACATGGTGGCCCTCGATTACCTCGAAAGCCTGCGCTCGCCCGGGATGAGAAGCCTGCTCAACGACGGGCGCGAGGTTGTCGGACGGGAGCGCCAAGGCGGATCGATCCCGCTCTTCATGACCATGGGGCGCCTGGGCGACGGTCCGGACCGGCGCTTCTGCGCGGTTTTGCGCGACATCACGTCCTTCAAGAGGACAGAGGGCGAGCTGATCGGCGCCAAGCACGCGGCCGAGGAGGCGAGCGCCCAGAAGTCCGATCTCCTGGCCACCATCAGCCATGAGATCCGGACGCCCCTGAACGCCATTCTCGGCTTTGCCGAGGTCATGCTCGAGGAGCGTTTCGGGTCCATCGGCAATGACCGTTACAAGGAATACCTCAAGGACATCCACGCATCCGGCTCTCATGTGATCAGCCTGGTGAACGATCTTCTGGATCTCGCCAAGATCGAAGCCGGTCGACTGGAGCTTTCCTTTACGGGGGTGAGCCTGAACGAGCTGGTCTCGTCCTGCGTAACCCTGCTTCAGCCGCAGGCGGCGCGCGACCGCATCGTCATGCGCATGAGCTTCGCCCCCAAGCTTCCGCCTGTGGTGGCGGACGAACGCTCCATGCGTCAGATCGTGCTCAATCTCGTGTCCAACGCCATCAAGTTCACGGATGCAGGCGGGCAGGTCATCGTCTCCACCGCCATGACCGACCGGGGCGAAGTGGCCTTCCGAGTGCGCGATACCGGCATCGGCATGACGCCCGAGGAGGTCGAGGCCGCTCTCGAGCCGTTCCGCCAGCTCGCCACGTCGCGCAGACGCGGCGGCACCGGGCTCGGCTTGCCGCTCACCAAGGCGCTCGTCGAAGCGAACCGGGGTGCCCTTCAGATCGCCAGCCAGCCGAGCGAAGGAACCCTCGTCGAGGTGATCTTCCCGCCGACGCGGGTGATGGCCGAATAGTGTCCCTCTTCGCCCTGCGCCGTGCCGCTCTCTCGGATATGCCGGCTGTCGCGGCCTTGAACCGGCATGTCCGCAGCACCTGCCTGCCTTACCTGCCGGATCTCCATACGCCCGAGGAGGATCTGGCCTTTTTCCGCGACCATGTCTTTCCCACGTCGGAGGTCTGGCTTGCCCATGCCGAGGAGCGGCTGATCGGATTTGCCGGAGCAAGGCTCGATTGGCTCGACCATCTGTATGTCGATCCGGCTTGGCACGGACGCGGTGTCGGGCAGGCTCTACTCTCCGCCGTCCTCAAGGATCGAGCGGAGCTCAATCTCTGGACCTTCCAGGACAATGCGCAGGCTCGCCGCTTCTACGAACGGCAGGGCTTTCGTCTGGTCGCTACGACCGACGGTTCAGGCAACGAGGAACAAATGCCCGATGCCCATTACCGGTGGGTACGCGACCAGTCCTTTGAGAGGCGGCATTAGCGAATCCTGCGGAGCCGGGCTGAGATAGATCAATAGGCTCGACCCCTATTGCGGTTATGAGAGGCCGCAATAGGTTGTCACGTGAATGCCCCGGGACGAAGGATCGCCATGTCTACCTATCGCCTCGACAAGCTCTTCAACCCCCGCTCCATCGCGGTGGTCGGCGCCAGTCCCCGTCCGGGATCTCTCGGCTTGACCTTCCTGCGCAACCTCATTGCGGGCGGCTTCCAGGGCGATCTCTTCGCCGTCAATCCCCATCATGTCGAGATCGAGGGGAGACCCTGCTTCGCCTCCCTGTCGGCGCTCCCCGAAGTGCCCGATCTCGTCGTCGTCGCCGTGCCGCCCGAGCGGGTGCTCGGCGTGGTCGAGGAGGCCGGGGAGGGCGGCGTGAGCGCCGCCATCGTGGCGACGGCGGGCATGGGCTACGGCGAGGGCTCGCTGGGCGAGCAGGTCAGGCTTGCGGCCCGCGCCCATGGCCTGCGCATCGTGGGACCCAACTGCATCGGCGTGCTGGCTCCGCGCGCCAGGATGAATGCGAGCTTTGCGGCCCACAGCGCCAAGCCCGGCGATCTGGCGCTCGTGTCCCAGTCGGGCGCGGTGGCGGCGGGCCTCGTAGAATGGGCGGCGCAGCGGCAGGTGGGGTTTTCCGCCATCGTATCCCTGGGCGACAAGGTCGACGTGGACTTCAGCGATTGCCTGGATTTCTTCTCCGCCGACAGCGGGACCCGGGCGATCCTGCTCTACATCGAGTCCATCGACAACGCGCAGAAATTCATGTCCGCCGCCCGTGCAGCCGCGCGCGTCAAGCCGGTCGTGGTCATCAAGGCCGGGCGCCATGCGCAAGGGGCGAAGGCGGCGGCGACCCACACCGGCGCGCTGGCCGGATCCGACGCGGTCTATGACGCCGCCTTCCGCCGCGCCGGATTGCTGCGTGTGCTCGATCTCGACCAGCTTTTCGCGGCGGCGGAGACGCTCGGGCGGCAGAAGCCGTTCCCTGGCAACCGACTGGCACTTCTTACCAATGGTGGTGGCATCGGGGTTCTCGCCGTCGACCGGCTGATTGATCTGGGCGGCACGCTCGCGACCCTATCCGACAGGACGCGGGAAACCCTCAACGCGATCCTGCCGCCGACCTGGTCCCGGGGGAACCCGATCGACATTGTCGGTGATGCGGAGCCGGGCCGATATGCGGGCGCCCTCGAGGCGCTGCTCGCCGATCCGGACAACGATGCCATTCTCATCCTCAATGTTCCGACGGCCATTGCCGGAGCTTCCAACGTGGCCGCCGCCGTGGTGGATGTGGTCAGGCGCGACCGCGCCCGGGGGTATCGGCAGAAGCCGGTCTTCGCCGCCTGGATCGGCGAGGATCCGGACTCGGCCCGTGTGTTCGATGAGGCGAGGATCCCGAACTTCGCGACCGAGGCCGATGCCGTCCGCGGATTCATCCAGCTCGTGCGCTATCGCGAGGCGCAGGACCAGCTCATGGAGACACCGGACAACCTGCCCCATGACTTCGAGCCGGATCCGGAGGCAGCCCGCGCCGTCGTCGAGCATGTGCTGGCGCAGAACCGCCGCTGGCTCGATCCGCTGGAGGTCGACGCGCTCCTGCGGGCCTACGACATCCCGACCGCACCGGTCATCCTCGCGACGACGCCCGACGAGGCGGCCGAGGCGGCCGGGCCCATCATCGCCGAGGGCGGCACGGTGGCGGTCAAGGTTCTCTCGCCCGATATCGTCCACAAATCGGATATCGGCGGCGTGAAGCTCGACCTGACGACCGAGGAGGCGGTGCGCAAGGCGGCCGCCGAGATCTTCGAGCGCGCCGCCCGCCTGAAGCCGCAGGCGCACGTGACCGGCGTCACCGTCCAGCCCATGGTGCGGCGGGCGAAGGCCCGCGAGCTCATCGTGGGCCTAGCGGACGATCCCTCCTTTGGCCCCGTCGTGCTGTTCGGGCGCGGCGGCACGGCCGTTGAGGTCATCAACGACAAGGCGCTGGCGCTGCCGCCGCTCGACCTGAAGCTCGCCAACGACCTGATCGCCCGCACCCGGGTGTCCCGACGCCTGAAGGCCTACAGGGACGTCCCGGCGGCCGACGAGGGAGCGATTGCCCTGACGCTGGTGAAGCTCGCCCAGATGGCGGCCGACATCCCCGAGATCCGCGAACTCGACATCAACCCGCTGCTCGCCGATCATACCGGCGTGATCGCGGTCGACGCCCGGGTGGCGGTCGCGCCCGAAACCCGGAAGGGCAGCGGCCATCCGCGCTTCGCCGTGCGGCCTTACCCCAAGGAATGGGAGCGCACGATCGCGCTGCGGAATGGGCGGAGCGCTTTCGTCAGGCCCGTGCGGCCGGAGGACGAGGCGGAGTTCCGGCGCTTCTTCGAGCAGATCACGCCGGAGGACCTGCGCCTTCGCTTCTTCGCCCCGGTCCGCGATTTCAGCCACACATTCCTCGCCCGCCTGACGCAGCTCGATTACGCCCGTGCCATCGCGTTCGTCGCCTTCGACGAGAGTACGGGTGAGATGATGGGCGCGGTCCGTCTCCACGCGGATGCCAACCACGAGACCGGAGAATACGGCATTCTCCTTCGCTCGGACCTCAAGGGCCTCGGCCTGGGCTGGGAGCTGATGCGGCTGATGATCGAGTGGGCGAAGGTGGAGGGTTTGCGCGAAATCGAGGGACAGGTGCTGCGCGAGAATTCCACCATGCTCGACATGTGCCGCAATCTCGGCTTCACGATCCGGATCGATCCCGACGACCCCGAATTGCGCCTCGTCACCCTGCCGATCGCCACGATCGAGGAGCCGGGCAAGCTCGCTCAACCGGCATGACAAGAAAAAGCCCGCCTTAGGGGGCGGGCGGTCGACTCTTTTCGGTCGAGTGTGAAATCCTCGCGGAAGTCCCCTCTCACGTCATCACCGGCCTTGTGCCGGTGATCCCGATCCCTTGAAGCGTCGAGCCTCACCTTATCGAGATGGCCGGGACAAGCCCGGCCATGACGTGGAGAGTGTTATTCCCTTGGGAATGACACTCCGTCTCTTCTATCGAGGTTGCAGCTCCGTCGTTGCGCGGAGAGAGCTCGCGCCTCGGATCCAACGCTCACTCGTCGTCCTTGACCCCGCCGATATGCTTCTGGGCGTAGAGCTCAATGCCGACCTGCTCGACGAGGTTCAGCTGGGTTTCCAGGAAGTCGATATGGCCTTCCTCGTCGGCCATCAGCTCCTCGAACAGGTTCTTCGAGACGCGGTCGCCGATGCTGTCGCAATAGGCGGCGGCCTCGCCGTAGAGGTTGCGCGCGTCGTATTCCGCCGCGAGGTCGGATTCAAGGATCTCCTGGATGTTCTGGCCGATGCGCAGGGGATCGAGCACCTGCAGGTTGGCGAAGCCCTCGAGGAAGATGATCCGCTCGATGAAGCGGTCCGCATGGTGCATCTCTTCGATGGATTCCTTGCGCCAGGCTTTCGCAAGCTCCTTGTATCCCCAATCGTCCAGGAGCCGGTAATGCAGCCAATACTGGTTGACCGCCGTCAGCTCGCTGCGCAGGCCGCGATTGAGATACTCGATTACCCTGGGATCACCCTTCATCCTACCCTCTCGTCCACTCGGCACTGGGCGCGCCGGAACCTTCCTTAGAGGATTTAGCAACTAGGGTGAAAGTCCTTTTGTTCAAAGGGTGGGCTCGGCGGCGGCCTTTTCGAGCACGGTCGGGCAGCAGCCGCGAGTGCAGGCCGCGATCGGCTCCACACCCGCATCGGCCAGGGCCTGATCCATGATGGCACGGATCGTCCGTGCGCAGCGCCCGCAATTGGGGCTGCAGCCGAGACACCGATAGACCTGCGCCGGAGTGCGCGGACATTCCGGTCCCGGCTTGAGGCAGGCTTTGACATCACCGTCGGAGAGGATGTTGCAGGAACAGACGATCATTTGTTGTTCTAGTTTAGAATTACTAAAAACTACCTGTGATATCAAAGACTTAAACGAAAATGGAACGGAGCGCCAGTATGGTCGCCTGTGCCCGGATGTCACGGTAGCGGCGTCGTGATCATCCCAGGCGCTTGAACAGGCCGGGATAGTCCAGGACGAAGCCGTCTTCGTCCACGGGCAGGTCGGCGGTGAACCCGCTCTCCAGGCTCTCGAAACGATAGCGCGCGCCTGCATCGAGGGCCGTGTAGCGCTGGTTGGCCGGCGTGACGATCAGGTCGGGAACCGCGATGTAGCAGAGGCGGATGTCCGTGCTCTCGCCCGTCTCCAGGTCGAGGCGCCGGATGGGCAGGGTGTTGGTGAGCGGCGTCGCCCGGATGTCGACGTCGATGCAGCCCTGGAGGTCAGGTCGAAGTTTGCCGTTCTCCTGCCAGGAGCCTTGCCCGTTGCTTTCCAGATGCAGCACATGCCCGGCCGTGGTTCTGAGGATCACGTCCTTGGTGCGCCACAGGGCGTCGAGCCTGAGGCGATAGGAGAGCCCGAACTCGGTCTCCTCTTCCTGGGCGATCACGACGCCCGAGATGGCAAGTCCGCCATCGGCGGGCCGCACGTCCACATGCTCCATGCCCGCTTGGCAGCCGCCCCAGGCCGACCAGCGAATGGTGCGAAAGATCAGTGTCGGGATGGACATGCCGGGCCTCCAAGCATCACGGCGTTCATGCTGGGCGATTATGGCTGAGCTGGAGAGCTTGTCGAATCGAGTGCTGTGCCGGGGGCAGGTAGGGATGCCACTATCGACTTGACGGCAGGATTCGCCATCGTCCTACTTCACACCGGAGGCCTTGGTCAGCACAAGGATCGTCGCCGTGAGTCGAACCGAACTCTCCGAGATCTATCAAGCCTATATCGATTGTCTGAACGCGCAGGACTGGCCGAAGCTGGAGCAGTTCGTTCATGACGATGTCCATTACAATGATCGGCTGGTGGGGCTCTCGGGCTATCGCGAGATGCTGGAGAGAGACTTTTCAGAAATTCCCGATCTCCGCTTCCACATTCAGAGACTCGTTTCCGATCCGCCCTGCATTGCGAGCCGATTGAGCTTCGACTGTACGCCGAAGGGGACGTTCCTGGGCCTTCCCGTGAATGGAACGAGGGTCTCCTTCACCGAGAATGTCTTCTATGAATTTCGGGGCGACAGGATCAGGAGCGTCTGGTCGATCATCGACAGGGCGGCCATCGAAGCGGCATTGGATATCAAGAACCACCGGTCTTAACCTGCGCCTCTTGGATATCGTCCGGCTTCGTGCCGGCTTCCCATGGCGAGCTTTGCAGCGGAAACGCTGGAGGTTATGATGCATCTGCGTCGCGGGAGGGGCGCCTTCGACGCGACAATCATCCTGTCCTTATGGGATAGCGGTACCTGTGGGAGGACGTTTCGATGACCTCCGATACCGATTGCCTCGACGTTGCCGTCGTTGGTGGCGGATGGGCCGGCCTCGGCGTGAGCTACTATCTGGCTCAAGCCGGACTGCGGCATTGCGTGCTGGAGCGAAGCCGGATCGGCGAGACCTGGCGCACGCAACGCTGGGATAGTTTTCGCCTGAACACCCCCAACTGGGCCTCGATGATGCCCGGCGACCAGTACGACGGTCCCGATCCGGACGGATTCATGACGCGCGACGCGTTCGTTGCGCTCCTCGAGGACTTTGCCGCGCGAAACCGCTTGCCGGTCGAAACGCTGACTCCTGTCGCTGATCTCTCCTTCCATGGGGGCCACGAGAGGTTTCGTCTCGAAACCTCTCGTGGCCCGCGATGGGCGCGCAATGTCGTGATCGCAAGCGGCAACCTGAACCGCCCGCGTCGCCCGAAGGTGGCCGCCGGCCTGCCCGCGGGCCTCCTGCAACTCGACGCGTCGGACTATCGAAACCCTGCATCGCTTCCGGCGGGCGCCGTCTTGGTCGTCGGCAGCGCACAATGCGGCGGCCAGATCGCCGAGGACCTTGTGCAGGCCGGTCGCAGGGTCTTCCTCGCCACGGGCCGGGTCGGGCGTGGGGCGCGCCGCTACCGGGGTTACGATATCGTCTTCTGGTTTACGCGCAGCGGCCTCTTCGATGTCCCGCGCAAGGACTTCGTCGATTCTTCGGGCTATATCATGGGACGGCCGCTCCTCGGTGCCGGCCGCACCCTCAGCCTGCAATCGCTCAGTGCACAGGGAGTCGTTCTTCTCGGGCGCCTGGTTGGGATCGAGGACGGATGCCTGACCTTCGCGGGCGATCTCGCGGAGAATGTCCGCTTCGGGGACGAGGTGTCGGCGAGAGTCAAGCGCTCCATCGACGCCTACATCGCAGCCAACGGCATCGATGCGCCTGCGGCGGACGACGATCCTGCCGAGACGGTCGCCCCGAGCCTCCCGGATCCGCCCATCCTCTCACTCGATCCGGCAGAGGACGGCATTGCTGCGCTGATCTGGTGCACCGGGTTCGAGGGGGACTTCGAATGGGTGCGGGTGCCGGGTGTGCTCGACGCACGCGGCCAGCCGGCGCACGAGGAGGGTGTCACGGCGCAGCCCGGCCTCTATTTCGCGGGCC
Organism: Microvirga lotononidis; assembly: GCF_034627025.1. Lineage (NCBI taxonomy): Bacteria > Pseudomonadati > Pseudomonadota > Alphaproteobacteria > Hyphomicrobiales > Methylobacteriaceae > Microvirga > Microvirga lotononidis. Next base: position 674,489 of record NZ_CP141048.1, on the reverse strand, counting down.
TGGACTTCGGCTCCACCCGGAACTCCGGGACCCTCCTGTCGCTCGTCAAAGAGGCGCACCAATTGGTCAGCCATCTCCTGGCGCGCCATTGAATCGCTGAAAGCGGCTCCTCCCTCTCCCGCCCGGCAGAGGGAGCCTATCGTTCATCGTTCGAGCTTGCCTTCAATTCCGTACCACCACGACATGCAGCCGACGGGGCCCGTGGGCGCCGAGCAGCAGGGTCTGTTCGATGTCGCCGGAGCGGGACGGGCCTGTGATGAAGTTCACCGTGCGGGGCATGGCGCCCTTGCCGTAGGCGAAGCGCACCCGGTTCCAGACGGTTTCGTAATCGCCCGCGATGTCCTTGGCCGAGACCACGATGATGTGGTTGTCGGGCAGGAAGTTGAGAGTAGAGGGGTTCTCGTGCCCCGACACCATGGCGAGCGTGCCGGATTCGGCGATGGCCCCGAAGGCGTGGCTCACCGCGTTGAGGTCCCGGCCCCCGCTCGGCCCATGGGCGATGTCGAGCGCGGTCTCCGACCACGGCATGGCCTGAAGGCGCGGATCGTCGCCCATGCGCAGGGTGGCGGGCAGGTTGTGGTTCCGCAGGAAGAGCGCGATGGATTGCGGCACCTCCGCCGGGGAGGCGACTTCCGTCACCGTGGCGAGCGAGATCTCGACCATGGTCTTGAAGAGCGCGATCCGCTCCTCGCCGGAGACCTGCCCGCGCTGGGGAATGACGCCCTTGGGCGAGCGTTCCAGGCGGTCCGCCACGATCTGGTGGCGGATCTTCTCCGTGCCGTTGACGCCGAGGGAGCGGCGGATATTGGCGAAGATGTCGTCGCGGGCGCTCATGCGGCGGCTCCCTTGCGCTCGCGCTTCCAGCGCTGTTGGAAGGTCTCGCCCTGCGGCGCGGGGAAGTCGCGGTACTTGGTCCAACCCTTGGCCATGGGCAGCCAGGAGAAGCGTCCGCGCTGACGGCCCGCGAGAGAAAGCGCCCCCATGGCGACGCGGGTCGCGAACCGATAGAGGGCGGGGCGCTTGGCGAAGAAGCCCCAGAATTGGAGGCCCGACCGCACGGTCGCCGGCGTCAGGTGCCGCTCGAACTCGCGCTCGCGCCAGTGGCGCATGAGCTTGGGCAGGGGGATGCGCACCGGGCACACGCTCTCGCAACGCCCGCAGAAGGTGGAGGCGTTGGGCAGGTGGCCCGCCTTGTCGACGCCGATGAGGGACGGCGTGAGCACCGCGCCCATGGGCCCCGGATAGACCCAGCCATAGGCGTGTCCGCCGACCGCGTGATAGACCGGGCAATGGTTCATGCAGGCGCCGCAGCGGATGCAGCGCAGCATCTCCTCGAAGCTCGTGCCGAGCATGGAGGAGCGGCCGTTGTCGATGAGAACCACATGGTAGTTCTCAGGCCCGTCCGCATCGGTGCTGCGGCGCGGGCCCGTGGAGAAGGTGGTGTAGACCGACATCTCCTGGCCAGTCGCCGAGCGAGCGAGGACGCGCAGGAGCTGGCTCACGTCCTCGAGCGTCGGAACGAGCTTTTCCAGCGATGCGAGCACGATATGGGTCTTCGGCAGGATCTGCGTGAGATCGCCGTTGCCCTCGTTCGTCACGATGATCGACGTGCCGGTCTCGGCCACCAGGAAATTGGCCCCGGTGATGCCCACGTCGGCCGCGAGGAAGCGCTCGCGCAGGACGGCGCGCGCCTCGGTGAGAAGCTGGACGGGCTCCGAGAGATCGCGCTTGGCGTCGAGATGCGTGTGGACGCGCCGGAAATCCTCCTCGACCTGGGTGGCGTTGAGGTGGACGGCGGGCGCGATGATGTGGCTCGGCAGCTCGTTGCGGAGTTGGATGATGTACTCGCCGAGATCGGTCTCGACGGGCCGGATGCCGTTCGCCTCCAGGTGATGGTTGATCCCGATCTCCTCCGAGATCATGGACTTGCCCTTCGTCACCGTCCTGGCGCCGGCCTCGCGGCAGATGGTCAGGATGATGTCGCGGGCCTCATCGGCGTTGCGGGCGAAATGCACGTGCCCGCCGGAGGCCTTCACCTTCTCCTCGTAGGCTTCGAGGTAGAGGTCGAGATGCTCCAGGGTGTGGTTCTTGATATCCCGCGCCGCATCCCGCAGCGCCTCGAATTCCGGCAGCTTGTCTGCGGCCGCTTTCCGCTTGTCGATGAAGCCCTGCTTCACGTTGCCGAGCGCCTTCTGCAGCTGGTCGTCGCTCAGCGCCCGTGCGGCATTCTGCTTGAATTGGGGAGACGTGGAATGAACGGTCATGATCGACTTTTACTTGGCGGCCGCAGGTTTGGCGACACCGATCGCCGGTTCGTCCGTCATGCCGGCCAGAACCTCCGCCACGTGGCGGACCTGGATCGGCTTGCCGTCGCGGGTGAGCTTGCCGGCCATGTTCATGAGGCAGCCGAGATCGCCCGCGAGTAGGGTCGGCGCGTGGGCTTCCTCGATGTTCCTGGCCTTGGCATCGACGATCGCGCCCGAGATGTCGCTGTACTTGACCGCGAAGGTGCCGCCGAAGCCGCAGCAGACGTCGCTGTCCTTCATCTCGACGAGGGTCAGGCCCTCGACGCTGGAAAGAAGCCGGCGCGGCTGGGTCTTGACGCCCAGTTCCCGGAGGCCCGAGCAGGAATCGTGGTAGGTCACAGTTCCGTCGAACGAGGCCTCGACCCTCGTGACCCCGAGCACGTCGACCAGGAAGCTCGTCAGCTCGTAGGTCTTGGCCGCCAGCGCATCGGCCTTGGCGCGCCAGTTCGGATCTTCCTCGAAGAGTTCAGGATAGTGGGCCTTGAGGGTTCCGGCGCAGGAGCCCGAGGGGGCGACCACGTAATCGTAGTCGTGGAAGGCCTCGATCACCTGCATGGCAAGATCCCGCGTCGTGCCGCGGTCGCCCGAATTGTAGGCGGGCTGGCCGCAGCAGGTCTGGACGGGCACGTCGACGGCGCAGCCGGCCTCTTCCAGGAGCTTGACGGCGGCGAAGCCCACGGAGGGGCGCATCAGGTCGACCAGGCAGGTGACGAACAGGCCGACCCGGGGTTTCACGGGCCGGCCTTCAGGGGGAAGAACGCTCATTGGGTGACCTTCTGGCCCTGAGCGTCGAACTGTTTTAGATAGGCCACGAGGTCGTTGACCTTCTGCTCGTCCTTAACGCCGGCGAAGATCATTTTGGTGCCCGGGATCTTGGCCTTCGGATCCTTGATGTATTCCCGGAACGTGGCCTCGTCCCAGGTAAGGCCGGAATTCTTGTTGGCCGGGGAGTAATTGTAGCCTTCGACCGAACCCGAATGGCGCCCGATGACACCGTTCAGGACCGGGCCCACGGCGTTCTTCGCGTTCGGACCGATCTGGTGGCAGGCCCGGCATTGCGTGAACACCTTCTCGCCGGCGGCCGCGTCCTGGGCCTGGGCGGAACCGAGCCCGGCGAGAAGCAGGGCGGCGGAAAGAACGAAGGAACGCATCAAAAACTCCTTTGCTGGGCCCCTGGCCCATCCTAGAGACATTCTACATTATTGGAAAACGCCATCGGGAAAAGCCGCCTTATTGTTGAGGTAGCCATAACCTGAACGCAGCGTTGGCCCTTGAGGGAGGGTGTCATGACCATTGCATTTCCACAGCCGGACGAAGCGGTTCTGGCGCGCCGGAAGGAAATCGTCGAGGGTTTGGGACGCCTTGTCGCGTCCGAGGCCCTCATCGTCACAGAGGACGAGCGCCGGGCCTTCGAGACCGACGGGCTGACCGCCTACCGCCGGATGCCGCTCGCCGTGGTGCTGCCCTCCACCACGGAGGAAGTCTCGGCGATCATGCGCTTCTGCCACGACCATGGGGTGAAGGTGGTGCCGCGCGGGGCGGGGACCTCCCTCTGCGGCGGGGCGATCCCCCAGGAGGACGCCATCGTGCTCGGCGTCGCCAAGATGAACCGGGTGCTGGACGTCAGCTTCGAGAACCGCACGGCGCGGGTTCAATCGGGCATCACCAATCTCGGCATCAGCCAGGCGGTGGGATATGAAGGCTTCTTCTACGCCCCCGACCCGTCGAGCCAGCTCGCCTGCACCATCGCGGGCAACATCGCCATGAACTCGGGCGGGGCCCATTGCCTGAAGTACGGCGTCACCACCAACAATCTCCTGGGCGTCACCATGGTGCTCCTCGACGGCACGGTGGTGGAGATCGGCGGCGAGCACCTGGATGCTCCGGGCTATGACCTCCTGGGCCTCATCTGCGGCTCGGAAGGCCAGCTCGGCGTGGTGACGGAAGCGGTGGTGCGAATCCTGCGGGCCGCGGAAGGCGCGCGGCCGGCTCTCTTCGGGTTTTCCTCGGTGGAGGATGCGGGCGCCTGCGTGGCGGCGATCATCGGGGCGGGCATCATCCCGGTGGCGCTCGAATACATGGACAAGCCCGCCATCCAGATCTGCGAGGCCTTCGCCCATGCGGGCTATCCCCTCGACGTGGAGGCGATGCTGATCGTCGAGGTGGAGGGGTCCGATGCGGAAATCGACGACATGCTCCGCCGCATCGTGGCCATTGCCGAGCCGTTCCGGCCGAAGACCATGAAGGTCTCTCAATCGGAAGCCGAGAGCGCGGCAATCTGGAAGGGCCGGAAGTCGGCCTTCGGGGCGACGGGGCGCGTCGCCGATTACATCTGCATGGACGGCACGATCCCGACCGGCCAGCTTCCTTACGTTCTCAACCGCATCGACGAGATCGTGAAATCCTACGGGCTCGGCGTCGCCAACGTGTTCCATGCGGGCGACGGCAACCTCCACCCGCTCGTCATGTTCAACACCAACGTGCCGGGCGAGATGGAGAAGGCCGAGAAAGCCGGTGAGGACATCCTCAAGCTCTGCGTCGAGGTCGGCGGCTGCCTGACCGGCGAGCACGGCGTCGGCATCGAGAAGCGGGATCTCATGACCTACCAGTTCAACGCCACGGACCTGGAGCAGCAGATGCGCGTGCGCGGCGTGTTCGACCCGCGCTGGCTGCTCAATCCCGCCAAGGTGTTTCCGCTCGAAGGAAGGCTTGCCGCGTGACCACTCATACTCCCCGCGACGAGCAGGATGCGTCCATCATCATCCGCGAGGCGGCCGACAAGGGCATGCTTCTCAACGTGTCCGGCAACGGCACGAAGGCCGCGATGGGCCGGCCGAACCAGACCGACGCCTCGATCTCGTCGTCTGCCATGAGCGGCATCACGCTCTATGAACCTTCGGAGCTGGTGATTTCCGCCCGCAGCGGCACGCCGGTCCTGGAGGTCATGCGCGTGCTGGCGGCGAAAGGCCAGGAATTGCCCTTCGAGCCCATGGATTACCGCGCGCTCCTCGGCACCAAGGGCGAGCCGACCATCGGGGCGGTGGCGGCGATGAACCTCTCCGGCCCGCGCCGGATCATGGCGGGCGCCGCCCGCGACAGCCTGATCGGCGTGCGCTTCGTCAACGGGCGCGGCGATGTGGTGAAGTCCGGCGGCCGGGTGATGAAGAACGTCACCGGGCTCGATCTCGTGAAACTCATGGCCGGCTCCTGGGGCACGCTCGGTTTCCTTACCGAGGTCACCTTCAAGGTGCTGCCGAAGCAGGAGAGGATGGCGACGCTCGCCATCCGCGGGCTCGACGACAAGCAGGCCATCCAGGCCCTGTCCATGGCCCTCGGATCGCCCTTCGACGTGAACGGCGCGGCGCATGTTCCCGACCGCGACCGTCGGGGCGGCACCACTCTGATCCGGCTCGAAGGCTTCAGGGTCTCGGTCGATTACCGGATGAACGAGATGAAGCGCCTGCTGAAGCGCTTCCGGTTCATGGACCTGCTCGAAGGCGTCGGAGCCGAGGCGCTCTGGCAGTCGGTGCGCGATGCGACCTTGCTGACGGATCACGGCAACCGGGCCGTCTGGCGCGTGTCCACGGCTCCCACGAAGGGCCCCGAACTGGTCGCCCAGGTGGCGCAGGGGCTCGATGCGCAATGGTTCTACGATTGGGGCGGCGGGCTCATCTGGATCTCGACGCCGATCGACGGCGACGCAGGCGCGTCCGTCCTGCGCGAAGCGACCCGGACCTTCGGCGGCCATGCCACCCTGGTGCGTGCGCCGGCCGAGATCCGCTCCACCCTCGACGTGTTCGAGCCTCAACCGGAGGCCCTGATGACACTCTCGCGCGGCATCAAGGCTTCCTTCGATCCCGCCGGAATCCTCAATCCGGGCCGGATGTATGCGGGGATCTGACATGGCGGGCACGGCCTCTCTCGCGCCTGAAGCGCGCACACCCAATGGATCGCGCAAGGCGCTCGTCGCCGGGATCGCGTTCGGGCTCGTCGGGCTCACCGCCGCGATCCTGCTGGGCATGGGCCGTACGCCGATCTGCACCTGCGGCACTATCGAGTTCTGGCATGGGGTGGTGAAGGATTCAGGCAATTCCCAGCACCTGACCGACTGGTACACGCCCTCTCACGTCATCCATGGTTTCCTGTTCTATGGAGGCATTTGGGTCTTCGGCCGCCTGATCGGAAAGCCGCTGCCCTTCGGCATCGCTTTGCTCGTCGCGATCGGGATCGAATGCGCCTGGGAAATCGCCGAGAACACCAACACCGTGATCGAACGCTACCGTGCAACGAACATCGCGCTCGATTATTATGGCGACAGCGTCATCAACTCGGTGTCGGACATCGTCGCCATGACGATCGGGTTCGTGCTCGCCCGGATCTGGCCGGTCTGGCTGACGGTTCTGCTCGCCGCGATCATGGAGGCTTTCGTGGGTTTCTGGATCCGCGACAATCTCATTCTGAACATCATCATGCTGATCCATCCCATTGAGGCCATCAATCAATGGCAAGGGGCGATGTGAGATAAACGATGCAAACCAACTTCACGCCCGACCAGCTCAGGGATCCCGCCATGGCAAGCTCGGAGAAGATTCTCCGGACCTGCGTCCATTGCGGCTTCTGTACCGCCACCTGCCCGACCTACCTGCTGCTCGGCGACGAGCTCGATTCCCCGCGCGGGCGCATCTACCTGATGAAGGACATGCTGGAGAGCGGTAAGCCCGCCTCGCCGGAAGTGGTCAAGCACATCGACCGCTGCCTCTCCTGCCTGTCCTGCATGACCACGTGCCCCTCGGGCGTGCATTACATGCACCTCGTCGACCATGCCCGCGCCTATATCGAGGCCACCTATACGCGGCCCTGGCACGACCGGCTCCTGCGCTGGGTTCTCGCCAGCGTATTACCCTATCCAGGCCGCTTCCGCTTCGCGCTCGGGGCCGCGACGCTCGTCAAACCCCTCAAGGGCGTGATCGGCGGGTTGCCGTTCCTCGGCAGGCGGCTCGAGGCGATGATCGACCTTGCGCCCGCGAAGGCGCCGGCCCGCTCGCCCCTCGACCAGCCCGGCACCTTCAAGGCGCATGGAGAGCGCCGGGGCCGGGTCGCCATCCTGTCCGGCTGCGCCCAGCCTGTGCTCAAGCCCGGCTTCAATGAGGCCGCCGTTCGTCTCCTCAACCGGCATGGCGTCGACGTGGTCCAGCCCAAGGGGGAGGGGTGCTGCGGCGCGCTCGTCCACCACATGGGCCGCGACGAGGAGGCCCACGGTTTCGCCAAGCGCAACATCGATGCCTGGATCGCCGAGATGGACGGGGAGGGGCTCGACGCCATCATCATCACGGCATCGGGCTGCGGCACCACGATCAAGGATTACGGCTTCATGTTCCGGGAGGACCCGGACTATGCCGAGAAGGCGGCCCGCGTCTCGGCGATCGCCAAGGACATCACCGAATACGTCACGTCCCTGACGCTCATGGAGCCGGTGCGCGAGACGGCGCTGGTGGTGGCCTATCACTCCGCCTGCTCCATGCAGCACGGGCAGGCGATCCGCACAGAGCCGAAGACCCTGCTCAAGCAGGCGGGCTTTACCGTGAAGGACGTGCCGGAAGGGCATATCTGCTGCGGCTCGGCCGGGACCTACAACCTGCTCCAGCCGGAGATCGCCGCTCAGCTCCGGGCCCGCAAGGTCGCCAATATCGAGCGGACCAAGCCCGATCTCATCGCCACGGGGAATATCGGCTGCATGACCCAGATCGGGAAGGGGACGGAAATCCCCATTGTCCACACGGTCGAACTTCTCGATTGGGCGACCGGCGGTCCCATGCCGGAAACCCTGGAAGCGGCAGGGTTCGGCAAGCGGGTTTCCCCGCCGTTAACCATCGCGGCAGAGTGAGGCTGCTACATTCTTACGCAACGAAATTCTATTTCCAAAATGCGGCCATCTAGGCTAAAAGTTAGGAAAGCATGAATTTCAGGGGCGTAAGGACCAGCACATGTCTTCGGGTTGGACATCGTTCAGGAGCCGTTTCGGCAAGAAGCAGGAAGAGGCCATTGTCGGTTCCCTGCCCGGGAGGGGCGAGATCGTCGAGGCCGTCTCCGCGCCCGTCGCGGCGCCTTCCGAGAAGGGCGGGGCGATCGTCGTTCGCCCCAATGTAGCGCTCGATTCCGTCGGCCAGAAGAACGAGCTGATCCGCGTGCGCTTCGCCAACATGATCGACCGGCTGGAGGAAATCCGCAGCCTCAAGGAGGATTTCGCCCTCCTCAATGAACCTGTGAACGATCTCATCCGCAGCTATCCGCAGCTCCAGTCGCGCCTTCTCGAAACCGAGGCGGTGCTGCGGCAGGAAACGGACACGACCGTGGCTCTGCGCCGGGAGCTCTCCGACCTCAGCGGCCTCCACGCCCGGACGGTGGACGACCTGAATTCCGCCGTTTCGCAACTGCGCAAGGCGGAAACGAGGGTGCGGGAGCAGGAATCCTTCATCGAGGACCTGCGTCTCAACGTAAAGGACAAGGAAGCCATCGTCGCCGATCTGGAGAACCAGCTCTCCATCGAGACCGAGCGCGCCCGCAACATCACGGAAGAGAACCAGGCCCTGCGCCTCGAAGCCCAGGAGGCGGACCACACGGTGGCGCGCGCCGAGCGGGAGCTCATCGAGACCCGGGAGCGAAACGGCCTGCTCGACCACGAGGTCAAGCGCCTGCAGAAGGTGGCGGAGGAGCAGAATTACCGCCTTTCCAGCCTGACCAACCGCTATGGCGAGCTGGAAACCCAGCTGGAGGCCACGCGCCAGCGCGCCTCCGAACTCGAGACCAAGCTCATGGGCGAGCAAGTGCTGCGCCAGCGCCTGGAAACCCAGATCGATTCCGAGCGCTCGGCCCATCAGACGGATCTCTCGGCGCTGGACATGAAGATCGAGGGCCTCAACTCCCGTCTGGCCGCGACCGACAAGATCCTGGCCCATACCCGTGACCAGCTGCGCGACAAGAACGAGGCCCTGCGCGGCGTCGAGCGCAACCTGAAAGAGACGAGCATCGAGAAGAACACCCTCGACCGCCGCCTGGAAGCGACCCAGCAGGAGGTCGAGCGCCAGGTGGCCATGGTCAACGAGCTCCAGCGCTCGCGCATCGAGCTGCAGGAGCGTGTCGAGATGCTGGGCAAGGCCATCGCGGCCAAGGACTTCCAGATCGAAAGCTCCGACAACAAGGTGGCGAGCCTCTCTGAGCGCATCGACCAGCTCACCAAGCGCTTCGAGCAGGACCGCAACACCCTGGAGGCCGCCAACCGCCGCCTGACCGAGGAGCTGCAGAACGAGAAGGCCGAGCGCTCCCTCATGCAGGGCGCCCTCGAGATCGCCCGCGAGAGCCGCACCAAGATCCAGAAGAAATACGTGGCGCTGCGCAAGAAGACCCGCCTCGACACGCAGGAGGAGGATCCGACCCTCTTCGACGAGGAGGAAGTCGAAACGAATGTCCGGCCGTTGAAATCGCCGGACGCGGAGTAGCGTACTACCTCCAGAGCCCCGCAGCGATGCGGGGCTTTTTTCTTTAAGCGAAATGGAGAAGCCGACCACCACGTCATCACCGGCTCTGTGCCGGTGATCTCGATTGCATTCTTCCGAAACGGGCGAATCGATGAACGATGCGCCGGACACAGGCGGCCGATCGCTCTGCCGGGCTTGGCGAACGGGCCGCTGAGCGCCACTTTGGCCCCATCATCGAATCGCAAACGCCTCCACCTCAGGCATGAAGGATCCCAACGATGGCTCAGCATCCAGCAATCGCCCCCAACCGCGTCGCCGTCATCACCGGAGCCGCCAGCGGCATCGGGCTTGCGGCCGCCAAGCGGTTCGCGGAACTCGGCATGAAGGTCTGTCTGGCCGATCTCGAGGGCGAGACTCTCCGGCGCGCTGAGGAGGAGGTGAAGGGCTTAGCCCGAAAGCCGGAGAACGTGCTGGCCGTCGTGACCGACGTCAGCCGCCTGGGTGACGTCGAGGCGCTCAAGGAGAAGGTCTATGCCTCCTTCGGCGAGGTGGCGCTGCTCATGAACAATGCCGGTACCGAGGGCGGCGGCGAAATGTTCGGCGACCTGCAGCGTTGGCACGCGATCCTTGAGACTAATCTGTGGGGTGTCATCAACGGTGTGCAGGTCTTCGTGCCGTCGATGATCGACCAGAAAACCCCGTGCGCGATCATCAATACCGGGTCGAAGCAGGGCATCACCACGCCGCCCGGCAACACGGCCTACAACATCTCCAAGGCGGGCGTGAAGGTTTTCACGGAAGGCCTGGCCCATGAGCTGCGCAACCGGCCCGATTGCCGGGTGAGCGCGCATCTCCTCATCCCGGGCTTCGTCTATACGGGCTTCACCAAGGCGAGGGGCGTCACCGAGAAGCCGGCCGGAGCCTGGGAGCCGGAGCAAGTCGTCGATTTCCTGCTGCCGGCCCTGGAACGAGGCGACTTCTACGTGCTCTGCCCCGACAACGAGACGACGCGGGAAATGGACGAGAAGCGCATCCGCTGGGCCGCCGAGGACCTCATCGAGAACCGCCCGCCGCTCTCGCGCTGGCATCCCGATTACAAGGCTGCTTTCGCGAAGGTGATGGAAGGCTGAACGGTCGTGGTGAGCTTCGATCCGGCCGCCTTCCGCCATCAGGTCGGCAAGATCCTGGACGATCACGCCAGGGCCTTCGGCCTGCCCGATGAACGGCACGCGATCCTGCGGCGCCAGATCGAGGCCGGGGACGACATTCATTCGCGCCGCACCTTCCCCGGCCATGTCACCACGTCGGCGTTCATCCTCGACCGGACGGGCTCTCGGGTCCTTCTGATCCACCATCGCGCCCTGGAGCGATGGCTGCAGCCCGGCGGCCATTACGAGGCGCCCGACGATCTCATGGCCTCGGCCCTGCGCGAGGCGGTCGAGGAGACCGGGATGCATGACCTTGCCATCGACCCGTGGCACAGGGAGGCCGGGCTGCCCATCGATATCGACAGCCACCGCATCCCGGCGCGGCCGGAACGGGACGAGCCCGAGCACTGGCATCACGACATCCGTTATGTGGTGAGGGCATCGGAAGACGATGCCCTCCGACCCGACCTGCGGGAGGTGCATGGCGCCGAGTGGCGCGGCCTTCGGGACCTGGAAAGCATAGCCCCGCAGGGCGTGCGGAATATGCGCAGCCTCGGCCTTGTCGGCCCCTAACAAAAGGCCGGGGCATGCTTACATCCTTCACCAACATTCCTTGAAGGAGGATGCGATGAACGATCAGGAACGTCAGGTCATCGACGATATTTTTCAACGGCTTGAGCAGGTGGCGAACCAGCCGCGCGACCCCGAGGCGGAGCGTTATATCGCCGACAAGCTGCGCCGGCAGCCCTATGCGCCCTATGCCCTGGCCCAGGCGGTCTTCGTTCAGGAGCAAGCGCTGGCAAATCTCCAGGCCGACAACGAGCGGCTGCGCGCCGAGTTCGACCGGATGAGCCGCCAGCCGCCGCAGCAGCAGGGTGGTTTCCTTTCCAGCATCTTCGGCGGCGGCGCATCACGGCCGCCGGAGCCCGCTTACAACGCGCCGCCGTCCCGTCAGGCTTCACCCTGGGGCCAGCCCCAGCCTCAACCGATGCCGCAGCAGCCTTACGGCGCCCCGCAGAGCGGCCCGATGGGTGGCGCGACCGGCCCCTGGGGCGGCGCCATGCAGCGCGGGGGTGGAGGCGGGTTCCTCGGGAGCGCGCTGACGACGGCCGCGGGCGTCGCGGGCGGCATGATGATCGCCAATGCCCTGAGCCACGCCTTCAGCGGCAACAACAATCCCTTGGGCGAGGCATCCTCCCTGGCGGGCCTCGGCGGAGCCGACCAGGCGGCGGATAATGCGGGCTTCGGCAACATCACGGATGCGCTCTACCCGGACCAGAAGCAGGACCCGCAGGAAGACGACCAGGACTTTTCCGACTTCGGCGGCGACGGCGGCGACGAGGGCGATTGGACCTGATGACCTCTCGGTCTCTTCGGAAGCGCCCGCCATCCGGCGGGCGTTTTCGTTTCAGTGACCTGCGGTCTTTGAGAAGAGGTTGATCACCAGAACGCCCGTCAGGATGAGCGCCATGCCGATCAGGGCGGGGAGGTCCAGCGCCTGGCGATAGAGCAGCAGACCCACGAGGGCGATCAGCACGATGCCGACGCCCGACCAGATCGCATAGGCGATGCCGATGGGGATCGTGCGCATGGTCAGCGAGAGACAATAGAAGGCGATCCCGTAACCGAGGATCACGATGGCGGATGGCCAGAAGCGCGAGAAGCCTTCGGACGCCTTCAGGGCCGAAGTCGCGATGACTTCGCTGATGATGGCGGCGAAGAGATAAACGTAGTTCATGGCGGCTCCCGTGCGGCGGCCGGGGAGCTTTACACCGGACGAGGCACGATTCCAAAAGCGAATGGCCGGGGCGAGCCCGGCCATCTGAGTAACAGAAATCGCGTGTGCGGCGTAATCAGAGAACGACCACGCTCGCTCCCACCTTCACGCGGTTGTAGAGGTCGGTCACGTCGTCGTTGAGCATGCGGATGCAGCCGGAGGAAACGGCCTGTCCGATGGTGTGCGGCTCGTTGGTGCCGTGGATGCGGTAGAGCGTGGAGCCGAGATAGAGAGCCCGCGCGCCGAGCGGATTGTCCGGTCCGCCTTCCATGAAGCGGGGGAGGTCCGGGCGGCGGCGCAGCATGTCGGCCGGCGGACGCCAGGACGGCCATTCGCGCTTCATGGAAACGGTCTGGCGACCGCGCCACTCGAAGCCTTCGCGGCCGACGCCGATGCCGTAGCGGATGGCGCGGCCGCCGTCCTGAACGAGATAGAGGAACTTGCTGTTGGTATCGACCACGATCGTGCCCGGACGCTCGTTGCCCGGATAGGACACGAGCTGGCGCTGGAACTGCGGCGCGATCGCATAATCGATGCTGTTGTCGTAGCCCGTGCCGTTCCCATAATCCTGCGGCAGGGAGGCCACGGTGCTGCCGGTGGTGGTCACGTCGTAGGGATAGCCCGCCATGCGCTCAGCCCGGGAGGCGCGAGCCGCCGGACGGGTCACGAGGGGATAGCTCTCACGGTAACCATCCTCCGTCCGTGCATAAGGGTAGTCATAGCCCGGAGCGATGTAAGTATTGCCGTAGAAATTGCCGTTTCCGTAGACCGGCTGCGCCGAGGCGGCAGCCGGGAGAAGGACAGCCAGAAGCATTGCAGAGCAAGGGATCCAAGCGCGCATTAACGTATCCTTATCGGTGATTTGCAGAATAAACGACAAGCGCGGCTTTTGTTTCCGCCAAGCTGGATGAATTTAAGCAGGATTTGCAGGAGAGCTTTCCTGCCGATGCTCCGAAAAGAGGAGTGAACCGCTGCGGAAAGTGCGGTAAGAGCCTCTTCCTTCGACGGCGCTCATCCCGGACGCCGGCTTTCACATCGTCGTGACATCATGAAATTCGGTCCCGCCCTCCGGGCGGCCGCTGGCATCGCGGTTCTCTCCATCATGGATGCGGTCATCAAGGGGATGTCCGCTTCCTACCCGACCTTCCAAGTCGCCTTCCTGCGCTTCATGTGCGGCAGCATCGTCGTCGCGGGCGTCGTGGCCGTCCTCAGGCCGGGCTGGCCCAACCGGGAAACCGTCGCGGCCAATGCGATCCGCTCCGTGATCGCGGTCATCACGGCCCTGAGCTTCTTCTATGCCCTCGGGCAGCTGCCCCTCGCCGAGACCCTCGTCCTGTCGTTCCTGTCGCCGATGTTCATCGCCCTGTTCGGGATGCTGATGCTGCGGGAGCGGGTCGACAGCCGGATCGTCGGCGCCATCGGCATCGGGTTTCTCGGAACCCTCGTGGTCGTCCTCGGCCAGACGGGGGAGGCCAACGCGGCCCGCTCGTGGACGGGTGTCGGCGCCGCCCTGCTGTCGGCGATCACCTATGCGCTGAGCCTCGTGTTGCTGCGCCAGCGCGCCCAGCGGGACAAGTTCCTGCACATCGTCATCTTCCAGAACATGGGCCCGTTCCTCCTGGTCGCGCCCTTCGGCATCTGGGCGTGGCAGCCGCTGCATTACGAGCACCTGGCCTGGTTCGCGCTGATGGGGGTGCTGGGCGTGATCGGCCACGTGCTCATGGCAACCGCCTATGCCAAGGCCGAGGCGGCGCGCCTCGCCCCCCTCGAATACACGGCCCTCATCTGGGCGGTGCTGATCGGCTACGGGGTCTTCAGCGAGGTTCCCACCTGGGCGACCCTGGGAGGCGGCATCCTCATCGTGGCCGCCGCGATGCTGACGTCGCGGCGATAGCCGAGACGCCCAGCGGGCCCGAATCCGACTGAAACGGCCCTCCGACAGGGCTTTCGGGATGGTCATGAAACGATCATGTCGGATACCTAAAAGGAGGTAGGGAACACTTTCTGACATTGCCCCAAGGGCAGATCTCTTGACTCCCTTCCCGCATATGCCTATCTCGCCGCCAGCGTTAGCACTCGTCAACGAACAGTGCTAACAGCCAGAAGACCAGGCGCGGCCAGAGGGGTCGCGCCCATCGTCAAAGGGGAAGTTCCATGAAGTTCCGTCCGCTGCACGACCGCGTAGTCGTCCGCCGCATCGAAGCCGAAGAGAAGACGGCCGGCGGCATCATCATCCCGGACACCGCCAAGGAAAAGCCGCAAGAGGGCGAAGTCGTCGCCGTCGGCCCCGGCGCCCGCGATGAAAGCGGCAAGATCGCTGCCCTCGACGTGAAGGCCGGCGACCGTGTCCTGTTCGGCAAGTGGTCCGGCACCGAGGTGCGGATCGACGGTCAGGACCTCCTGATCATGAAGGAATCCGACATCATGGGCATCGTCGGCTAATCGAGCCGCTCGCCCTTCTTTCCAAGTTTACCAATTTAACTGGAGGCATAGCCCATGGCTGCCAAAGACGTTAAGTTCTCCTCCGACGCCCGCGAAAAGATGCTGCGTGGCGTGGACATCCTCGCCGATGCCGTGAAGGTCACGCTGGGTCCGAAGGGCCGCAACGTGGTGATCGAGAAGTCCTTCGGCGCGCCGCGCATCACGAAGGACGGCGTCACCGTCGCCAAGGAGATCGAGCTCTCCGACAAGTTCGAGAACATGGGCGCCCAGATGGTGCGCGAAGTGGCCTCGAAGACCAACGACATCGCCGGCGACGGCACCACGACCGCGACGGTTCTGGCCCAGGCCATCGTGCGCGAGGGCGCCAAGTCGGTGGCCGCCGGCATGAACCCCATGGACCTCAAGCGCGGCATCGATCTCGCCGTCTCTGAGGCCATCAAGGACATCCAGGCTCGCGCCAAGAAGGTGGCTTCCTCCGACGAGGTTGCCCAGGTCGGCACGATTTCCGCCAACGGCGACAAGGACATCGGCGAGATGATCGCCCATGCCATGCAGAAGGTCGGCAACGAGGGTGTCATCACCGTCGAGGAAGCCAAGACCGCCGAGACCGAGCTCGATGTCGTGGAAGGCATGCAGTTCGACCGCGGCTATCTCTCGCCGTACTTCATCACCAACGCCGAGAAGATGGTGGCCGAGCTTGAGGATCCCTACATCCTCATCCACGAGAAGAAGCTCTCGTCGCTCCAGCCGATGCTGCCGATCCTCGAGGCCGTCGTTCAGACCGGCAAGCCGCTCCTCATCATCGCCGAGGATGTGGAAGGCGAGGCTCTCGCGACCCTCGTGGTCAACAAGCTGCGTGGCGGCCTGAAGATCGCCGCCGTGAAGGCTCCGGGCTTCGGCGACCGCCGCAAGGCCATGCTCGAGGACATCGCCGTCCTGACCGCCGGTCAGACGATCTCCGAAGACCTCGGCATCAAGCTCGAGACCGTCCAGCTCCCGATGCTCGGCCGCGCCAAGCGCGTTCGCATCGAGAAGGAGAACACCACGATCATCGACGGCGCCGGCCAGAAGGCTGACATCGAGGCTCGCGTGGCGCAGATCAAGGCGCAGATCGAGGAGACCACCTCGGACTACGACCGTGAGAAGCTCCAGGAGCGTCTGGCCAAGCTCGCAGGCGGCGTCGCGGTGATCCGCGTCGGCGGCGCGACCGAGGTCGAGGTGAAGGAGAAGAAGGACCGCGTTGACGACGCCCTGAACGCCACCCGCGCTGCGGTGGAAGAAGGCATCGTCCCCGGCGGCGGCACGGCTCTCCTGCGCGCCAAGGCTGCGGTTGCCAAGCTCCAGAGCGACAATGCCGACGTGAATGCCGGCATCAAGATCGTGCTGCGCGCCCTCGAGGCTCCGATCCGCCAGATCGCCGAGAACGCCGGCGTGGAAGGCTCGATCGTTGTCGGCAAGATCGGCGACAACGCGAAGTCCGACACCTTCGGCTTCAACGCCCAGACGGAAGAGTTCGTGGACATGCTCCAGGCCGGCATCGTCGACCCGGCGAAGGTCGTCCGCACGGCTCTGCAGGATGCAGCTTCCGTGGCCGGCCTGCTCGTCACGACCGAAGCCATGGTCGCCGAGGCCCCCAAGCGCGAATCCGCTCCGGCCATGCCGGGCGGCGGCATGGGCGGCATGGGCGGCATGGACTTCTAAGAAGTCCAAGAGAAGCCGCCCATCACTCGGAAAAGCTCAAGTCCGGCAAGCCGGACTTGAGTGGCGGCATGGACTTCTAAGAATTCCAGGCACGACAGCCTGAAAATAAAGAAGCCCCGGAGGAAACTCCGGGGCTTTTTGTTTGTGCAATCGATGAAGGCTTACGCCGCCTGCTTCAGGCCTTCGGCCACGAGGGCTTCCTGCACCTTGGGACGCTCGGCGACGCGGGCCATGAAGGCGCTCAGGTTCTTGAACGACGAGATGTCGATCTGGTGGAAGTTCGTCCAGTTCACGACCGTGAAGAGATAGGCGTCGGCGATGGTGAAGGTCTCGCCCATCAGGAATGGCTGCTTGCTCAGGACTTCGTCAAGATAGGCGAAGCGGCTGGCGAGGCGGTCTTTAGTGGCTGCCTTCATGGCGTCCGGCGTCGCGGGATTCCAGAGCGGGCCGAAGCCCTTGTGGATCTCGGAGCTGATGAAAGTGAGCCACTCGATCAGGCGGTAGCGCTCCGTGGTGCCGTTGGCGGGGGCGAGGCCTGCGGCAGGCTGCTGATCCGCCAGATACTGAATGATCGCGGCCGCCTCGGTGAGCAGGGAGCCGTCCTGCAGGGCGATGGCCGGCACGTATCCCTTGGGATTGATGGCGCGGAAGTTCTCGCCGGTCTCGGTGAGATGCTTCGCGAGGTCGACCTTCACGAGAGTGACCGGAAGACCGGCCTCGCGGGCCACGATATGGGGAGCGAGCGAGCAGGCGCCAGGGGTATAGTAGAGCTTCATCGGTGTGGTCCTTGTGTTTGGCGAGGAGCCGGGCGGAAATTTCATGCACTTGCATGGATATTCATATGCACTTGCATCGAAATGTCAAACATGATGCAATTGCATAGAAGCATGAAGGGCTTTGCCGTGGCGCAAGAGTTGCAGGAACCGTCGGATGCGGTCACCGATGCCTGGGTCCGTCTCATCCGGGCGGGGCGGGCTGTGGTCGGCCATATCGAAGGGGAGCTGAAAGGCGCAGGGTTTCCCCCGCTGTCCTGGTACGATGTCCTCCTGCATCTGAAGCGCCGGCCCGACGGCCGTTCCTCGCCGCGGGAGATCGAGGACGCGGTGCTCTTCGAGCAATACAACCTCTCCCGCCTTCTAGACCGGATGGAGAGTGACGGGCTCGTGTGCCGGGTGCCTTACCCTGGAGACCGCCGGCGCCAGCTGGTGGAGATCACCGAGGCGGGGCGGGCGCTCCAGAGGCGCATGTGGGGTGTCTATGGCCCGGCCATCAACCGCTCCATCGGTGGGAAGCTTTCGGAGGAGGAGGCGGAGCAGCTTGCGGCCCTCCTGCTGAAGCTGATGCATTCCGAGAATGCCTGAGCTTCCACGAACGATCTGGACCCGAGGGCGTTCATGAGAGAAGACGGCTAAGTTCCGGCTGACGAGGGATCCTCCGTGAAACGCAGTTCCTCACTCTCGACCCGATCGCTGCGCAGCATCCTGGCCAGCTTGGTTCTTCTCCTCGCGGCTGCCGTCATTCCGGAATTCCCTTCGGCCCAGGCGCAGTCGGCCCCGACCTCGCGGCCCAGTTCCACCGCCATCCGGACGCCCGACTTCGACGAGACCCTGCGCTGGTACCAGGACAAGCTCGGGTTCCGGCTGATCGGCTCCGAGAATTTCGTTCAGGGGCGCACCGCCGTTCTGGAACGCAGCGGCTTTCTCCTGGAGGTCACCGAGGTCGATCACCTGCTGCAACAGGATCAGGACCCGAACGCCGGGAATGAAGCCGCGGTCACGCGGGTGCCGGTCATCAGCCTCATCGTTCCCGATGTGGACAAGGAGGTTTCGCGCCTGCGGAAGGCCGGGGTCGATATCCTTCAAAGTCCCGAGGACGAGCTCGACGGCCGCTTTCGAACGGCGCAGATCCGCGACAATGGCCGTCATCGCATCGAGCTGCGCGAGCCCATCGACGAGAGCGGCTACAGCGCGATGGGGCGGTGAATAAATGTCGCTCCATCGGGAATAAGGCTGCGCATGGAGTGTCTCTGAGACGTGGTCATCGTCGACCTCAAGGAGGACACCCATGAATCCGCTGCTGCGTCCGGCCATCCTGGCCGGAGCCCTCGTCGCCGCATCCGCCGTGCTTGCCCAGTCCGCAGCCCCGGCGAAGGTGGCTGATACGAGCAAGGGCAAGGCCCTCGTCGATGCCAAGGGCATGACCCTCTACACTTTCGACCGCGACACCGCCGGCAAGCCCGCCTGCAACGGACAATGCGCCCAGAACTGGCCGCCCCTGATGGCCGCCGGGGGTGCTGCCGCATCCGGCGACTGGAGCGTGGTGACCCGCGACGACGGGGCCAAGCAATGGGCCTATAAGGGCAAGCCGCTCTATCTCTGGGTCAAGGACACCAAGCCGGGCGAGGTCACGGGCGACGGCGTCAACAATGTCTGGCACGTCGCGACACCGTAAGTGTTGCCGGACGCCCAGGTTCATCGTTGAATGATGCCGCCAACCGAGACTTGACCTTGGACGAGATCGCTTCCCTTCTCGAGCCGCAGATTCCGGGCCTGCGCCGTTACGCCTGGGCCCTTCTGCGCGACGGCGAGGCGGCGGACGATCTCGTCCAGGACACTCTGGAGCGCGCGATCAGCCGCTGGCACCAGCGGCGCGACGGCGATCTGCGGGCCTGGCTCTTCGCGATCCAGCGCAACCTGTTCATCAATGCCCTGCGCCGGCGCAAGGCGCATGGCACGCACGTGGGAGAGGACGCGCTGAACGACCTTCAGGCGCCCGACATGAGCCCGGAAGGCCATGCGGGACTGCATGATGTTCTCAGGGGATTGGACGCCCTGCCGGAGGAGCAGCGCTCCATCCTGCTGCTGATCGGCGTCGAGGACCTGTCCTACGAGCAGGCCGCGCAGGTGCTGGATATTCCGCTCGGCACGGTCATGTCCCGCCTGAGCCGCGCGCGGGCGCGCCTGAGGGAATTCATGGAGAACGGGCGCAGCACCGTCTTGAGGAGAGTGAAGTGACGGGCGAGCGACCCATCGGAGAAGACGATCTGCAGGCTTTCGTCGACGGCAGGCTCCCGCCGCCGCGGCGCGAGGCGGTGAAGGCGTATCTCGCCGAGCATCCAGCGACGTCCGAACAGGTCGAACGCGAAATCGAACTCCGGGAAGCCCTGCGTGCGCGATTGGCCTTCAAGGCACGGGAACCCATTCCCTCGCGCCTGCGCGTCGCCAATCTCGTGGCGGCGCGGCGCCGCCGCTCTCCGTTGCGTCCCGCGGCTTTTGCCGCCGTTCTGGCGTGGCTTGCCATCGGGGGTGTTCTGGGAGCCTGGGGCGGTGTCTGGTGGGCGTCGCGCGCGCAGAGACAGGCAGAGGCCGTGAGCGTTGCCGACAACGCCATCGCGGCGCACCGCATCTATGTCAGCGAGCGATTGCATCCCGTGGAGGTTCCCGCCGAGCAGGAAGCGCATCTCGTGCAATGGCTGTCGCGCCGCGTGGGCAAGCCGCTGACGGCGCCGAACCTGAACGCCCAGGGTTATCGCCTCATCGGCGGGCGGCTCCTTCCCGACAGCGGCGAAGCAGCGGCGCTCTTCATGTACGAGAATGGGGGCGGAAACCGCCTGACGCTCTATGCGCGCTCGGGCGATGAGGCGCAGACTTCGTTCCAGTTCGAGGAGCGGGACGGCGTCTCGGCATTCTCCTGGATCGAGAACGGCCTGTCCTATGTGGTCACGGCGAAAGCCGACCGTGCGCAGCTCCTGCCCATCGCCGAGGCGATCTACAAGCAGTTCGCCGCGACAGGCGACCCGGCGAAGGGACGCCTGTAGCGCTCGTCGTGTTCGTCAGCCGAAGACGGCCGGATCCGGGCCGACGCGGCCGGAGGCATCGTCGAGCCCGGCGATCACGCGCATATCGTCCGCGTCCAACGAGAAATCGAAGATGTCCAGGTTCTCGCGGATGCGGGAGGTCGTGACGGACTTCGGGATCGCGATGAAACCGTTGTCCAGATGCCAGCGAAGGATGACTTGGGCTGGCGTCTTGTCGTACTTGCGCGCCAGGGCGACGAGGTCTTCATTCTCCAGGATCGTTCCCTGGCCGAGCGGGCTCCAGGCCTCGGTCGCGATCCCGTTCGCCGCGTGGAACGCGCGCAACTCCGTCTGCTGGAAGCCCGGATGCAGCTCGATCTGGTTGACGGACGGCGTCACGCCGGTCTCGCCGATCAGCCGCTGCAGGTGCGGCACCATGAAGTTCGACACGCCGATGGATTTCGCGCGGCCATCCTGCTTCAGCTTGATCAGCGCGCGCCATGTGTCGAGATAGGCTTCGCTGCCCGCGACCGGCCAGTGGATGAGATAGAGATCGACATGATCAAGCTTGAGACGCGCGAGGCTCTCGTCGAAGGCCCGCAGGGTGTTGTCGTAGCCATGGCGGTCGTTCCATACCTTCGTGGTGATGAACAGTTCCTCCCGCGAGACCGGCGCGGCCTTGATGGCCCGACCCACGCCTTCCTCGTTGCCGTAGATGGTGGCCGTGTCGATGGACCGGTAACCGGCCTTGATGGCGTCGCCGACGACGTTCGCGGCTTCTTCGTTGGAGACCCGCCAGACGCCGTAGCCGAGTTGCGGCATGGCGTTTCCATCGTTCAGGCGGACAGTGGGTATGGTCGGCATAGACGGCTCCATTGATCGTGCGGCGGGAGAATAACGTCAGGTGGGAATAATCAAATAGTGATCGTCTCCGGCTGGCGCCATGCCGGAACCGGCATAGCGACCCCGCGTTGCAGGCTTGGCACATTGTCTCTCGATGCAGGAGCTCGTCTTGTCCGTCCCAGAAGCGCGGAAGGGTACGCCCGATCCGACCCTCGACCAGGCCGAGTTCCGCAAACGGTTTCTCCAGCAGTTTCAGGACCCTGCCTACGATCCCCTGGCAGGCGAGCTTCAGCGGATCGCCGATGCGGCCTGGGATGCCTACAGCCATCACAGGAAAAGCCCCAAGACCCGCAAGGCAGGACCGGGCTTCTCCGATCCCGATTACGATCTCGCGGTCGATTGGATCGCCGCGAAGGAGGCGATCGACCTCGCGCAGAAGCGGCACGAGGCCCCGGGCGCTCCATCCCGGTTCCTCCTGATCTCGGCCTCGTCGCGCAGCGAGCACACCTGTCCCGGCGAGATGTCCAAGAGTTACCGTCTCGTGGAGATCGCCCATCAGGTTCTCGCCAGCGCCGGCAATACCGAAGTCGAAGTCCTGGAATTGAGCCGTCTCACGTCCGAGTACGGCCGTCACATCCATCCCTGCAAAGCCTGCTTCTCGACGGCGGCGGCTTTGTGCCACTGGCCCTGTTCCTGCTATCCCAACTACTCGCTCGGACAGACCCAGGATTGGATGAACGACATCTACCCCAAATGGGTGGAAGCTCACGGCGTCATGATCGTCACCCCGGTCAACTGGTATCAGGTCTCGTCACCCTTGAAGCTGATGATGGATCGGCTCGTCTGCGCCGATGGCGGCAATCCGGATCCGACATCGACCCAGGGCAAGAAGACGGACCTCGCGAAGGGTCTCGAACTGGAGGGCTGGGATTATCCCAAGCACCTGGAGGGCCGGCTTTTCTCCGTTATCGTCCACGGCGACGCGGAGGGCGCAGGCGGCGTCCGCCGCAGCCTGTCCGACTGGCTGCGCGCCATGGATCTCGAGCCCGCGGGAGGTGCGGCTGAGTTCGAGCGCTATATCGGCTATTGGAAACCCTACGCGACGAGCCACGAGGAGCTCGATCGTGATCAGGCCGTGCAGGACGAGGTGCGCAACGCCGCGTGGACGCTGCTGGAGGCCGTCAAGGCGAAGCGAGAGGGGAAGCTCGTCTCTGCCGGCAAGAACCTCAAGGAACCCCGTCAGAAGTGAAAAGGCCGGGCTGTGCCGCCCGGCCTACTCGTGAGAGACTTGTCCGGTTCGGTTCTATTTGGGAGCCGACTTGACCTCTGCGTCCCACTTCTTGAGCAGGCGCGTCCGTTCCGCCACGGAGCCATATTTGGCGGTGTCGTAGTTGATCAGCTTCATGTCCGAGAGCTTCGGTGCATCCGGTGAAATCGGAGCGTTCCTGTTGGACGCGATCGAGTAGATCTTCAGGTCCGCGCCCACGAGTTTCTGCGCTTCGGCCGAGAGCGCCCAATCGACGAATTTCTGCGCCGTCTCCGTATTCTTGCCGCCCTTCACGACGGAGATGGAGCCGGTCTCGTAACCCGTCCCCTCGCAGGGAGCGAGCGTTCTCACCGGTGCCCCCTCGGCGATCATCGTCACCATGTCGTGCATGAACGCGATGGCGATCCCGGTTTCTCCCAGTGCTACGGCCTTGACCGGAGCGGCCCCCGACTTGGTGTATTGGTTGACGTTCTTGTGCAGGCTTTTCATGTAGTCGAAGGCCTTGTCCTCACCCATCAGCTGAACGAGCGAAGCCAGGAAGACATAGGCCGTGCCGGACGAGTTCGGATCGGAAACTTGCACTTCGTCGCGATATTTCGGATCGATTAGATCAGCCCAGCATTTCGGCTCCGGCAACCCGCGGCTTTCGAGCACCTTCGTGTTGTAACCAATGCCGAGCGCGCCGAGATATGTTCCCGTCGCGCGGTAGCCGGCCTGCTCGGCAAAGCGCTGGGCCCAATCGTGCAGTTCGGGCAGCTTCGGCGACTTGTATTCGACCGTCAGCCCTTCTTCGGCCGCCTGAATATGGGAATCGCCGGGACCGCCCCACCACACGTCCGCGCGTGGATTCGAGGCTTCGGCCCTGATCTGCGCCAGGGTTTCGCCGGTGCTCTTGCGCACCATCGTGGCCTTCGCGCCCGTGGCTTTCTCGAAGGCCGCGACGCCGACGCGGCACTGCTCTTCGAGGATGGAGCAGTAGATGGTGATCGGCGCCTGGGCTCGCGCGGCCAACGGGGCCGCGCAGAGGGCCGTCGTAAGGGCCAAGCCCAACAGTGATACTCGCATGGCTTTTCCTCCCGGGAGGCCGGGCTGCATCGGCCCGGCTGACATTGTGCTTCAAGGAACCATGCGATGTGGAAACTTAGCCGGCTTTTTTGTCAAGGCGGCTTTGGTCGAGTGCGCGTCGATGCACTCGACGCGGAACAATAAAAAGCCGGGCACGAGGCCCGGCTTTCGGATGCTCAGAGAATGCGCCGCTTACCAGCTGGTCAGCACGGAACCCTTGAACTTCTCCTCGATGAACTTCTTTACCTCGGGGGTGTGATAGGATTCGACGAGGGCCTTCACCCAGGGCTTGTCCTTGTCTTCGCTGCGCACCGCGATGATGTTCACGTAAGGACCTTTCGGGTTCTCACGGGCGATGGGGTCCTTTACCGGATCGAGTCCGCCGGATGTCGCGTAATTGGTGTTGATGACCGAGGCATCCACGTCGTCGAGCACGCGCGGTCCCTGCGCGGCCTCGATTTCGACGAACTTGATCTTCTTCGGGTTGTCCGTGACGTCGAGCGGCGTGGGCTTGTAACCGGTGCCTTCCTTCAGCTTGATCAGGCCCTTGTCCTGCAGAAGGATGAGGGCGCGCCCGCCATTGGTCGGATCGTTCGGGATCGAGATCGTTGCACCGTTCGGGAGAGCATCGAGGCTCTTGTGCTTCTTCGAGTAGATTCCGATGGGGAAGTTCACGGTGAGCGCGACGCTCTCGATCTTGAAGCCGCGATCGGCCACCTGATTGTCGAGATAGGGCTGGTTCTGGAAGGAGTTCGCCTCGATGTCGCCGCCCGCCAGGGCCGTATTCGGCACCACGTAATCGGAGAATTCGACGATCTTGATGTCGAGCCCCTTCTTCGCCGCGATGGGCTTCACGGCTTCGAGGATCTGCGCATGCGGGCCGGGCGTGGCGCCGATGCGAATGGTCTGCGTCTGCTGCGCAAGAGCGGGCAGGGCGGCAAGCGAGAACAGGGCGGCAAGCCCCAGCTTCTTGAGGGACATCGGATACTCCTTGAACGATGTGCTTGGTAAAGATCAGGCGTGGCGGATGCGCTTGTTGAGGCGGCGGGCGAGGCGATCGCCGATGCTCTGCACGGCCTGGACGAGGACGATGAGCACCACCACGACGGCAAGCATCATCTCGGGCATGAAGCGCTGGTAGCCGTAACGGATGCCGAGGTCGCCGAGACCGCCGCCGCCGACCGCGCCGACCATGGCCGAGAACCCGAGGAGCGACACGACCGCGAGCGTCAGGCCGAGCACGATGCCGGGCAGGGCTTCAGGGATCAGAACCTTGCGCACGATCTGGATCGGCGTTGCCCCGAAGGCGCGCGCCGCCTCGATCAGCCCCTGATCCACCTCACGGATTGCGCCTTCGATGAGGCGCGCGATGAAGGGTGTGGCCGCGATGGTCAGCGGCACGATGGCCGCATTGGTGCCGATGGAGGTGCCGGCGATCAGGCGCGTGAAGGGGATGATCGCGACGACCAGAATGATGAAGGGCGTGGAGCGGGTGGCGTTGACCACGACACCGAGGACGCGGTTCACCCAGGGGGCGGCGAACAGCTCGCCCTTTCCGGAGGTGGCGAGGAATACGCCCAGGGGCAGGCCCAGGAGAGTGGCGATCAGGGCCGCGACTGCGACCATGTAGAGGGTTTCGCCGGTGGAATTGGCGATGAGGCGGATCATCTCAGGCGACATGGCCGAGGACCTCCGTGTCGAGACCGTGCTTGTTCAGGAAATCGAGAGTGACGGCGAGGGATTGCTCCGGCACGCCGACCACGAGGGTGCCGAAGGGCCGGCCTGCGATCTCGTCCACCGAGCCCGACAGGATGTTGGTCTCGATATTGAGATCGCGGGCAAGTCGCGCGAGAACCGGATCCGTGGCGTGGGGCCCACGGAAACCGATGCGAACCACCGCCTGGCTGCCGGGCGTCGCTTCGGCTCTGAGCCTGCTCTGCACGTAGGGCGGCAGAGCGCGGCCGGACTCGTCGGCCAGGAAGGAGCGGGTCACTTCGTGCTGCGGCCGGGTGAAGACCTCGAACACATCACCCTGCTCGACGATGCGCCCGCCTTCGATCACCGCGACCTCGCGGGCGATGTTGCGGATCACCGCCATCTCGTGGGTGATGAGCAGGATCGTCAGGCCAAGCTCGTCGTTGATGCGGCCGAGCAGGTCGAGGATCGACCGGGTGGTCTCCGGGTCGAGGGCCGAGGTCGCCTCGTCCGACAGGAGAACCTTGGGCTTGGTGGCGAGCGCACGGGCGATGCCGACGCGCTGCTTCTGGCCGCCGGAGAGTTCGGAAGGGTAGCGGTTGCGCTTGTCCGTGAGGCCGACGAGTGCCAGGAGCTCCTCGACCCGGGTCTTGATCTCGGCCTTGTCGTAGCCTGCGACCTCGAGCGGCAGGGCGATGTTCTGGGCCGCCGTGCGCGATGAGAGCAGGTTGAAGTGCTGGAAGATCATGCCGATGGAGCGGCGGGCATGGCGAAGCGCGGCCTCGGGAAGGGCCGCGATGTCGGCGCCGTCGACGATCACCTTGCCGGAGGTCGGCTTCTCAAGCCCGTTCACCAGGCGGATCAGGGTCGACTTGCCGGCGCCCGACCGACCGATCACGCCGAGAATCGAGCCCTGAGGCACGGCCAGATTGATCTCCTGCAGGGCCGTCACGGGCTGCCCGTCACGTCCGGGGAAAGTCTTCGATACCTTCTCCAGGCGCACGATGGGCTCCGCCGGGATCAGGCGCTGGGCGGTCTGCTCGCCGAGATATCCGAGAGGGGCGTTCATGAGGTCGCCTTTTCAGTGACGTCGGGGATGTCGATATGACACATGAGACATCCCGTTCTCTAAGTCAACCCTTTCGTTCGTTAAACAGGACATGCTGCTTTTTCCGAACGGGACAGGCCGTATAACGGCCTGTTGCTGATCTCACAAGGCTGCTATCGCTTGCGCAGGGCGGAAGTTCCTCCTTTCTTTCGCCACAAGCACCATTGATCCGGCTTCTCCGGATTTCTATGGCGCCGGGAACGGGCTCTCGGCAGGAGATGTGTATGATCAAGGCGAGCATTGCGCTGGCAATCCTGGGTCTGGGCGTTCTGGCGGCCTCCCTGTCCGGAGCGGTGGCCGTTCCGTTCTACCTGCCCCTCTCGACCCTGGCGCTGGCCGGGATCGTCTATATCGGACGGGACATCCCGAAATTCCTGCGCATCTTCCTCGCGATGGTGTCGGTGACGCACATCGTGCTCGTCCTGCTCGTCCTCGGGGCCACGTCGGGACTGATCACGGGCGACTATACGGGGTACGTCCCGCCGCCCTCAGCCGCGCTGGGCGCGACCGCCTTCGGGGCCATCATCTACGGGCTGTCCCATGTGCCGGTCGTCCGCACCATCTGCCGGATCACCGATCTCTATCTCGAATCCCAGGCGGACAGCGTCATCCGCATGCCCTTCCTGGGGCTCGTAAGGGCTCGCGAAGGCACCATCGGCACCTGGATGATCGCGATCCTCATCGCGATCAACCTGGCCCAGGTGGCCCTCAACGTCCGCCTCAGCTTCTTCTCGCGCGACATGTTCAATGCCTTGCAGGATAAGGACGCCAGCGCTTTCTGGTATCAGCTCTTCGTGATCTTCACGCCACTGGCGGCCGTGTTCGTGGCCATGGCGCTGACCGAGGTGCTGCTGCAGAACGTGCTCTCCATCCGCTGGCGCGCCTTCCTCAACACCTATTATCTGCGCGAGTGGCTCGGCGACGGGACGCATTACCGGATGCAGATCATGGGCCGCGGCGCGGACAACCCGGACCAGCGCATCTCGGAAGACCTGCGCAAATTCGTCGAAAGCACTTATTCCCTGTCCGTCGGCCTCATGAACCAGGCTGCGACCCTCGTGTCCTTCGTGGCCATCCTCTGGACGATCTCGGCGGGCTTCACCTTCCCGGGGACGAGCTGGGAGGTGCCGGGTCTGCTCGTCTGGGTCTGCGCCGGTTACGCCATCCTGGGCACCTGGGTGACGCATCTCATCGGCCGGCCGCTGATCGCTCTCAACTTCGAGCAGGAGCGCGTGGAGGCGAACTACCGCTTCTCCCTGGCGCGCCTGCGCGAATATACGGAGCAGGTGGCTCTCCTCTCCGGCGAGCAGGCCGAGCGGGAGAGCCTTGGACGGCGGTTCGGGCAGATCGTCGACAACTACATGCGGATCGTGTTCCGCCTCATCAAGCTCAACACCTTCACCTCGGCCTATTTCCAGGCCAACGTGGTGGTGCCCTACATCCTGACGGCGCCCTATTACTTCATCGGCAAGATCTCGCTGGGCCAGATGCAGCAGGTGGTCGGCGCATTCTCGCGGGTCGAGTCGGCCCTGACCTACTTCATCACGATCTATACGACGCTCGCGGACTATAAGGCCGTGCTCGACCGTCTCACCACCTTCGAGGGCGCGATCGCGTCCGCCCAGCGGGTCGGTGGCGAGAGCAAGCTCCTCGTGAACGAAGCGTCCGGCCGGGAGCTCCGCCTGAAGGATCTCGACGTGCGCCTGCCCGACGGCCATGCCCTGATGCACACGGATGCCCTGACCTTCCGTCCGGGAGAGCGAACCCTCATGACCGGCCCGTCTGGCTCGGGCAAGTCCACCCTGTTCCGTGCCATCGCCGGGATCTGGCCCTTCGGCGAAGGGCAGGTGCTGGTGCCCGAGGGGCAGACCATGATGCTGCTTCCGCAACGGCCCTACATTCCCATCGGGACGCTGCGCGAGGCCGTCGTCTATCCCGGCAGGGCCGAATCCTATGAGGACGGCCAGATCACGGAAGCTCTGCGCTCGGCCAGGCTGCCGCAGATCGCCGAGCGCCTCGACGAGGACCGCAACTGGGCCCAGACCCTCTCGCTCGGCGAGCAGCAGCGCCTCGCAGTCGCCCGGGCGCTCCTTGCGAAGCCCGACTGGCTGTTCCTGGACGAGGCGACCGCCGCCCTCGACGAGCCCACGGAAGGGGAGATCTACCGGATCATCCGGGAGAAGCTGCCGAACACGACCGTCGTGTCCATCGGCCACCGCTCGACTCTCACCGCCTATCACGACCGGCGCGTCGACATGAAGAAGACCGATGGCGGCCTCTCGACCCCGGTGGATCTGCGGCAGGCGGAACCCGCGGAGTAGGTAAGAGCCTTTCCGACGTCATCACCGTCCCCGGACTTGATCCGGGGATCAGTCCCGGTGATCTCGATCGGAAAGGCGCGGCGCTCTACACGATCGGGATGGCCAGGACGAGCCCGGCCATGGCGTGGGAGGATGCCTGTTGATGGTTTCCTGTCAAAGAGCCAGCGCCTGCGGGCCCGCCGCTTGCGCTGCGAGCCTGCAGGTCAGTCGAGGGAGGGCGCGAGAAGGCGTCCGGCTCGGTTGTAAGCTAAAGGAAGAACCCGACGGCTCCTCGCGCACGGTTCTTTTAGGCGTTTCGACTTGGACCAGCACAGGGCTGCCAAGGGCCTCCTGCCGCCGGCTGCGTGACCGGCGGACAGGACCGTGCCGGATCCCACACCGTGCGACGCCTCGCGAAGCGCGCCCCTCGTCGGATCAGGCTGTGCAACGATATAGCCAAGGCTCATCCCCCTGTCAAGAACAAAGTGAGAACATAACATCACGCTTCCCACACCCTCTCACGTCATGGCCGCACTTGGTGGGTGGCCGCAACACGTGCGGCCGCCGGGAATGACAAAGCAGACCAACGAAAAAGGCCGGCTTCACGCCGGCCTTTTCAATTCCGTCGAAGGCAATGCCTCAGAGCGAGCGCTCCAGGATCAGCCGGCCGCCGTTCTGGGTCTGGATGATCAGGTTGCGGCCCTGGATGTCCCATTTGCCCGAGGAGCGGAGGGCGACCAGAAAGGCCTGCTCGAGAGCCATCGTGGACTTGTCGCAGCTCTTCTTCGTCAGGGCGAAGGGCCCGACGGCCAGGCCCTGCTCGCGCAGGGGATAGGCCGCGGTGGCGTAGGTGTTGCAGCCGCTGAAGCCGGTGGCCCGGAGCTGGTCGTCGAGCCTGAAGCTCGGGCGCTCGCCAGTGAACGGCTTGCCGTTCAGGCTGACGGCCACCCAGGCGGAATTCAGCGGGAAGATCTTGCCTCCCTCGCCGGGCTGCGGGACCTTGTTATCCACCTGACGGGTCGGGCCGGCCGGTCGGCCGAGGGTTGCGGCCGATTGGGCATGAGCTCCCGAGACGGCCGCGAGGGCCACCAGACATGTCGCAAGTCGAAGCGCGTTCATCGGAACCTCTACTACAAAAAAGCGCAGGGACCATAAGAGGCCTTGAGCATTGAGGCAACTCTCTCACGTGAAGATGCACACCAAGGTTGAAGCCTTGGTGAAGGCGAGTTCACGATCGTGCTATCCGATCCGCCGCAGGAGCCGTTCGGTGAGAGCATTGGTGGGGCGGAACAGATAATCGAAAGCCCGCACCGTGACATCCTGCGCGCCGATTCCCTGCAGGGCCGCCACGATCTCGAACACCGTCGCGGCCCGGCAATGCAGCACGACCTCCCGGCCCAGCGCGTTCCCGTAGGGCAGGGTAGCGCCGTGTTCCTTGGCGAGCGACACGAGCGCGGAAGCCCGCGCCGGATCGAGCGCCGCGCGGACCTCGCGGCTGGTCCGGGCCTCTTCCTCGGCGGCGATGCGGGTCAGGACGGCGGTCGCCGCGGCCCGGGCCCGGTTCGTCCAGGGCGCGCGCGCCGAGGCGACGAGATTGGCCTCGGAGCGCAGCATCACACCATCATCGAGGATCTTCAGGGCATTGGCCGCCAGCGTGGCGCCCGTCGTGGTGATGTCGACGATCAGCTCCGCCGAGCCCGCGCTCGGCGCACCCTCGGTGGCGCCCAGGCTCTCGACGATCCGGTAATCGGCCACGCCCTTATCGGCGAAGAACCGGCGGGTGAGGTTCACGTATTTGGTCGCGACCCGCATCTTGGTGCCGTGGCGCGCGCGAAGATCGGCCGCGACCTCGTCGAGGTCGGCCATGGTCCGTACGTCGATCCAGGCCTGCGGCACGGCGACGACCACATTGGCATGGCCGAAACCCAGCGGGGTGAGCAGCTCCACCGCCTCGTCCGCATCGGCGATCTGCTCGCGGATCAGGTCCTCCCCGGTGATGCCGAGATGAGCCGTGCCGCTGGCGAGCTGGCTCACGATCT
This sequence comes from Microvirga lotononidis, assembly GCF_034627025.1. NCBI lineage: Bacteria > Pseudomonadati > Pseudomonadota > Alphaproteobacteria > Hyphomicrobiales > Methylobacteriaceae > Microvirga > Microvirga lotononidis. The sequence goes on along the minus strand of NZ_CP141048.1, from coordinate 643,527 downwards.
CGGAGGCCGACAGGAAGGCGACCTCCACGTCGGGCACCCCGGCAAGCGTGCCGCGATAGTCCCGGGCGCCCCGGGACTGGGTGAAGACGAGACCGGCCCGGGCGAAGAACGCGGCCGCGTTTTCCTGCAGGCGCCCCTTCGAGGGAACGGCCAGGATCAGAGGGGAATCGGTCATCAGGGCCTCCCCACGATACGGTCGAGCCAGAAGGAGCAGCCGACCGCCGGGATCGGCGCATCGGCGCCGAGATGTTCGAGCAGGTGGTCGTAGCGTCCGCCGCCCACGACCGGTTTGCCGTCGCCGCGGCGCGGGTCCTGCACCTCGAAGATGAAGCCCGTGTAGTAGTCGAGATTGCGGGCGAAGGTGGCAGCGAAGGAGAAGGAGCTCACATCGAGTCCCCGGGCGGCCATGAAGCCGGTGCGCGCCTCGAAGAGGCTCAGCGCCGCGTCGAGATCGAGGGCCGAATCCTTGGCGAGGGTTCTCACCGCATGGGCCGCCTGGTCCGGGTCGCCCGCGATGGTCAGATAGCGCTCCAGCACCTGCCGGGCGTCGTCGGGCAGTCCGGTGCGGTTCGCGGCGCGGGCCAGAAAGCGCTCGGCGATCTCGCCCGCGCTGCGCCCGCCGACCCGGGCAATGCCCGCGATCGACAGGATGTCCTCCACGAAGGCCTTGGCGGCCTGGGGGGCCTGTCCCTCGATGGCTGCGAGCAGGCCTGCATGCTCCTGGGCGCCGGGCGCGTCGGGCTCGGCAAGGCTCGCCAGTCCCTGGCCCGACACGATGGCTCGGATGACCCGTCTTTTGGCGGCCGGCGCGATGCCCAAGGCATCGATCAGGGCATGGAGCAGGCCCATGTCGCCCAGCTTCACGACGGGGGCCGGGCCGCCGAACTGCTTGAGGCCGTCCAGGGCAAGGGCGAGAATTTCCGCATCGACCGCCGAGACGTCCTTGCGGCCGATGGATTCGAGGCCCGCCTGCAGGAACTCGCCGCTCTCGCCCGGGCGCATGCGGAAAACCGGTCCGCCGTAGGAATAGCCGGAGGGCTGGGCACCGTGCCGATGGAGATGATGCAGGCAGACCGGGATCGTGTATTCGGGCCGCAGGCACAGCTCCGCTCCCGAGGCATCCTGCGTCACGAACATGCGCCGCCGGATGTCCTCGCCCGAAAGATCGATGAACACGTCCGCCGGCTGCAACACCGGCGGCTCGATCCGCGCATAGCCCTCACGCTCGAACAGCGTGATCAGCGTAACAATGGCATCCGTCTCCGTCACTGGCTTCGCCCAATCCTCATGCTGGCATGCTCTCTATCAATGCCGGGCCCGGAAGGCGATTGTTTTCGACCGGAAGGGTGAATGAGAGCAGGGGGGTATCGTGCTCAGAAGCGCGTGATGACGCTGATTCCCAGCCCCTCGAACCGGTCCATCGCCATGAGGGCGGCGGGGGCCTCGTCGAGGCCGATATGCTGCCCGACGAGCTTCTGCGGCGCGAGCTTGCCGGTGCGGATCATGGCCATCATGTCCTGGTAGCGGAAGGCCTGCATGCCATGGCTGCCGTAGACTTCCAGCTCATGGGCGATGATCTGCGCCATCGGCACCTGCGCGCGGGCGTGCTCTCCCACCATCAGGCCGACCTGAACGTGGCGCCCGCGTCGGCGCAGATTCGCGATGGAATTGAAGCAGGTCGCCGGATGACCCAAGGCGTCGATGGACACATGCGCGCCGCCCTTGGTGATCTCCCTCACCGCGCCGACCACGTCGGCGGCGTCGCGCGCATTGACGGTCGCCACCGCGCCCATCGTCCGGGCGAAGGCGAGCTTCTCGTCGGTGAGATCGACGGCGATCACGTTCGCCCCCATGGCGCTGGCGATCATGATAGCGGACAAGCCCACGCCGCCGCATCCATGCACGGCCACCCACTCGCCGGGCTTCACCCGGCCCTGGTCGACGATGGCGCGGAACGACGTCACGAAGCGGCAGCCGAGGCTCGCGGCGGTGGCGAAGTCGAGTTCGTCGGGAAGGGCCACGAGATTGGTGTCCGCATAATCGACCGCCACGTATTCGGCGAAGGAACCCCAGGCGGTGAAGCCCGGCTGGAACTGCTGCTCGCAGACCTGGTGATTGCCCGAATGGCACTCGTGGCAATGCCCGCAGCCGCCCACGAACGGCACGGTCACGCGGTCGCCCTTCTTCCAGCGCGTCACCTGCTCGCCCGTCGCGAGAACGGTGCCGGCCAGCTCATGTCCCGGCACGTGCGGCAGCACCACGTCCGGATCGTGCCCCATCCAGCCGTGCCAGTCGCTCCGGCACAGGCCCGTCGCTTCCACCTTGATCACGACTCCCTCCGCCGAGGGCGTCGGATCCGGCACGTTCTGCACGCGCGGCGGCTGACCGAACTGCTCGAAGAGAACCGCTTTCATGAGAGGCATTCCTTATACGGCCGACAGGGAAGGGCGGTATAGCGGGCGGGTGACGATGGGGCAAATTCCGCAATTATCCATCAAAGATGACTGAATGGTATTTAGTTGCTATTCATTCTGCATGACGCAAATTGCCGCTTTCTGTTCCGTGCTCATCATTGCCTTCATGGGCTCTTCTCCGGCTTTGGCGCATCGCCCTTACTTCACGCAAATTGAGAAAATTCGGCTTCCCAACGGTGAGATGGGAGAAGCAAGGCTTCTGAACGGCGATGGCATTCTGGGTCCTGATCCTGTGCGTGTCATTGTCCTTGATGCGCAAGGACGGTTGCTTGCACGAAGCCACCGGTCGCTCTCGATGAGAATTTCGTGCCGTGATGGTGGAAGTTGCCTCATTTTCGATTTCACTGATGGGAGGGTTCTGAAGCTAGATTCCTCAACCTTTCGGCAAGGTGCTCAGGTTCCAGGTCTAGCTGATGAATATCGAAACGAGTTGTGGGATATGGAGAGCGGCGAAGACGCATGGGGATTTGTCCGCGACATTCCTGCGCCTGTCGAAGGAATTGTCGGCTTCGGAGAGTTTGTTCTCCATCATATGCCGATGGTCGTTTTCAATGGACTGATCGGCGGCCTGTGCGTGCAAATTGGCAAGGCAACTTTGCTGATCACAAGGAGCCGTTGGAATTACCGTCTGGAAGCTTTGATCCGTATGGTCTCGGCCTTTGTAGTCATTGGAGTGGGCTTGGTTCTTGTGCTTGCATCAGGACTTTTCAGCTTACTTGCGGGCATGCCATTTGTGGGATGGCTTGGCTTCTTAATGATTGGCGCCGGCGTGGCTATTGTCGCAGCCGCCTATTTCATAAAGTCCAGAAGCGTTCAGGGCGTGGCCAAGAGGTCACCCCCTGAACCGCCCGAACACCACCTTCGTCTCCCCGTAATCCCGCCGCTCAACCTCCTCGAACCCTTCAGGCAGCGTCACCGCGGCGTCCAGCGCCTCTTCCACGATCACGAGGGCATCGGGCACGAGCCAGCCGCCTGCGGCGCAGGAGCGTAGGGCTTTGGGCGCGAGGTCCTTGCCGTAGGGCGGGTCGCAGAAGACGACGGAGAAGGGGGCATTGGGGGCGGCATCGCCCATGCGGGTGGCGTCGCGGCGGAAGAGGCGGGTGGCGCCGCCGGCCCCGAGGGCTTCCACGTTCTCGCGGATGATGCCGCGGGATTGCGCGCCGTCGTCGACGAAGAGCGCGAAGGCGGCCCCGCGCGAGAGCGCTTCCAGGCCCAGGGCTCCGGTGCCGGCGAAGAGGTCGAGCACGCGCGCGCCCTCGATGGGGTCGTCATAGCCGTGCTGGAGGATGTTGAAGAGCGTCTCGCGCAGGCGGTCCGAGGTCGGGCGGATCGCGTCCGAACTCGGCCCCTTGAGCGAGCGGCCGCGCCAGCGTCCGCCCACGATTCTCATTGTATAAATCCTGTTTAAGAAGTTCGGCGATAGCCTCCTCCTGAGCGGCTGGGCCTTAAAGCGCGGGAACTCTCCCCCTTGAGGGGAGGAGTTGGAGATGGGGGTGTGAGCGCCACTCTGGTCTAGTCCAGTGCCGACACCCCACCCCGCCTGCTTTCGCAGCCACCCCTCCCCACAAGGGGGAAGGAAACAGCCGCACCGCGCTACGAGTCAGACACGCAGGATGAGGTTGGTGTTTCCCCTCGTTCAGCGGCGGCCGCGCGGGCCGCCCTTTGATCCGCCTTTGAAGCCGCCTTTTGCGGGACCGCCCTTGGACGCTCCCCTCGGGCCTCCCTTGAAGCCTCCGCCTCTCGGACCGCCGCGCGAGGGCGCGTCTCCGCGCGGAGGACCGCGACGGGGACGGTCATCGTCGCCGCGAGCGCGGAACGGACGGTCGCCCTGCGGCTTGCGCGGGCGGTCGTCGCCTCCCTCGCGAGAGCGGAAGGGGCGCTCGCCCTGGCGCGAGCGCGGACGCTCGTCGCCTTCGGGGCGGGCGCGGAATGGCCTGTCGCCGGCCGGGCGTCGCGGCCGATCGTCCTCGCTTCGGGCACGGAAGGGGCGCTCGCCGGTCTCGCGGCCACGACGGGCCGGAGCCCCTTCACGATCGTCGCGACGGCGCGGACGGTCCTCGCCGGCGGCCGCACGGCCCCGGCGCGGCGCGGGCGCTTCCTCTTCCTGCGGTTGGCGCACGAGACGCTCCACGACAACCTTGCGGCCCTCGCTCGACGAGATCGCGCCGACGCGCTCGCGCTGGAGCTCTCCGCTCGCGGCGCGGGCCTCCTTCGGATCGGCGCCGCGGCGCGGGGACCTCCGGCGCGGAGCATCCTCGTCCGTCTCTCCGGCACGCCACACGCTCGTCTTCACGTCGAGGCGCGAGGGGCGCTTTTTCGGCTCTTCCTCGTCGCGCTCGAACCGGTCGCCGCCACGGCCACGCGACGGCCGTTCATCGTCGTCCCGGCGGCGCCGCGGCCGCTCGTCGTCCCGGTCGCGGCCAAAGCGCGACGGACGTTCGCTGCGCTCCTCGCGGTCCTGCTTCTTGGACGAGCCAAAGGGCGCGATGGGCTCGCGCACCGGGCTTTCGAAGTCGACCCCCGCCTCGGCGGCAAGCGCCTCTCCGAGCTGGTCCCGCAGCACCTTGGTGCGCACCTCTTCCACGAGGCCGACCTCGAGGTCGCCGAGCTGGAACGGGCCGAAGGACATGCGGATCAGGCGGTTCACCTGCATGCCGAGATGTTCGAGGATACGCTTGATCTCGCGGTTCTTGCCCTCGCGAAGACCCATCGTGATCCACACGTTGTCGCCCTGCATGCGGTCGAGGCGCGCCTCGATGGGGCCGTAATCGATCCCGTCGATGCTGATGCCGTCGCGCAGCTTGTCGAGGTCCGCTTGGTTGATCTCGCCATGGGCGCGCACCTTGTAGCGGCGCAGCCAGCCGGTGTCCGGGTGGGCGATGATGCGGGCAAGGCCGCCGTCGTTGGTCAGGAGCAGCAGGCCCTCGGTGTTGATGTCGAGCCGGCCCACCGCCACCACGCGGGGCAGGTCCTCGGGCAGATTGTCGAACACGGTCGGGCGGCCTTCCGGGTCGCGGGCCGTGGTCACGAGACCGCGCGGCTTATGGAAGAGCCACAGGCGCGTCCGCTCCTTGGCGGGCAGGGGCTCGCCGTCCACGGTGATCTTGTCCGACGCCGTCACGTTGATGGCCGGGGATTCCAGCACCTTGCCGTTGAGGGTCACGCGGCCTTCCGCGATCAGCACCTCCGCGTCGCGGCGGGACGCGACTCCCGCACGGGCGATGACCTTGGCGATGCGGTCCTCGACGGGCTCCAGCGGCTCGGCCTGCACCTCGGCGCGCTCCTCGCGGGCGCGGCGCGGACGATCCTCGGCCGAGCGGTCGAAGCGGCGCGGGCGCTCGTCGCCGGCGCGGCCACGGAAGGGCTTGTCGCCGCCTTCGCCGCGGGGCCGAAAGGACTTCTTCTCGCCACCTTCGAAGCGGCGGGGGCGCTCATCGTTGTCCCGGCTGCGGAAGGGGCGCTCGCCACCTTCTCCGCGTGGGCGGAATGGCTTATCACCGTCGCGGCTGCGGAACGGCCGGTCGCCGCCCTCGCGGGGCTTGCGTGGGCGGTCGTCGTCGCCTCGGGCGCGGAAGGGGCGCTCGCCACCTTCGCGAGGCTTTCGGGGGGGCCTGTCGCCGGAGGGGCGGCCACGGTCGGAGCGTCCGGAGGAACGGCCCCTGCGATTATCGTCGTTGCTGTCGGTCATGGGAGCCTGATAGCAGAGGAGTTCCACAGAAGCGAGGGTTAAGGAGCGAACCGGTTGACGGATAACGCCGATCACGAGCCGCTTGATCCGGGACGGCCGGATCCCATGAGCGTGGCCTTCGACGAGGCCCGCGCCGCCGCCGCGCGCGGGGAGGTGCCCGTGGGGGCCGCCATCGTCAAGGACGGCCGGATTGTCGCTTCGGCGGGCAACCGCCCGCGCGAGCTGCGCGACCCCTCGGCCCATGCGGAAATGCTCGCGATCCGCCGGGCCTGCGAGGCTTTGGACGACGAGCGCCTGTCGGGCTGCGATCTCTACGTGACCCTGGAGCCCTGCACCATGTGCGCGGGAGCGATCTCCTTCGCCCGCATCCGGCGCGTCTATTACGCGGCCCAGGACCCCAAGGGCGGCGCGGTCGACAACGGCGTGCGCTTCTTCGACCAGCCGACCTGCCACCATGCTCCGGAAGTCTACGGCGGCATCCGGGAGAGCGAGGCGGCCCAGCTGCTGAAGGCGTTTTTCGGGGAGCGGCGTTAGAGCGCTTTGTGCTCTATTCGCAGAACATCACGAAGCCAGAAAGGCCTGCAGCGCCTCCAGCGTCGCGGATGGGTTTTCTTCCGCTACGAAATGCCCTGACGTGACGCCGGTGCCGGTGGCTCTGGGGGCGAAACTCCGGTGCCAGATTTCCAGCGGCTGCTTCCGGTCGCCGACGGGGCCGCTGACGAGATAGTAGTCGCTCCAGATCAGATAGGTCGGGCATTGGATCGTCTTGCCCGCAGCCAGATCGGCTTCGTCGGCCTCGATGTCCTGCGTCGCGCCGGCCCGGTAATCCTCGCAGAAGGCGTGGATGCGGCTGGGTTCGTTGCAGCTCTGCCAGTAGGAATGCAGAGCCCGGGGATCGAAGGCGCTCAGGTCGCCCGCGGCCGACCATTGCCGCATCAGGCCCTCGAAATAGGGGATCGGATCGCGTCCGATTTCTTCCTCCGGCTTCGGGTAAGCCTGTGAGAGATAACCCCAATGCGCTTCCGGAACTTTCTCCGAGCGCATCTCCTCCCACACATGAAAGGTCGGCAGGATGTCGAGAAGAGCAAGCCGCTCCACGCGGCCCGGATGGTCGAGCGCGAGCCGGTAGGCTACGCGGGCTCCGCGATCATGTCCGGCGATGGCGAAATGCACATGGCCCAGCGCTTCCATGACCCGGATCACGTCCCGGCCCATGGCGCGCTTGGAATAGGTCTCGTGTTTCGGATCGCCCTTGGGGGCCGCCGACCAGCCATAGCCGCGCATGTCCAGGCAGACGACCCTGTACGTCTCGGCCAATGTCGGCGCGAGGTGGTGCCACATGGCATGTGTCTGGGGAAAACCGTGCAAAAGGACCAGCGGCTTCCCGTTGCCTTTCGTGCGCGCGAAGATGCGTCCCACCTCCGTGTCGATCCAGTGGCTTTCGAAATCGGGAAAGAGATCGTCGCTCATGGAGGCATGCTCGCTGGTTTGGGACAGGGACGATGCGAGAAGGTAGGGCATTTGTTCCCAAAAAGGATCATCTCCCTTTTGGGAAATGTGGCGCAACTCTAACGAGAATCGTCTGCCCTTGCGTCATCCCTCGATGGAAGTACGCGGCTTTCAGCTCTCTTCCCGCTCCACGGCACGCCAGCCGATGTCCTTTCGGCAGAAGCCCTCTGGCCAAACGATCTGCGACACCGCCTCATAGGCCTTGGTCTGGGCCTCCGAGATGGTGCGTCCCAACGCGGTGACGTTGAGCACGCGTCCGCCATTGGCAACGATCCTGTCGCCGTCTTGTTTCGTGCCGGCATGGAACACGATCACGTCGTTCAAGGCCTCGGCCTTGTCGATGCCGCGGATCTCCGATCCTTTCTCGACGGCGCCAGGATAGCCCCTGGCGGCCATGACGACGGTGAGTGCCGCCTGATCCGACCATTGCAGCGAGATGCTGTTCAGAACGCCGTCGCACGCGGCCAGGAGCGCGGTCACGAGATCGGATTTCAGGCGCGGCAGCAGCACCTGGGTTTCGGGGTCGCCGAGGCGGGCGTTGTATTCGATGAGCTGCGGCCCGTCCTTGGTGAGCATCAGCCCCGCGTACAGGATACCCGTATAGGGGGTGCCACGCGCCTTCATGCCGGCGAGAGTCGGCTCGATGATCTCGCGCATGGCCCGGGCTTGCAGCTCCGGCGTCATCACGGCGGCCGGAGAATAGGCCCCCATGCCGCCGGTGTTGGGCCCCTGGTCGCCGTCGAAGACGCGTTTATGGTCCTGCGCCGTACCGAAGGGGACCGCGTGCGTGCCATCGCAGAGGGCGAAGAAGCTCGCCTCTTCGCCTTCGAGAAAGGCCTCGATCACCACCTCGGCTCCGGCGGCGCCGAGTCCGCCGCCGATCATCATGTCGACCGCTTGCTCAGCCTCCTCGAAGGAGGTGGCGACCACCACGCCCTTTCCAGCGGCAAGGCCGTCCGCCTTGACGACGATCGGCACGCCGTAACCGCGAATGTAGGCTTTGGCCGCCTCCGCATCGGTGAAACGCCGATAGGCCGCGGTGGGAATGTCGAACTCCGCGCACAGATCCTTGGTGAAGGCCTTCGAGCCTTCGAGCTGGGCCGCAGCCTTGCTCGGCCCGAATGCCTTGATCCCGGCGGCGGTGAGATCGTCCACGAGGCCCGCCACCAGGGGGGCTTCAGGGCCGACCACGACGAAATCGACCTTCATCACCCGGCAGAAATCGATCACCGCCCGGTGGTCCGTGACGTCGAGCGCCACATTGGTGCCATGCTGCGCCGTGCCGGGATTGCCGGGGGCAATGAGGAGCTTGTCGCACAGGGCGCTCGCCGAGAGACTTCTCGCCAAAGCATGCTCCCGCCCGCCGGACCCGATGAGAAGAATGTTCATGGCCTTCGCCTCCCTGTGCTGCCTGCGCTCTTAGCCGCTGCGGGCTTTTGCGCCTAGTCTCGAAAGCGTGAAACGGGACCTGTTTCGCGGGCGCGGCGAAATGCACAGGGGATAGTTTCGCATTGTGAACGGCTGTTGCGTCCGCACCCTTGGCAGGTTGCAGCCGGGCGGATTAGGTTCACGGCATGTTCGCAGAAAAAGCTCCCTCGAATGCTCCCGAATGGTCGGTCTCCGACCTTGCGGGAGCTCTCAAGCGCACCCTGGAGGATGCGTTCGGCCATGTCCGCCTGCGGGGCGAGGTGTCGGGCTATCGCGGGCCGCATTCGTCGGGCCACGCCTATTTCTGCCTGAAGGACCAGAATGCCCGAATCGACGCGGTGATCTGGAAAGGATCCTTCGCCCGGCTCAAGATCCGCCCCGAGGAGGGGATGGAGGTCATCGCCACCGGGCGCATCACCACCTTCCCGGGTTCGTCCAAGTACCAGATCGTCATCGACACGCTCGAGCCCGCCGGCATCGGCGCCCTCATGGCCCTGCTCGAGGAGCGCCGCCGCAAGCTGAATGCCGAAGGGCTCTTCGCCCAGGAGCGCAAGCGGCCTCTGCCGTTCCTGCCCCGAGTGATCGGCGTCGTCACCTCGCCGACCGGCGCGGTGATCCGCGACATTCTCCACCGGCTGGAAGACCGCTTCCCGCGCCGGGTGCTGGTCTGGCCCGTGCGCGTGCAGGGCGACACCTGCGCGTCTGAGGTCGCCGCCGCCATCCGTGGCTTCAACGCGCTGGAGCCGGGCGGCCGGATCCCGCGCCCGGATGTGCTGATCGTCGCCCGCGGTGGTGGTTCGATCGAGGATCTGTGGGGCTTCAACGAGGAAATCGTGGTGCGCGCCGCCGCCGAGAGCGCCATCCCGCTCGTCTCGGCGGTGGGCCACGAGACCGACACGACGCTGATCGACTACGCGTCCGACCGGCGGGCGCCCACGCCCACAGGTGCCGCCGAGATGGTGGTGCCGGTGCGGGTCGAGCTCATGGCGGCCGTCAACGATCTCTCCCGGCGGCATATGGAGGCGACGCTGCGCCTCGTGGAGCGCCGGCGGTCGGACCTGCGTGCCACGGCCCGCGCCCTGCCGACGCCGGAGGCGCTGTTCTCGCCCAAGCGTCAGCGGCTCGACCTCGCGGCGGCCAAGCTCTACCCGGCGCTCGCCCGCAATGCTCGCGGCCACGAGGAGCGGCTGCTCAAGGTCGCGCGCCAGCTGGCCCACGTCTCGCCGGTGGCCAATGTCGCCCGCATGCGGGCTCGGCTCGATGCGGTCGGACCGCGTCCCCACAACGCGGTCTGCCGCTCCATCCTCCTGCGCGAGGAGAGCCTGAAGCAGATCGGCCGCCGTCTGGTGGTATCCCGCGAGGCCTTGCTGCGCGCCGAGCGGACGCGCCTCGCGCAAGGCCACGAACTCACCCGGCGGGTGGCCGAGCGTCTCGTGCCCGCGTTGCAGGGACAGATCGCCCGCAAGGCCGACAGGCTGGAGGCGGTGTCGAAGCTCTTCGACAGCCTGAACTATAAATCCGTGCTCAAGCGCGGCTTCGCCCTGGTCCGGGATGCGGACGGGCAGCCGCTCAATTCGGCCGAGGCGGTGCTGGACGGCCAAGCCCTCGTGCTGGAATTCGCCGACGGCAAGGCGGACGCGACGGGCGGGCGGATCGGGTCGCGGCCCAGAGTGGCCAAGCCGAAGCTCGTGGCGGCGGAAGAGCAGGGCGCCTTGTTTTGATTGAGGATTGGAAATCCTCGGCTCACCTGCTTATGTGAAGAAAGGCGCAACGCATTTCTCGATGTCATCGATGTTGAACAAGATCGAACGCAGCGGCGGCGAAGCCGTCGTGCAATATCTCGACAGCAACCTCCGGGTCGTGAAGCCCGGGGCCTATGTGCGTTGCGCGGTGACGGGCGTCGAGATCCCCCTCGACGAGCTCAAGTATTGGAGCGTCGAGAGGCAGGAAGCCTATGCCTCGCCCGAGGCGGTGATGATGCGCATCTCGGGTCAGCCTGCACCTAGAAAATAGCTGCCCTGGAAAATAAGGGGCGCCGTCAGGCGACGCGCAGTCGCCTTTCGTTGATGCGGCGCAGGAGCAGGTTGCGCAGGCCCGCCTCGTTCTCGATCCGGAGCCGCACGGGAAGGACGGTCAGCTCCGGCCAAGGCCTGGGATCCCGTATCGCCGCGATCCGGGCAAAATCCTTTTCCGTCGTCACGGCCACAAGCCCGCGAGCCTCGGCTTCGCGTTGCAGTGTCCCGAGTTCGGCCGTCGTATAGCGATGATGGTCGGGGAACGAACGGGCGGCTTCGACGATGGCCCCGCAGTCGCGCAGGGTGTCGAAGAACTTGCCGGGACGCCCGATGCCCGCGAAGGCGAGAACCCTCCTGCCTTCCAGGGACTGGATCGCTTCCGGGGAAGGTGCGAGCCTTGCCTCGAACACGCGCTTGTCGCGGCGTTCGGCCTCCTCGGCAATCTGTCGCCCTGGCTCGCCATCGCCGATGATCAGAACCGCATCGATCATGGGCCATTGAACGTCCATCGGCGCGCGCAGCGGCCCAGCCGGCAAAGGCAGTCCGTTGCCGATTCCGGTGGCCCCATCCACGACCGCGATGGCGCAATCCTTGACCAGGGACGGATTCTGAAGCCCGTCGTCCATGATCACGACCGTCGCGCCGGACTCGTAGGCCAGCTGTGCCCCGGCAGGACGGTCGCGCGATACGATGGTCGTCGCCGTCCTCGAGAGCAGAATGGGTTCGTCACCCACGTCCGAGGCCGAATGATCCGGTGTACTGACTTGCACGGGACCCGGAAGGCGGCCGCCATAGCCCCGCGACAGGAAGGCCGGGCTCTCTCCGCCGGCATCGAGAATTCTGGCGACGGCCAAGGCCGTCGGCGTCTTGCCGGCGCCGCCCGCGGTGAAATTCCCGATGCAGATGACGGGAAGGTCCGCCTTCTCGCCCGTGCGATGCATCCGTCGTGTCGCAACGGAAGTATAGATGATGCCTGCGGGGCGCAACAGGGTGGCCGGCAGCGTGGGGAAGGGTTGCCACCAGAAGCGCGGCGCGCGCATCAGCGGCGCGCCCCCAGTTTCGCCTGGACGATGAAGGGCTCGACCGACTGCATGGTACGGTCCACGGCACCGCCGAGCGCCTGAACGGCCTCTCCGGCCTTGCGGGCCATGTCGCGCGTCAGCGCCGCATTGCTCAGCAATTCGTTGACGGCGCGGGCCAGGGTGGCGCTGTCCTTCACCATCAAGGCACCCCGAGACCGGTCGAGGGCCTCGTAGATCTCGGTGGCGGTATGGACATGCGGGCCGTGCAGGATGGCCGCGCCGAGCTTGGCCGGCTCGATCGGGTTATGTCCGCCGACGGGCACCAGGGTGCCGCCCATGAGGACGACCGGGGAGAGCCGGTAGAACAGGCCCATTTCGCCCACCGTATCGACCACGTAGACATCCGTCGCTCGGTCCGGGTGAATGCCCTCCGACCGTCGCCCGGCCCGCAAGCCGGCCTGCCCTGCCAGAGCCGAGACCTCCGGTCCGCGATGGGGGTGCCGCGGGGCGATGATGGTCAGCAGCTGAGGATAACGCTTGGCCAGGGCGCGATGGACGGCGACGATCACGCTTTCCTCTCCGGGATGCGTGCTGGCGGCAAGCCAGACCGGGCGGCCCGCGATCATGCCCGAAAGATGCGCCACCATCCGTGGGTCGGCCGGGGGAGGGGCGGCGTCGAATTTGATGTTGCCTGTCACGATCACCCGGGGCGCGCCGAGCCGCGCCAGCCGTTCGGCATCCTCGGCCGTCTGGGCCAGGCACAGGGCGAACTGGTCGAGCAGGCCTTTGATGATGCGCGGCATCTTCTGCCAGCGCCGGTACGACCGATCCGACATGCGCCCATTCACCATGACGAGCGGGATGTCACGCTCGGCGAGCGCCATGATGGTGTTCGGCCAGATCTCGGATTCAGCGATGAGGGCGAGGTCGGGCTGCCAATGTTCGAGGAAGCGTCTTGTATAACGTGGCACGTCCAGGGGGACGAACTGGTGGATGGCCCCGGGTGGGAGACGACGGGCGATGAGGGACGCGGACGTCTTCGTGCCCGAGGTGACCAGGACCGTGAGACCCCGCTGGGTCATCCGTTCGACGATGGGCAGAAGAGACAGGGTCTCGCCGATGCTGGCGCCGTGAACCCAGATCAGGTGACCTTTGGGCCGCTGCCGGCTGGGATAACCTTGCCGCTCTCCCAGCCGCGTGCGGTCCTCGCGCCCCTTGTGCCGGCGCCAGTACAGGAGGCCGAGCACGGCCGGCTCCAGCACGGACACGGCCGCGCGATAGGCTTTGAAGACGATCGGGAAGCTCATGCTCGGGAGCCTTCCATGAGCACAGGATTGGGCTTGGCGCCCGGATCCCTCGACCCGACGAGAGCATAGGCCCGCTCGTGAACCCGGTCGAGTTCCCGTTCGACGCACTTTCTCAAGGATTCCAGCGTCGGCTCGTCCGCGTCGCGCGGCACATGGACCGGCTCGCCGAGCACCATCGCCCCGCGCCCGAAGGGCAGGCCGATGCTGGCCTTGTCCCAGCTGTCGAAATCGATGCGGCGGCTGGTCACGACGGCAACGGGTACGATGGGGCGACCCGATAATTGCGCGAGCGTCACGATGCCCTGGCCGCAGATCCGCGAGATCTTCGGGATATCGGCGGTCATCACGACCATCTCCCCATCGCTCAAGGCCCGCAGCATCGACCGCATGGCCTGGGCGCCGCCCTTTTTACGGATGTCGCGACCGCGTGCGCCGGAGCCGCGGATCGCCCGCACGCCCAGGTGACGCAGGGCAACAGCGTTGAACTCGCCGTCGCCGGACCGTGACACGAGGCTTGCGGCACGGTCCTGCGGCCTTTTGGCGAAATGGATCATGAAGTGCTGGCCGTGCCACATGGCAGCGATCACGGGCATCTCGATCCGCTCATAGGCATCGGCCGGTTCCATGACGAACCGGTTCGTGCGCTGGACGAACTTGAGATAGCCCGCGACGACGAAGCCCAGGGTTTCCTGGACCGCCCGCGACCGGATGATGCGCTTCATGAGGCTCATGGCGGCGTGAAGGATCAGCCGTTCTGCGGATCCAGCAGGCGGTGGAGGTGGACGATGAAGTAGCGCATCTGCGCATTGTCCACGGTGGCCTGCGCCTTGGCCTTCCATGCCGCATGGGCGCTGGCATAGTTCGGGTAGATTCCGACGATGTCGAGCTTGGAAAGATCCTTGAAATCGACGGATTCGAGGCTGCTGAGCTCGCCGCCGAAAACCAGATGCAGGAGCTGCTTGCCAGGCGTGTCGGTCATGGTGATAGGGCTCTTCTGAAGAGTGTTGGAAGGATCGATGTCGGCTGGAGCCGACGATGTCAGGCTCTCATGGCTCCAATAGCACGAGGATGCAACCGTGACGCAACGGCAATCATCTCATCGTGAGAGGGCTGGGGCCTGTTGTAGATCGGCGTCGAACCATCGAACCCCGTTAGGCAGCCGCCTGCCTCCTGCAGAATGAGGTCGGCTGCGGCGATGTCCCAGTCCTGTGCATTGGCGGAGACGAGCCCGATATCGATGGTGCCTTCCGCCACCCGGGCCAGCCGGAGCGCCAGGGACGGCACCTTGGGCAGGCGCTCGACCGGGCCCATGCGGCGTTCGAGCCGGTCCACGAGAGGCTTAGGGCCCGCCACCCGGGCCGGAGAGGTACCGCCGGCTTGGTCCAGCGCCAGCCTCTCGCCGTTGCACCAGGCTCCTTCGCCGATCCGCGCTTCATAAAGACGCTCATGGATCGGAGCGTGGAGGACGCCGAGGACCGGCCTGCCGTCCTTGACGAGGGCAATGGAGATGGCCCAGTCGGCGTGGCCCGAAGCGAAGGCTCGGGTGCCGTCGATGGGGTCGACGATCCAAACATAGCTTTGCTCGAGGCGCGACGGATCGTCGGCGGTTTCCTCGGAGAGCCAGCCGGCCTCCGGGAACAGTCCGGAAAGATGCTCCTTCAGGAAGACGTCGAGGGCAATATCCGCTTCCGTCACCGGAGAGCTCTGCCCCTTGTACCAGAGCCTGGCAGCCGTCTGCGCGCCGGCGCGGTAATAGGGCAGGGCGAGCTCGCCCGCCTGGCGGGCGGCGTCACGGACGGCGGGAGCGAGAGCGGCAATCGATTGGGGTGAGGAGGACAGCATCGAATCTGAGATGGGAGCTATTGGGAGGAGATACCATAGCCCGCCTGTCTAAACCTTCCATTTCGACGCGGCTGCGGTTCCTAGATGAAGCAGTCGAGGGTCATGGCCGCGAACAGGATCAGGCCCGCATCCCGATTCGCGCGGAAGAGCCGCAGCGCGCCCGCGCCATCCGCCCGGTCGATGCGCGCGACCTGCCAGCCCAGGTGGAGGGCGAAGAGACTCAAGCCGGCGAAGGAGGGCCAGCCTGCCCGCACCAAGGTCAGGGCTGCGGTGATGAAGACCAGGGTCAACGCATAGCAGATGCCGACGCCGAGCTTCACATTCTCGCCGAAGAAGCGAGCTGAGGACTTGATCCCGGCGATCTCGTCGTCCTCGATGTCCTGGAGCGCGTAGATGGTGTCGTAGCCCACCACCCAGGCGATGCTGCCGAGATAGAGAAGGATCGGAGCCCAACTCAGGAAGCCGAAGGCGGCGGCCCAGCCCATCAGCGCCCCCCAGGCGAAGGCGAGGCCCAGGACGATCTGCGGCATCCAGAAGAATCGCTTCATGAACGGATAGAGCGCCACGACCCCCAGCGAGGCGAAGCCGGTCGCGATGGCGAAGGCGTTGAACTGGAGCAGGACCAGAAGACCGACGATGCCCTGGAGCGCGAGGAAGGCCAGCGCGCCTTTCAGGCTGACCTGCCCCGACGGCAGGGGGCGCTGGCGGGTGCGCTCGACCCGGGTGTCGAGGTCCCGGTCGACGATGTCGTTGTAGGTGCAGCCGGCCCCGCGCATCGCCACGGCGCCGATCAGGAAGAGCAGGCAATGGATCGGGTTCGGCCAGGGCTGTCCCGCCGCGATGGCGGCGAGCGCAGCCGACCACCAGCAGGGCAGGAGAAGCAGCCACCAGCCGATGGGCCGCTCGATGCGGGCCAGACGCAGATAGGGCCTGACGCCCGCAGGCGCCCACCGGTCGGCCCAATGTCCCTTGACGGCATCGGGCAGGGAAGGCGTTCCGGGACGCTCCATGGCTCGTCGGTTTCCGGCTTAGAGGGCGCCCTTCGGGATGCTCAGGGTGCCGGTCAGGCCACCGCCCAACTTGCCGGCGCCGCCGCCCTGCTGGGCCTGCTGCTTGGCGCGCTTCTCCATCTCGGCCATCTTCGCGGCCGCGCCGCAGGCCTGGCCCTTGAACTGTTGGGATCGCTTGTGATCTTCGGCGAAGCTCTGGACCAGCTGATCGGGAACCTGGCACCAGTCCTTGTTGTCGGTCATCCACTTCTGGCCGGCCGTCCCGTTCGTCACGAGCTTTGAGAAGATGGTGCAGGCTTCCCGCGGGTCGAGCTTCTTGTTCTTGCCGCCGTTGGTGAGCTTGTTGATCTGCTGGATGAGGCCCTGGCGTTCCTGCAGGATTTTTTGCCCTTCCTGGCAGGCGCTCGACTGCGCAAAGGCAGGAGCGGTCACGAAAATGCCGGCGACGGCAAACGCAGCCAGGATGTGCGAACGGATGTGCGTCATGCCCAAAATTCCCTCACTTGGCACGCGACGTCTCGCGTGACTGTGTTCTGTTAACAGGTTCAGGGCCTTGAGGCCAAGAGGCGAATGGTCGCCTAAATCACAGCCTGTGCCATGCCGCACCTGAATTTTTAGTGACCGGACGGGTCGTCCCCCTCCCTCGGGCCGGAGGAACTTGATACAGGGGAGGCTGTTCTGCACAAGATCCCCATGGCCGATTACGACTTCAACGCCCCCCGCCTTTTCATCGACGCGCCTCTCCGGGCCGGGTCCAGGATCGCGCTCGACCGGGGGCAGGCCAACTATCTCCTGAACGTCCTGCGCCTGAAGGCGGGGGAAACCGTCCTGATCTTCAACGGGCAGGACGGGGAATGGCGGGCCGAGGTCGCTGTCGAGGGACGCAAGGCCGCCGATCTCGTCTGCATGGAGCTGACCCGGGAGCAGGAGCCTGCTCCCGACGTCATCTATGCCTTCGCGCCTCTCAAGCATGCTCGCCTCGACTACATGGTCCAGAAAGCCGTGGAGATGGGCGCGGGCATCCTCCAGCCCGTCCTCACGCGCCGGACCCAGGCCACCCGGGTGAACCTCGACCGCATGCGCAGCAATGCCATCGAGGCCGCCGAGCAATGTGGAATCCTGGCGATCCCCGGAGTGCGGGAGGAAGAGGATTTGGGCCGTTTTCTCAAGGGTTTGGAGAAGGAGCGGCTGGTTGTCTTCTGCGACGAGAACGCGCCTGTTTCCAACCCGGTCGAGGCTCTGGCCAAGCTTGGGAACAAACAAGCTGGTCTGGCCGTTATCGTGGGCCCCGAAGGGGGGTTCACCGATCAGGAGAGAGCGCTTGTCGCCGCCCACGAAAGATGTGTTTGCGTATCGTTGGGTCCGCGAATCCTGCGAGCTGACACAGCCGCTGTGGCCGCACTGGCGATCGTTCAGTCAGTGCTCGGCGATTGGAACTGATCGCACCGGCCGACAAGGGCTGAATTCAATCGGCCTATAGATTCAGAAGCTTAGCAGTTTCGCGTCGATTCGCCCCAATCTGGCCCCATTGCGCCGGAGTTTGGGCCGGGTCGACGCAGGCCGATCCGCACGTGCGAAGATCATTTCTGAATAAGATAAGAATTGAGGATACCAAGGAAATGAGCTGGGATTTCAAGTTCGGCATCGAGGAAGAGTACTTCGTCAACGATGCGCCGAGACGGGATATCGCCAAGGGGAAGATCAAGGAGTTCTTTGCAGCCTGCCGGGACAAGGTGTCCGGCGACATCCACCCCGAAATGCTCGAGCCGCAGATCGAGATTGCCACCAAGCCCGTGCTGGAATTTTCCGAGGCGCGCACGCAGCTCGCCGGACTTCGCTCCTCCGTGGGGGCTGTCGCGCGCGAGTTCGACCTGTCCATCATGGCTTCCGGCACCCATCCGCTCGCCGTCTGGACGCGAATCCGTCCCACGGCGCAGCCGCGCTACGGGAAGGTCATGCACGACCTGCAGATGCTCGGCAGCCGGAACGTCCTGTGCGGCATGCATGTGCATGTGGAAGTGCCGGATCTCGGCATGCGCGTCGATATCATGAACCGGATTCAGCCCTACCTGCCGCTGCTGCTCGCGCTCTCGACCTCCTCGCCGTTCTGGCAGGCGCAGCGCACGGGCCTTCTGGGCTACCGGCTCGCCGCCTATCGCGAGCTGCCGCGCACGGGCCTGCCGGACCTGTTCGAGAACGAGCAGGACTATCAGCGCTACATCGACACCCTCGTGACCGCACGCGCCATCGAAAATTCCACCTACGTCTGGTGGGTGATCCGGCCGTCGCTCAAGCACCCGACCCTCGAGCTGCGGGTTGCCGACAGCTGCACGCGCCTCGACGACACCATCGCGATCGCCGCCCTCTACCGCTGCCTCGTGCGCCACTTGAGCCTCGACACCACGCTCAACGCCGGGCAGACGGGCGCCTCGCGGGCCATCAACGACGAGAACGGCTGGCGGGCCCAGCGCTACGGCATCCACGGCAGCTTCGTGGACGAGAAGACGCGCACCGCCAAGCCCGTGCGGGAACTCCTCGAGGAGACCCTCGACCTCGTGGCCGACGACGCCAAGGCCCTCGGCTGCCAGCGGGAGCTCGATCTCGCGCGCTGGATCGTCGCCCGCGGCACCAGCGCCGACCAGCAGCTGACGCTCTATACGGAAGCGGTCGGTCGCGGCCTGTCGAACCGCGATGCCCTTGCCGGCGTGGTCGACTGGCTCAGCGCGGAGACGATGGGGGAGACGGCGATCCGGCACTAGCGGATCAAATGGATCTCGGAGGAGGCGCAAGCCTTCGGGACCCGGTGCTTCGGCGAGGGCGGCGGCGCCCTCGTCGTTTTGTGCTTTGGTCCCTCATTGCGCCTTGGCCTTAAGCCCCTTATTGAGTCCCGACCCTGAGTCGGCGCGCCTTGAACGCGCTTTTTGATGAGGTGATGCATGGCGCGGGACGTATCCGATACGACCCCCATTGGTGCGCGGTCGGAGCTCGTGGATTGGATCGCCTCCGGCGAGAAGCCGCGGGATGCTTGGCGGCTCGGCACCGAACACGAGAAGATTCCGTTCTACACGGCCGATGCCGCCCCCGTTCCGTACGATGGGGCCGAGGGCATCCGCGCGCTCCTCGAGGGGCTGCAGGCGCGCACCGGCTGGGCGCCGATCCTGGAGGACGGCCAGCCCATCGGCCTTGCCGACGACGTGGGCGGCGGAGCGATTTCGCTCGAGCCTGGCGGACAGTTCGAACTGTCCGGGGCTCCGCTCAGGACGCTGCACGAAACCGCCCGCGAGACGGCGCAGCATATCGCCGACGCGAAGGCGGTCGGGGAGGGGCTCGGCCTCGGCTTCCTCACCCTCGGCATGAGCCCCCTCTGGACGCGCGCCGAGACCCCGGTGATGCCCAAGGCGCGTTACCGCATCATGACGAACTACATGCCGAAGGTAGGCTCGCTCGGCCTCGACATGATGTACCGCACGTCCACCGTGCAGGTGAACATGGACTACGCGTCCGAAGCCGACATGGTGAAGAAGCTGCGCGTATCGCTCGCGCTCCAGCCCATCGCAACCGCGATCTTCGCCAACTCGCCCTTCACCGATGGCAAGCCGAATGGCTATCTCTCCATGCGCTCGCAGATCTGGCGCGACACGGATCGCGACCGCACGGGCATGATGGCCTTCGCCTTCGAGGACGGCTTCGGCTACGAGCGCTACGTGGACTGGGTGCTCGACGTGCCCCTGTATTTCGTCAAGCGCGACGCGACCTATCACGACGTGGCGGGTTCCTCCTTCCGCGACCTGTTCGCCGGCAAGCTCTCGCAATTGCCGGGCGAGCGCGCCACCCAATCCGACTGGGCAAACCACGTTTCCACCGTGTTCCCGGAGGTGCGCCTGAAGCGCTATCTCGAAATGCGTGGCGCGGACGTCGGCAATGTCGAACACATCGTCGCTCTCTCGGCGTTCTGGACCGGCCTGCTCTACGATGAGGCGGCGCTCGACGGAGCATGGGAGCTGGTGAAGACATGGACCGCGCAGGAGCGTGAGCAGCTGCGCGCCGACGTGCCGAAACAGGCCTTGAAGGCGAGCATCGCAGGACGGTCCGTGCAGGACGTCGCGCGCGATGCGCTGGCGCTCTCGCATGAGGGCCTCAAGCGGCGCGGATATCTCGACGGAGCAGGACGCGACGAGACCCGGCATCTCACCTACGCGGAAGAGATCGTCGCCTCGGGCCGCACGCAGGCCGAGCGGTTGCTGGCGCTCTTCGAAGGGCCATGGGGCGGCTCCGTGCTTCCGGCTTTCAAGGAAACCGCGTTCTGAAGTGCTAGTTGCTTCCTCCGGTCCACGCCGAACAATGCATTGTTCCGGAAGTGAAGCGACACGTTTCCTGTCATCACCGGCCTCGTGCCGGTGATCTCGATTGATCGAGGCTCCATCCCTCACCGTATCGAGATGGACGGCACAAGGCCGGCCATGAAGCAGTGCATGTCATCCCCGCCGCACGAAGCGGGAAAGGGGATGCGCACCATGGCCCGGCGCCATGAATTCTCGCCCTCCGCCATGTCTCGCCCAGAAATGACGGCCTGGTGCTTGCCTCGGGCGGCAAGGGCACTTCCCTTCAGTCAGTATCCACAGTTGCGGCGCTGGTTCGGGACCTTGCCGCGCAACAAGGGGAAGAGTACAGCAAATTATTGTTATTACATAACAATTGATTTATTGTCGCCCCAGGGTCCTGGGATTGGCCGTGTCCGGTCTGCCTCGAGGGCGTGCGGGGGGCGCGATGGCTAATCTTGAAATTCGGAATCTCGACGGCGACAATATTTTGAGAGAGCCCGGGGCGGACGTTCTGATCGACCAGGGACAAAACGCGGAAGTCGTGGCGGGGGATCACCCCTTGCTCTACCTGGACGTTGTCACCTGGGGACCACCGGCAGCATTTGGAATTCGGACCGAAGCCGGCCAGGTGGAGCTTCCTGACGGTCTGGGCGAGGGCAAGCCGGTCGTGGTAGCCGGAATCGAGATCGGATTTATCGGCTATGTCTGGGAATCCGGCATCGGTTTCGAATTCAATGACGATGCGACGGCGGCCTTGGTTCAAACGCTCATCAGGGCCCTGACTTACAGAGATTTGTCGCAAGAGATCGGCTTCAGTGCTGGGCGCGGCATCGACGTCTACCTGACCGACGCTGGCGAGGATTCCGCTTTCGTCGATCTCCACATCGGGGACAACATCATCGGGACGGCACAGGACGACACATTCAATGCCAGCAGGAGCCTGATCGGCGCGGGAGACAGCCTGAACGGTGGCGACGGCAACGACACCCTGACGCTGACCGGCGGCGGCGCTTTTGATCTGCACCTGATGGCAGGGCTCGACAATACCGAGACGATTCTGGGAACGGCAGATGTCGATTACGTGACCTTGAGAGCTGATCAGCTGGCTGATGTCGTGCGGATCGACGGCCAAGGAGGGAGCGACAGGCTCTATCTCCAGGGCTCTAATATCGACCTGACGGGCAAAACGATCTCCAGCTTCGACATTCATCTCAAGACCGATGGCGCCACGATCACCGTCGGCAATCTGGAGATCGCGCAGCTGGTCCATGGCTATGATACGGCCAATGACAGCCTGATCCTCGAGACCGGCACCTTGACCGCTCTCGATCGACTTCTCCTCCACCGTCAGGGCATCGAAAGAATCGTCACTTTTGATCAGGACGGAAACGAGGTTGAGTCGATTCACGGCGCTCCGAACCTTGTGAGATTTGGCGAGGCGCCGATTGCGGCGGAAATCGGCACTGCCGTGTTCCTGGACACGGCGCAGGATTCCGCCCTCAGTGTGGACAGCGGTCTCCTGAAGTCGCTGGTGTTACGAGTCGACGAGGCCGATGAGCACGACGTCATCAATGTCGATCAGTCGGGTGAGGTGACGGTCTCTGCCCAAGGGTCTGTAAGAGATGTCTTCGTTGCCGGCCGGAAGATCGGGTCCGTATCCGGACTGGGTTCCTCTCTTGTGGGTTTCGCTTTCGACGATCAGGCCACGACCGAACGCGTTCAACAAGTTCTTCACGCATTGACCTACAGCAGAAGCTCGGGTGAGGAGGGTGACACTCGCACCATCCATGTGTCCCTGCGCGATGTCGGGAATCGAGAGTTGGCGACGCAACTCACCGTCAATCTTTCCGCCGACGAGACACCGGACGATCCCAACACGGCTCCAACGAACCTCGATTTCACGGGCCATTCGATCCGCGAGGTCTCCGCGACGGGCACCAAGGTCGGCGATCTGTCCGCGACGGATGAACCGGGGACGATCCTGACCTTCCGGTTGCTCAACGATGCGGGCGGCCGCTTCGCCATCGGCCGGGACGGCACGTCCATCGTGGTCGCGAATGGTGCGCTGCTCGATTATGAACGCGCCCGGTCGCACGTGATCAAGGTCGAAGTCAGCGATGGCGCTCTGACGGAGGTGAAGGAGTTCACCATCCAGGTGAGCGACCTCGATGAAACACCGGACAATCTCAATCTCGCCGGGACTTCCGTGCGTGAGGTTGCGGCAACGGGGACGAAGGTCGGCGATCTGTCGGCTGTGGATCCTGAAGGCAGAACTCTCACTTACAAGCTGCTCGACAATGCAGGCGGCCGCTTCGCCATCGGACAGGACGGCAGATCTATCGTGGTGGCCGGCGGAGCACTGCTCGACTACGAGCAGGCGCGGTCGCACGTGATCAAGGTCGAGGTCAGCGACGGCGTTCTGACATCGGTGAAGGAGTTCACCATTCAGGTGAACGACTGGATCGGTGAGACCGCGACGGGCACCTCCGGCCATGACATCCTGGTCGGCGGCAGCGGCAACGACGTCTTCTCCGGCGGCGCCGGCGACGACAGGCTCAATGGCGGTGCGGGCAACGACACGCTCTCCGGCGGAGCCGGCAACGACGTCTTCGTCTTCGACGTCAAGCCTCACAGGAGGACGAACTACGATACCGTCAAGGACTACAACGTGAAGCAGGATTCCATCTATCTCGACAATGCCGTCTTCACAAAACTCGGGCCTGGCACAGCGGCGCTGCCGAAGATGCTCAAGGCCAAGCACTTCAAGCTGAGCACTCAACAGCAGGACAAGGACGATTACATCATCTACGACAAGGGCAAGGGCGTGCTCTATTACGATGCCAACGGAAGTGCCGCAGGCGGCCGGATGGAGATCGCCAAGTTTTCCAACAAGCCCGTCCTCAAGGCATCCGAGTTCTTCGTGATCTGAGGCGATCGGGGCATTGCCGGGTCAGGCGGCCTTCGCGGTCGCGACGCGGTTGCGGCCGTCCTGTTTGGCCCGGTAGAGGGCGGCGTCGGCAAGGGTGATCAGGTCCTCGGGGCCGTGGCGGGAGCGGTCCAGGCTCGGGATCCGGGTCGCGCTGCCGATGCTGACGGTCAGGGTCCGCGACGGGACATTCGCCTCGTGCCGCAACCGCAGCGTCTCGACCTTATCGCGGATCTCCTCGGCGATGGCGGCTGCGCCGGCCGCGTCGAGATCCGGCAGGAGAACCACGAGTTCCTCGCCGCCATATCGTGCCGCCAGGTCGCCCGGCCTGCGGGCCGCTCCTGCGATCGCAACGGCAATGGTGCGCAGGCACTCGTCGCCGGCCTGGTGGCCGTAGATGTCGTTGTAGGCCTTGAACTGATCCACATCGACGAGGAGCAGCGACACGGGAGATTTTTCCCGCGCGGCCCGGAGCCATGCCGCCTCGAGCTGCCTGTCGAACATGCGCCGGTTGGCGAGGCCCGTCAGGCCGTCCGTGGCGGCGAGCACGGAGAGTTCGACCTCCGCTTCCTCGCGTCGGCGCAGCTCCGCGGACAGGATCCAGCCGAGGGTGGCGATGATGGCGACGAGAACGCTCATGACCACCGTGCGGAACACGAATTCCCGGTTCCAGCTCGCCATCGCCTCGTCCTGACCGACCGAGGCGAGGACTCCGACGGGGACCATGGGATTGCGGTAATAGCCGCCCATGCGCGTCACCCCGTCGATCGGGGAGACGTACTCGTAGGCGCCGGAGCCTCTCCTTTCAAGGAACTGCGGTTCCTTCGAGATGTCGGTTCCGATGGCGCGCTCGATGTAGGGATAGCGCGAGAGGAGCGTCCCGTCCTTGTAGATGAGCGTGATGCTGCCCTGCCGGCCGACATCGAAGCGGCCGAAGAAATTGGCGAAGTACCGGGGCGGGATGCTGGCCTGAACGACGCCGCCGAAGCTGCCGTCCGGCTTGTCGATGCGGCGGGACAGGGTGAGCACCCAATCGCCGCCGAGCGGATCACGGATCAGGGGGCCGAAGAACCAATCCTTGTCGGTCGAATTCCTGTGGTGCTGAAAGAAGGCCTGCTTTTCGGCGTTGACCTTTCCACGATGCCCCGGCAACGAGCTGGACAGGAGAAAGCCGTCGTCCTCGTAGACGGAGAGGGATTTGATGCGAGGAAGCGACTGGACCCGGTCCACGAGGAAGGTGTCCATCCTCTTGACCGCGTTGGACTGCATGCCACCGGATTCGACCCGATCCACCACGTCCACCAGAAGAGCATCCGCCACCTCGAAGGTGTCTTCCGCGTGCTGGACCAGGGATTTGGCGAGATTGAGGATCTCCGCGTTGATCCGGGCGATCTCCTGCTCGCGGTCGCTCCAGTCGCGCCAGCCCCCCAGCCCGAGGATCACGAGGCATACCACGACGACGAAGGCTTTTAGCCCTCGTGCCGCGGATTTCGGCTTCGTGTGAACGATTGCAGTCATGACCCCCCAACCATAACTGCCGCGGCTAGCCTGAGGCTAACTTGAGGCCAAGGATACCGGACACGATCAGGCCGATGCAGACGAGGCGCATCGCCGTTGCGGGCTCGCCGAAGAGATAGATCCCCAACAGAGCCGTGCCGACCGTCCCGATCCCGGTCCAGACCGCATAACCCGTACCCACGGGTAGGGTCTTCAGCGCCAGTCCGAGCAGGACGACGCTGACGATCATGCTCAGGGCGGTGAGAACCGACGGGCCGGGGCGGGTGAAGCCGTCTGTGTATTTCAGGCCGATCGCCCAGCCGATCTCGAACAGCCCGGCAAGGGCGAGCAAAGTCCATGCCATGACAGGACCTCCGTCATTGGCAGGGCCGTCCCTACCGGTGTCATGAAGGTGTGAGGTCGTCCTCACCCCTCTAAATATAGGGGCTTGGAAATACCTTCTCAATACGTGGAATATACAGCCACAGGTCTGTTTGTCGGCTTAGTTACCGGCTTCTTCCGAAGGCTGCTCCGAGCGGCCGCCCAGGGCGGCGAGGGGGTTGAAGGGGGCGTAGATCTGATGCTTCCAGCTGTCGCCGCAATTGATGCAGATCGAGCGCATCATATGGTTGCTCTGCTCCAGCCGCTTGAGCAGCCGCTGCTGCCGCTCCGTCGCCTCGTTGGCCTCGGCGTCGAAGCCGGAGGGGCGCACAGTCAGCTGAAGAGCCTGACCGTCCGGGGCGTCCTGGGCGAAGCCAGGCCCGGCAAGGAGAAGGAGGCTGGCGGTCAAGGCGAAACGGGTCATCAAGAATCCTGAGGCTGATTTGGGCCTTTTTCCGAAAGGACTCCAGACACAGTGTTTCGTCAAGGCCAGGCGGCTCCGGGGAGACGAGATGTCCCGCCGAAGCCGCCTGTTCGTTAGGACCAGAAAGGGTCAGATCTGCCGGACTGCGCCTTTGGCAGCACTGGTGGCCAGCATGGCATAGGCCCTGAGGGCCGCCGAGACCTTGCGCTTGCGCGGTGCGGCCGGTTGCCAGCCCTTGGCCTGCTGTTCGGCACGGCGACGCTCCAGCTCCGCCTCGTCCACGGCGAGGCTGATGCGGCGGTTCGGGATGTCGATCTCGATCCGGTCGCCGTCGCGCACGAGGCCGATCGTGCCGCCTTCCGCCGCTTCCGGCGAGACGTGCCCGATGGACAGGCCCGACGTGCCGCCGGAGAAGCGCCCGTCGGTGATGAGCGCGCAGGCCTTGCCGAGGCCCTTCGACTTCAGGTAGCTCGTGGGATAGAGCATCTCCTGCATGCCCGGCCCGCCGCGCGGGCCCTCGTAGCGGATGACCACCACGTCCCCGGCCTTCACCTTGCCGTTGAGAATGCCGCTTACGGCATCGTCCTGGCTCTCGAACACGATGGCAGGGCCGGAGAATACCAGGATGCTCTCGTCCACGCCCGCAGTCTTCACGATGCAGCCGTCGAGGGCGAGGTTGCCGGACAGGACGGCCAAGCCCCCATCCTTCGAGAAGGCATGCTCCGCGTCGCGGATCGTGCCGGCGGTGCGGTCCGTGTCCACGCTGTCGTAGCGGCTTTCCTGGCTGAAGGCGACCTGCGTCGGCACGCCGCCGGGAGCGGCGCTGAAGAATTCATGCACGGCATGGCTGTTGGTGCGGCGCACATCCCACCGGTCCAGGGCCGACTTCATGGTGTCGGAATGGACCGTCGGGACGGAGGTGTCGATGAGGCCCGCCCGGTCGAGCTCGCCCAGGATGCCCATGATGCCGCCGGCGCGGTGCACGTCTTCCATGTGCACGTTCGCCACGGCGGGAGCAACCTTGCACAGCACCGGCACACGGCGCGACAGGCGGTCGATGTCCGCCATGGTGAAGTCGACTTCCGCCTCATGGGCGGCGGCCAGGAGGTGCAGCACCGTGTTGCTCGACCCGCCCATGGCGATGTCCAGGGTCATGGCGTTCTCGAAGGCCGCGAAGGACGCGATGGAGCGCGGCAGCACGCTCGCGTCGTCCTGCTCGTAGTGGCGGCGGGCGAGATCGACGATCAGGTGGCCGGCCTCCACGAAGAGGCGGCGGCGGTCGGCGTGGGTGGCGAGCGTCGAGCCGTTGCCCGGGAGCGACAGGCCCAGAGCCTCGGTGAGGCAGTTCATGGAATTGGCCGTGAACATGCCCGAGCAGGAGCCGCAGGTCGGGCAGGCGGAGCGCTCGATGACCTTGATGTCCTCGTCCGCCACCTTGTCGTCGGCGGCTGCCACCATGGCGTCCACCAGGTCGAGCTTCTTGGTCACGCCGTTGAGCACGACCTTGCCCGCTTCCATCGGTCCGCCGGACACGAAGACCACGGGAATATTGAGCCGCAGGGCGGCCATCAGCATGCCGGGGGTGATCTTGTCGCAGTTGGAGATGCACACCATGGCGTCGGCGCAATGGGCGTTGACCATGTATTCCACGGAATCGGCGATCAGCTCCCGCGAGGGCAGGGAGTAGAGCATGCCGTCATGGCCCATGGCGATGCCGTCGTCGACCGCGATGGTGTTGAATTCCTTGGCGACGCCACCCGCCTTCTCGATCTCCCGCGCGACCAGCTGGCCGAGGTCCTTCAGGTGGACGTGGCCGGGCACGAACTGGGTGAAGGAGTTCACGACGGCGATGATCGGCTTGCCGAAATCGGAATCCTTCATGCCCGTGGCCCGCCAGAGGCCGCGGGCTCCCGCCATGTTGCGGCCGTGGGTGGTGGTGCGAGAACGATAGGCTGGCATGGTTTCCCCTAGAGCATCGGACCCAAAAGTGGTGTCCACTTTTGGGATTGATCCGATGTTCGATCCCTCAGTGGCGCATCGTTGAGTGCAGAAAACCGGGTCCACTTTTCCGCACGATGCGCTGAACTTTGGGGTCTTGTTCGGCTGAAATTGCGCAACTTGCAAGAAAAATTGCCATTCCTTGTGGTCGCGCCTGCTTTGCCGCAATGGAATTGCGGGCCCGTCCAGGCTAGGGAGGGGCATTAAGGAGTGGAAATCCCGTGACTCAGACGCGTTCAAGCCAGGACCTGCGCCGTGTCGTCGCCATCGTGGCGGCCTTGAACCTGGGCTATTTCGGCATCGAGTTTGCCGTCGCGCTGGCCATCGGCTCGGTGTCCCTGTTCGCCGACAGCGTCGACTTCCTGGAGGATGCTTCGATCAACCTCCTTATCCTCGCAGCCCTCGGCTGGGGCGCGCGGACGCAGGCCAGGGTCGGAATGGCGCTCGCCGGCATCATCCTGGTGCCGGGCTTGGCGACCCTCTGGACGGCCTGGGACAAGTTCTGGCAGCCGGTGGCACCGGATCCGGTATCGCTTTCCCTCGCGGGAACGGGAGCCCTGATCGTCAATGTCTTCTGCGCCTTCCTTCTCGCGCGGTATCGCCACCACAGCGGCAGTCTGACGAAGGCGGCCTTCCTGTCGGCCCGCAACGACGCTGCCGCCAATATCGCCATCATCGGGGCCGGGCTGGTGACGGCAGGGACACTCTCGGCCTGGCCGGACCTGATCGTCGGCCTTGCCATCGCGGCCATGAACGCCGATGCCGCGCGTGAGGTCTGGGAAGCGGCCCGGGAAGAGCACCGGGCTGCAACGCCTTGAGCTCGCAGAACGTTGTCCTGCTCGAATCCCCCTGAAAAGGCAGGACAACGCCATGCTCACCAAAGCCGAACTGGATGCCCCGGCCCATCTGCAATATGAGCCGATCGGAACGGCCGGCCAGGGGCATCCGAGCGACGTAAGGGAGTTCGCCTCGCTCCGCGAGGCCGTTCACTGGGCCATGAACAACGAGCCGCCTGCCGGCATGGAGGCCGTGATCCGTGCCGCCTCCGGGGCCGTGCTCGGGCCGAGGCATCTGGAGGAGATCTGGGCCAGTCTACAGGGGCCTTGAAAACTCTCGGTCATTTCGGGCGCGCTTATTCAAACCCATCCGAGACTGAGCCCCGCTACCGCCAGATACCGCCCCGTCTTGGCGAGCGCCACGAGAGGGATGAAGATCCGCAGCGGCTCCCGCATCACGCCGGCCACCAGGGTCAGCGGATCGCCGATGATCGGCATCCAGCTCAGCAGCAGGGTCCAGCGTCCGTAGCGGTGATACCAGGCCTCGGCCCTCGCCATCTGCTTGCGCTTGACCGGAAACCAGCGGCGATCCTCGAAATGGGCGAAGAACCGGCCCAGGTACCAGTTCACGACGGAGCCGAGGATGTTGCCCGCGCTCGCCACGACAACGAGAAGCCACCATGGGTAACGTTCGGCCACGAGCATGGCGAAGAGCACGGCTTCCGACTGGAACGGGAACAGGGTGGCCGAGAGGAAGGCCGCGGCGAACAGGGCGCCGTATTCGGCAAGATGAAGCATAAGGCGAGGGATCACCCGGAATGACAGGTCGGCAGGTACAGGGCTTCAATGGAAGCCTGCAGGAATGAGCCTTATCACGGTTTCGAACGAAGGCCGAGCTGACCTGCTTCGAGCAGGTCAGCATCGGATCTCACGTGTTTAGCGAGGCTACATCCGTTCGCTGAACGTGCCGTGCTGAGCGCGTGGGTTGAGACGCGCGAAATCGTCGCCTTTCACATGAACCAGCGTGGCATGGTCTCCGCCTTCGAAATAGATGTCGGGCTGGCGTTCCATGCTGTTCTCGACGATCACGTCGAGGCCGTAGCATGTGCCGACGGGCGGAATGGCGCCGCGGTCGCAATCGCGGAACACGGTGACGATCTCATCTTCGGAGGCCAGGCGCAGCTCCTGGCCAAGTTCCGACTTGAGGTCGGACAGGCGCAGGTGATGCGAGGCCGGCAGAACCGCGAGCATGTAATTCCGCCCGTCGCTGAGCATGATGCCCTTGGCCATCCGGTCGCCCGGCACGTGCCCCGCCTGAGCCGTGCCCAGTGAAGTCATTGCCGGATCGTGTTGGATCAGGTCGTAGCTGATATTCTGATCGGACATGTAGCGCTGAAGGGTAGGCGCGATCGTCATGACAACCTCCTGTGAGACGAGGACGCTCGCATGCCGGGAGGGCGGCTGAACTGACACACCGTCGCTTCGGGATGCGCAGTTGCTTTAAGGCGCCGATGGTACACCCCTGGCCGAACCGCTTCAATTGCCGGAGGCAGCGCGGTGCAAATATTGGCGGGTGCGCGTGGTCTGACGGATGACACTTTCACACATGTCGTCGTCGGGCTCGTCCCGGCCATGATGTGGCGAGGCCATGGGCCGGTACTTGCACCTTGCGGATGGGTTTACTACGAACGGCCCGTATCGAGCTCACTTTGAACCCGCCATGCGTCTGCGCGCGAGGCGCCAAGAATTTCTCAGGAAGACCTCACTTGGATCTCTTCGACGTTGTGGTGATCGGCGCCGGTGCCGCCGGGATGATGTCTGCGGCGGAGGCCGGCAAGCGCGGCCGTTCCGTGCTGGTCGTCGATCATGCCGCCAAGCCCGGTGAGAAGATCCGCATTTCCGGCGGCGGACGCTGCAATTTCACCAATCTCAACGCGGCCCCCGCCAACTTCATCTCACAGAATCCGAGCTTCGCCATTTCGGCCCTGCGCCGCTACACACAACGCGACTTCATCGCCCTCGTGGAGCGCTACGGCATTGCCTATCACGAAAAGACCCTGGGGCAGCTCTTCTGCGACGGCTCGTCGAAGCAGATCATCGACCTGCTCTTGAGCGAAATGAGGCAGGCCGATGTGGAGCTTCGTCTCTCGACTTCGGTCGAAACCGTGGAGAAGACCTCCGAAGGCTTTGCGCTCAAGCTTTCGCACGGTTCCGTTCGGTGTCGGTCCCTCGTCGTGGCGACAGGCGGAAAGTCCATTCCCAAGATGGGCGCGACCGGATTCGGCTATGATCTCGCGCAGCAATTCGGATTGAAGATCGTCGAGACGCGGCCGGCGCTGGTTCCACTGACCCTGGAGCCGACGATGCTCGAGCGCCTCACGCCCCTGGCGGGCGTGTCGGTCGATGCCGTGGCGAGCTGCCGGAAGACGTCGTTTGCCGAGGCCATGCTTTTCACCCATCGCGGCCTGAGCGGTCCCGCGATCCTGCAGATCTCGTCCTATTGGCGCGAGGGAGACGAGATCGTGCTCTCCATGCTGCCCGGCGTGAATCTGTTCGAGGAGCTGCGCGCCGCCCGCGCCCAGAATGGGCGGCAGGCCTTGCAGACCGCTTTGTCGGCCTTCCTGCCGAAGCGTCTGGCGCAGCTAGTCGCCGAGACGGAGAAGGGGCCCGCCAATCTCGCCGACTATTCCGACAAGAGGCTTCGCGCCATCGACGAGACCGTGAACGGCTGGCGCTTCAAGCCGGCCGGGTCGGAAGGTTACCGCACCGCCGAGGTGACGCTCGGCGGCGTCGATACCCGCGAGCTCGATTCCAGGACCATGGAAGCCAAGACAGTGCCCGGCCTCTACTTCATCGGCGAGGTTGTGGACGTCACGGGCTGGCTCGGCGGCTATAATTTCCAGTGGGCCTGGTCGTCAGGCTGGTGCGCCGGACAGGCGGTCTGAGGGTGCGTCCAACCCCTGGGTTCTCCCCGGCCCCTGTGTTATTCTTCTCACGGTCGCAGCTCATTGGAGGGCCTCATGCATTTGGGCATGATCCTCATCTGGATCGGCGCGCTTCTCATCGTCGCCGGGATCGTGCTCGCGGCGGGCCAGGTGCTCTGGAAGGGGCGTCTGAGCGACCCGCACCGCATGGACCCGACGGGAGCCGGCGCGACGCTCGAGCCGAGGGAGCGGGCCTGGGGGCTGCATCCCAAACATCACTGGCCCAGCATCATCCTGGTTGCGCTCGGGATTGTCGTCTTGCTGGCGGAAACGGCGGTCTGACGGGCGCGGGCATCGCGTCTGAACCGCGTTCGCCGGCCCCAAAGGGGTAGAGCGGCGCTGTTTTGGCCGTCGGGTGCTTGCATAAGGCCGCGGTTCGGGCAACGATCCCGCCATGAAGCCGCTCTCGATCCTTCTGGCTGCCGGCCTTCTCCTGACGCCGATCTCCGTCGGCGCCTCTCCCATGCTGCTGGTGGATGCCTCGACCGGCGATGTTCTCGCCGCCCAGGAGGCGACCCGCTCCTGGCATCCGGCATCGCTCACGAAAATGATGACGGCGCACCTTGCGCTCACGGCCGTCCAGGAGGGCCGGGCCAGCATGGACACGTCCATCGTCCTGAGCCCGAAGGCGGTCTCTCAGGCTCCGACGAAGCTCGGCGTTCCTCCGGGCACGTCTCTGCGGCTCGAGGATGCGCTCACCGTCATCATGGTCAAGAGCGCCAACGACGTCTCGATGGCGATCGCGGAGGCCATCGGCGGCAGCGAAGAGGCCTTCGTCGCGGCGATGAACGCTGAGGCGAGGCGCCTCGGCATGACCGGAACCCGGTTCGTCAACCCGACCGGCCTGCACGACGACCGGCAGGTGACCAATGCCAGGGACATGGCGCTGCTGATGCTGGTGCTCCTGAGCTATCATGCCGATTACCTCGACCTCCTCAGGACGCCGGCCGTGACGGTCAACGGGCGGATGCTGAAGAACACCAACAAGTTGGTGGAGGAATATGCGGGGCTCGAAGCGTCGAAGACCGGTTATGTCTGCGCGTCCGGGTTCAACGTGGCCGTTTCGGCGCTTCGCGGGAACCGTCGCGTCATCGGCGTCGTCCTCGGAGCGCCCTCTGCGGCCACGCGCACCCTGGTGATGCGGGGCATGCTCGACAACGGCCTGTCGGAAGGCGGGCATCCCGTCGGCAATCTGCGCACGATGAGGGCCACGGCACCGATGCCCGCCGCCGACCTGCGCCCGTTCAAGTGCGGCCGCCAGGCTCCCGCTCGAATGGAGGCCAAGGCCTCGGGAAGCGTCGCCAAGCGCAGCGACGCCCAGCCGCTTCGCTGACGCCTCGCAAGCCGCTCATCGCCAGGGGACGGAAGCGGAGCCATGGCTGGATTTTTCACCCAGGCCTCATGACAATTCTCGGGCCGGATCCGGGTTACACCCGATGGACCTGTCAGCGTTGCACATTACCCTTCCCGTGATGGCGCAACAGGAGGAGGGCGTACCATGTCCGAACTCGTGGTCGTTGGATTCGACAACCAGAACGATGCGGACCGCGTTCTGACCGAATTGACACGGATGCAGAAGGAATACCTCATCGATCTGGAAGATGCGGTCGTGGCCATTCGCGGGGCCGACGGGGCCGTGCGCATCAAGCAGAGCATGAATCTCGTGCGCCTCGGGGCAACCTCGGGCGGCCTGTCCGGTGCGCTGTGGGGCAGCCTTATCGGGCTCCTGTTCCTCAACCCGCTCGCGGGCCTCGCCATCGGCGGCGCCGTGGGAGCCGGCTCCGGAGCCTTGTCCGGCAGCCTGATCGACTACGGCATCAACGACGAGTTCATTCAATCCATCGGCAATACCCTTCAGCCCGACACGTCCGCCTTGTTCCTGCTGATCCGGAAGTCTCAGCCCGAGAAGGTTCTGGCCGAGCTGTCGGGGTTCAAGGGACGCATCATCCGCTCCTCCCTGTCGCCGGAGCAGGAGGCAAAGCTTCAGGCCGCCCTGTCGAAAGCGCATGCTCCTAGTCCGGGTGAGGGTATAGCGTCGGCCGCCCCGGCAGCGTAAGATCCTCTGCAAGGGTCCGGAGGGTACGATGGCGATGTCGTTGGACGCCGCGGCGGAAGTCTTCCGCGAGGCGATGCGGGATGCGGTCAAGCGTTATTCATTGTGGTATCTCGTCGAGGGCGTTCTGCTGATCGCCGCCGGTTTCCTGGCGATCATCTATCCCGTCTTCTCCTCAACGGCCGTCATCGTTCTTCTCGGCTGGCTCCTGGTGATCAGCGGCTTCGTGCAGGCGCTCAGCCTCATCAGTGCACGGCACGTGCCGCATTTCTGGCTGCAGCTGATCTCCATCTGCCTCGCCGTGCTGATCGGCTTCCTGTTCCTGCGCGATCCTGCCCAGGGCCTGGCGACGATCACGCTCCTCCTGATCGTGTTCTTCATGATCGAGGGGATTTCGAAAGTCGTCTTCGCCCTGACGATCCGGCCCTTTCCCAATTGGGGCTGGGTGCTGGGAAGCGGCATGGTCGGGATCGTGTTGTCCCTCGTCCTCTGGGCCAATCTGCCGGTGACGTCCGTATGGCTATTGGGTTTCCTGCTCGGGCTCAACCTGATCAGCGTCGGCACTGCAATCGCCTATCTCGCCTGGCAGGTGCGTGCGGGTTAGAGCATCGGACGTGAAATCGAACTCGCTTCCGATGCTCTCACCTTTTGGTTTGACTCATCTTTCCACGCAAAACCGGTTCCCACTTTTGCGTTCGATGCTTTAGCGGAGCAGCCTTGGACTGCCCCGCTCGCTGTTTTGATGCTCATGCCGCCGAGGATGTGCTGACGGGGACGGATTCGAGCGCACCCGCCTCGTCGATGCGGCGCACGAGATCATCCACTTCCTCTTCCGTCTGGTAGATGCCGAAACCGATCCGCAGGCGTTGTCCACGCACGTCGGTGACCACGCGCAGCTCCGCGAGATCGCGATAGATCGATTGAGCTTCGGGGGCTTGGAAGGTGAGGAAATTGCCGCGCCGCATTTCGTCGGCCGGCACCACGAGCGAGGCCTGCTCGAACAGGGCGGAACCGCCGATGCCGCGCAGGAAATGCTGCTGCAAAGCCTTGGCATGAGCGTGGATGATGCCGGGCGTGATGCCTTCCTCGGCAAGCCAGCGCATCACCGCGTTGAAGCGGTAAAGACCCGAAGGATCGAACGTCGAGCCCATGAAGCGCCAGCCGTCCTGGCTGTAGCCGACCTGTCCGCTCTGCGCGTTCGTGAGGTTGCCGAAAGCCGCGTACCAGCCCGTGTCGCGCGGACGTGGGCCCCAACCGGGCGGGCAGTGCATGAAGCATGCGCCTTCGCCGGCCATTGCATATTTGTAGCCTCCGGCGATGTAGAACACGCGTTCCGCGATGCTGCCGAGATCGGTCGGCCGCGCCATGAAGCCGTGATAGCCGTCGATCACGATCATCGCGCCGTCGCGATTGCATTCCGCAAGGTGGCGTCCGTCGAGCGCAAAGCCCGAATTGAAGAAGACTTGGCTTACGAAAACGAGATCGTAGCCCTCCTGCGCGGCTGCGTAGAAGCGATCCTCGAAGGTCTCGAAGGGCTC